>WHSS01000011.1 GCA_009379975.1 Actinophytocola sp.
GAAATCGGGGCACCAAATCAGTCTCAGGCTTGACCGTTCGGCGCCCAGCGTCCAACTCAGCCGTGTTCGGGCGACCACTGTCCGCGATCGGGGCAATTTTGCAACAGGCTCCTCAGTGGACTGAAGGCGTCTTTCAGCGCGCGGTCAGCTTCGGTTTGTGCTCCAGGTGTGAGAGCCCGTTCCAGGCCAGGTTCACCAGCTGCGCGGCGACTTCATCCCGCTTAGGTTTGCGCGCGTCGAGCCACCACTGCCCGGTCAGCGCCACCATCCCCACCAGCGCTTGCGCGTACAACGGGGCCAGCTTGACGTCGTAGCCGCGCGCGCCGAACTGCTTCGCCAGAATGTGCTCGACCTGGCTGGCGATGTCGTTGAGCAGCGTCGAGAACGTCCCGGTCGAGCTGGCGACGGGCGAGTCACGCACCAGAATGCGGAACCCGTCGTGGGACTCCTCCACGTAGGCGAGCAGCGCGACGGCGGCTTGCTCGAGCATCACGCGCGGATGGCCGCCGTGCAGGCTCGACACCATCCGGTCGAGCAGCGCATGGGTCTCGCGATCCACCACGACGGCGTAGATCCCCTCCTTGCCGCCGAAATGCTCGTAGACCACCGGCTTCGACACGTTCGCCCGGTACGCGATCTCCTCGATCGAGGTCCCGTCGAAGCCCTTCTCCGCGAACAGGGCCTTGGCGACGTCGATCAGTTGCTGCCTGCGTTCGGTCCCCGTCATGCGGACCCGTGCCACCGGGGCAGCCGGCCTCGCGCCGGTGGCGGCCGCCCCCCGCTTCGCCCGTCGTCGTCCCGCCATGGTTGTGCAGACTATCGCTGCCGGGCCCGCGGGCCCGGCAGCGGCGCCTGCTACTCCGACGCCACGGTCAGGCGCGCCAGCCGCTTGTCGTTGGGCCAGCGCACGTCGTGCGCCCAACCGAACTTCTCGAACAGCCAGATCAGCCGCGCGGAGATGTCGATCTGACCTCGCTTGACGCCGTGTCGCGCCGAGGTCGGGTCGGCGTGGTGCAGGTTGTGCCACGACTCACCGAGCGAGAGGATCGCCAGCGGCCAGAAGTTCGCCGAGCGGTCCCGCGCCGTGAACGGGCGCTCACCGATCATGTGGCACACCGAGTTGATCGACCAGGTCACGTGGTGCAGCACGCAGACCCGGACCAGGCCGGCCCAGAAGTACGCGGTCAGCGCGCCCCACCACGACCATGTCAGCAGGCCGCCCAGCACCGCGGGCAGCACGAGACTGACCGCCGTCCACAGCCAGAAGCTCCGGTCGACCCGCACCAGCGCGGCGTCCTTGGCGAGATCCGGGGCGAACCGGTCGATGTTGGTGCTGTCCCGCTCGAAGAGCCAGCCCATGTGCGCGTGCCAGAACCCCTTGGCGATGGCGGCAGGCGATGTGCCGTAGAGCCACGGCGAGTGCGGATCGCCATCGCGGTCGGAGAACGCGTGATGCCTGCGATGATCGGCGACCCACACCAGTACTGGCCCCTGCAACGCCGTACTGCCCGCGATAGCGAGCAGCACCCGCAGCCATGGCTTCGCCTTGAACGACCCGTGCGTGAAGTGCCGGTGATAGCCGACGGTGATCCCCACCGCGGCGAACAGATAGAAGGCGGCGAACAGGCCGGCATCGACCCACGTCAGGCCCCATCCCCACGCGAAAGGCACCGCGGCGAGCAACGCCAGCAGTGGTGCTACCACCCCGAAATACACCGCGATCTGCACCTTCAGCGAACGCCTGCCGTCGATGACCGGCTTCGGCGGAGTCCGTACCGGATCGCTTGCTGGGCCTGGTGATTGCTGGAGGGTGGCTGTCATCCCGTCACGCCTTCCTGCCGTGAAACCTGCTTACCTACGCTTGCGTAAGTTACGGTACCGGAAGTTGGCGGCGATCGGAACTCCTCGCGCGGGGAGCAGGGGGTAGGAACCGTCACCGAGCGCATCGCGTCTACCCTGCACATGGGCACTGAACACCCGATCCGCCGTGGTGTAATTGGCAGCACTTCAGATTTTGGTTCTGACAGTTCAGGTTCGAGTCCTGGCGGCGGAGCACCATAAGTCACCAAGGGGGTGCGGCCGCTGCGCGAAGGACCAGGCATCCGGGATGCCAGACGACCGGCCGTGACCGATATGTCCGACGCCTGGCTGCTGGGCCGCGCGCGCGAACTGCGTGCGGCGGTGCAGTCGACATCTCACGACGAGCAACTCGCCATCATCGCCGAGCTCGACGCGCTCCTGGCGGAGACCAAGAACCGCGGCACCCCGCTCATGGTCGCCGACCTGCTCCGCAGCGCCGCTATGGCACGCCTCGCGACCACCGGGCTCGCCGCGCAGGCCGAGCCCCTTGTCGACGAACTGCTCGCCCACACGCGCCAGCAACGCCTCCCCATCCTGCGAGCCGGGGCGCACGCGCTGCAGGGCAAACGCCTCATCCTCGCCGGCAAGGAGGACGCCGCACTGACCGAGATCGCGCGGGCGCTTGCCATCCTCGATGACCCGCCTACCGCGACGACGACGGCCGAACGGCGAACCTACGACCGCTCGATGGTCACCGCGCTGACCGACTGCTGGCAGGGGCTCAACGAGCTCGGGCTGTACGAGACGGCCGAAGAAGTCGGCAACCGGTCACACCGCGCCCTGCGGGCCAGCGCCAGCCCGCACGACATCACCCTGCAACTGTTCAACCTCATCGAGATGCTGCTGGCCTGGGCGATCCGGCTCGAGCGGGTGCGGCGGGACGACAAGGCACGCGAGAAGTACGGCATCGCCGCGTCCGTCGCCGCCGCCGTCGAAGCTCCGTTCACCGAGTCGCTGTTCCGGATGCGGGAAGCACCCGCGATCGACCAGGTCGGGCTCATCGCCGCCGCTGCCGCGTTCGCCGACCCGGGAGCCGACCACATCGAGCGATTGCACCGGCTGTTCAAGCGGCCTGCCAGCGGCCAGGAGAAGGTGCTCGTGGCGATCGCGCTGTCCCGCTGCCTGGAACAGGACGCCCGGCGCGAAGAAGCACGAGACGTACTGCACGCCGCGCGCGACGCGGCCTTCGCGGCCAACGCACCGGCCTCGGTCCGGCTCAACGTCGACCGCGAACTGGCTCGCTTCGAGCTCGCCGGGCGTCCTGGCCTGCCCGACGCGGTGCTGGCCTACACCTCGGCGCTGGAGGCCGAACTGTGGGAGATGCGCGAGTCGCGCGCCGCCGCGCTGCAGGCCCGCCGTAACCACGAGCGGCTCTCCGCCGAACACGGTGCGATCGCCGCGCAGGCACTGCAGGACCCGCTGACCGGCCTGCCCAACCGGCGCGCCCTCGACGAGCGGCTGCGGGCGCTGTCGTCGAACTCCGCCGCCCAACCGCTCGCCGTCGCGCTCGTCGACCTCGACGGCTTCAAGGGCGTCAACGACAACCAGTCCCACGCGGAGGGCGACGACGTGCTCCGGGTCATCGCCAGCACCTTGCGCGACGCCCTGCGCGGCGACGACTTCGTCGCCCGCTACGGCGGTGACGAGTTCGTAGTGCTGCTGCCCGGCGCGCCCGCATCGGCGGCGGCGCTGGCCATGAACCGGATCGTGACCGCGGTCGACGAGCTGCCGGGACACCTTTCCCGTGGCGTGACGTTATCGGTGGGGCTGGTGTCGATGGCGCCGTCCGAACATCCGGAATCGGTCCTCGCCAGGGCGGATGCCGCGATGTATGAAGCCAAGCGCGGCGGCGGTAACCAGGTATCGGCGGCAACCCAAGACGCCGGTGATTAAACGGGCATACGGCGGCAGAGCGGTCCCGCCGCGGCCACCCCGTAGGATCGTTTGCCGAATCCTCACGTCGATTTGGGAGAGCCGTGACCAGCACCCTGAGTAAGGCTTTGAGCACGCTGATTCTTGCCGCGGGCGAAGGCACGCGAATGCGCTCCGCTACCCCGAAGGTGCTGCATCCGATCGCGGGACGGCCGCTGGTCGATCACGCCGTCCGCGCGGCGGCGGGCCTGGATCCTCAACACCTGGTCGTGGTCATCGGCCACGGCCGCGAACGCGTCGGCGCGCACCTCTCCGAGCTGGCAGGCGAGCTGGGCAGGCCGATCACCACCGCGGTGCAGGCGGAGCAGAACGGCACCGGGCACGCGGTGAGCTGCGCACTCGAAGCGATGCCCGCCGGGCTCACCGGGACTGTGCTGGTCAGCTACGGCGACGTGCCGCTGCTCGACACCGAGACGCTCTCCGCGCTGCTCGCCGAGCACTCCGGCGCTGGCAACGCGGTCACCGTGCTCACCTCCGTACTGGCCGACCCGAGCGGCTACGGCCGCATCGAGCGCGACGCCGACGGCGCGGTGCTCGCCATCGTGGAGCACAAGGACTGCACCCCGGAACAACTGGCGATCAACGAGATCAACTCGGGCGTGTACGCCTTCGACGCGGAGATCCTCGCCGACGGCCTGGCCCGGCTCTCGGGCGACAACGCACAAGGCGAGCTCTACCTTACCGACGTCCTCGCCATCGCCCGCTCGGATCAGCGCCCGGTCGGCGCCCTCGTGGTCGACGATCCCTGGATGACCGAGGGCGTCAACGACCGCGTGCAGCTCTCCGCCATTGGCGCGGAACTCAACCGCAGGCTGGTGCGGCACTGGCAGCGCGAAGGTGTCACCTTCGTCGACCCGGCCACCGCATGGCTCGACGCCGACGTCACCCTCGCCCGCGATGTCGTCATCGAGCCCGGCGTGCAGCTGCGGGCCGGGACCACCGTCGGCGAGGGTGCACTCGTCGGCCCGGACAGCACGCTGAACGCCGTCGAGGTGGGAGCGGGCGCGTCCGTGGTCCGCACGCACGGCACCTGCTCGGTGATCGGCGCCAACGCCTCCGTCGGGCCCTTCGCCTACCTGCGACCTGGCACCCGCCTCGGCGTCGGCGCCAAGATCGGTACCTTCGTCGAGACCAAGAACGCCACGATCGGCACCGGTTCCAAGGTGCCGCATCTGACCTATGTCGGGGATGCGACCATTGGGGAGCACAGCAACATCGGTGCGTCCAGCGTCTTCGTCAACTACGACGGCGTGACCAAGCACCACACCACGATCGGATCGCATGTGAAGACCGGGTCGGACAACATGTTCGTCGCGCCGGTTTCGGTCGGGGACGGCGCCTACAGCGGAGCGGGAACGGTGATCAGGCGCAATGTGCCGCCGGGCGCCCTCGCCGTCTCGGGCGCGCCACAACGCAACATCGAGGGGTGGGTGACCCGGCGCAGGGCGGGCACCCCGGCGGCGGAGGCAGCGGAGAAGGCCCTCGCCGAGAAACAGGACAAGGACACGGAGTCGCAACCATGAGTTCGAAGTCGGGCACCCCCAAGAAGAATCTGATGCTGTTCGCCGGGCGTTCGCACCTAGAGCTCGCCGAGGAAGTCGCCAAGCATCTCAACGTGAGCATCACCCCGCAGCAGGCCATGACCTTCGCCAACGGCGAGATCTTCGTCCGGTTCGAGGAGTCGGTGCGCGGTGTCGACGCGTTCGTCATCCAGAGTCATTGCCCGCCGATCAACGAGTGGATCATGGAGCAGCTGATCATGGTCGACGCCCTGAAGCGGGCGAGCGCCAAGCGCATCACGGTGATCATGCCGTTCTACCCGTACGGCAGGCAGGACAAGAAGCACAAGGGCCGCGAGCCGATCTCGGCACGCCTCATCGCCGATATGTTCAAGGTGGCCGGAGCGGACCGAGTCATGACGGTGGACCTGCACACCGCGCAGATCCAGGGGTTCTTCGACGGGCCGGTCGATCATCTGCTCGCGCAGAGCGTGCTCTGCGACTACCTGCAGGAGCGCTACGGCGACCAGCCCATCACCGTGGTCTCGCCGGATTCGGGCCGGGTGCGGCTCGCGGAGAAATGGGCGCAGCAGTTCGGTGACCGGCCGATCGCCTTCATCCACAAGACCCGCGACCCCGATAAGCCGAACGAGGCGGTCGCCAACCGCGTCGTCGGCGAGGCCAAGGGCAGGCTGTGCGTGGTCATCGACGACATGATCGACACCGGTGGCACGGTCGCCGGCGCGGTGCAGGTCCTCCTGGAAGCAGGCGCGTCCGACGTCGTCGCCGCCGCCACGCACGGCGTGCTGTCGCCCCCGGCGACCGAGCGACTGTCCACCTGTGGCGCCCGCGAAGTGGTCTTCACCAACACGTTGCCGATTCCGGAGGAGAAGCGGTTCCCCGGCATGACGGTGCTGTCCATCGCGCCGCTCCTCGCCCGCGCGATCGAGCAGGTCTTCGAGGATGGCTCGGTCACCAGCTTGTTCGACGGCAACGCCTGAGCGCGCGGGGTTCCAGGCGAGGCGAAGGTCCCCTTCGGTGCCTATGTGGCACCCAAGTCATCAGTGGCTTGGGGTGCTGTCCATGCTGTGATGAAGATGTGGGCTCGGGGGTGGGTGTCGCACTCGTCCGTTGAGTGAACGTGACACTTGGACGATACGGTCGGGCTCAGCGTCACACTCGCACGGTGCGGTTTGCGGGGTGTGGCTCGCGCGGGGTTGGGCGGGTGTGACACTCGGCCCGACCTATCGTCTCAACGTCAATCGCTCAACCGGCACCACTGGGGTGGGGGTCGCGCGCCCTCTGGATCGCCAATTTTCGACCTACGGGGCCTTCGGCTCGCCGCCCGGGTCGCGGGGAACCAGCTTAAGGCTTCCTCGCCTCGCGTAAAATCAACCTCATTGTCCTGTTTTCGTAGCTTTGCGGCGACACGAAGGTGCCATGGGGCGCCTATATGGCAGCGAAGGCCACCTTGAGCTCCCCGATACCTGCCGAAAATAGGGCGAACCGGGCGAGGTGGCGCTTCAACCGGGGCGAGCCACCACTGCTCGCCACCCGGGTCGCAGCCCGATCGAGGCCTGGTTAGACTGTTGAGGTTGCCCCGGCGAGGCGGGTTCGACCTGGCGTGATCGACGTGGCGGTCTTACGATGCCGCGCGCTGTCATGCCGCGCCGCTGCCTATGCCGGGGATCAACCCGAAGCACGCGAACAATCGTCAAACGTTCAAGGAGAGCAGCGAAGTGTCCGAGGTACGTCTATCCGCCGAGCCGCGCGGTGAGTTCGGTAAAGGCGCAGCACGCCGCACCCGTCGTGCCGGCAAGATTCCCGCTGTGCTTTACGGGCACGGCTCCGACCCGAAGCACCTGTCGCTGCCCGCGATCGAGTTCGCCCGCGTGATCAGGGAGCACGGCCGCAACTCCGTGCTGACCTTGGACGTCGACGGCTCGAAGGCGCAGCTGGCGCTGACCAAGACCATCACGGTGCATCCGCTCAAGAACTACATCGAACACGTCGACCTGCTGCTGCTCAAGCGCGGTGAGAAGGTCACCGTAGACATCCCCGTCGTGCTCACCGGCGAGCCGGTGAGCGGCACGCTCGTCAACCAGGACCTGGACGCACTGAGCGTCGAGGTCGACGCGCTGCACATCCCGGAGCAGATCGAGCTCTCCATCGACGGCGCCGAGATCGGCACGCACATCAACGCGGGCGAGGTCGAGCTGCCTGCCGGCGCGACGCTGCTGACGGACCCGGAGTACCTGGTCGTCGCGGTGAACGAGGCGCCGACCGCCGAGGCACTCGAGGAAGCGGAAGAGGAAGCCGAAGCGGCCGAGGAGGGCGCGGGCGAAGCAGCCGAGACGACAGCCGAAGGCGAGGCGGCTCCCGCCGAGAGGTCCAGCGAGTAATTGGCCGAGCAGGATGTCCCAGGGGCCGGCGAGCGAGTTCTGCTCGCCGGCCTCGGCAATCCGGGGCCCGGCTATGCGGCCAACCGGCACAACGCCGGCTTCCTCGTCGCCGACGAGCTGGCCGCGCGGATCGGCGGGAAGTTCAAGGCCAAGGCGGGCGCCGACGCCGTCGAGGGCACGCTGGCCGGCGCGCGCGTAGTTCTGGTCAAGCCCCGCTCATACATGAACCTCTCGGGTGGCCCGGTCGCCGGTGTCGCGCGGTTTTTCAAGATCCCGCTGGGCGGCATCGTCGTCATCCATGACGAGCTCGACCTCGACTACGGCGTGGTGCGGCTCAAGCTCGGCGGCGGCGACAACGGCCACAACGGGCTGCGCTCGATCACCAAGTCCATGGGCGGGAAGGACTACTACCGGGTGCGGTTCGGCATCGGCAGGCCGCCCGGCCGGATGAACCCGGCCGACTACGTGCTCAAGGACTTCTCCGCGACCGAACGGCGCGAACTCGCGTTCAACGTCGGTCACTGCGCCGACGCCGTCGAGGAACTCCTCGAATCCGGCCTGGCAACCGCGCAGAACGTCTTCCACTGACCTGCCGCCGGCGGAAGTGCGGACACGTGCGACTGGAACGCGGACACGGCCGCTATGCCGATGCGCGGTTAGCGATCTCCTCGGCGTACTCGCTCGCCGTCGCGGCGCGCTTGACCTTGCCCGACGGGGTCTTGGGCAGCGTTCCGGGTGGCAGCACCAGCACCGAGTACGGCCGCACCCCTACCGCAGCGGTGACCCGAGCGGTCACCTCCTTGGTGAGCTCCCGCTCCTGCTCCGCGACGCCCGCCACCTTCGACTCCAGCACCACCGCGTAGCGTTCCCGCCGCGTGCCCGCATCGATGCGCACCGCGATGGCGTTGCCCGCGCGGACACCCTCGACCGACTGCGCGGCACGCTCGACGTCGGTCGGGTAGATGTTGCGGCCGCCCATGATGATGACGTCCTTGCGACGGCCGCAGATGACGATCTGGCCGTCGACCAGGTAGCCGAGATCGCCGGTCGCGAACCAGCCGTGCTCGTCCTGCGCCGCGAGGGGACCGTCCATCGTCAGATACCCCGGGGTGACGGCCGCCCCGCGTAGCCGGATCTCCCCCACCTCGCGCTCACCGAGCACCGTGCCGCCCTCGTCGACGATCTGCGCCTCGAGGCCCGGCAACGGCGTGCCCAGCAGCGCGAACGAGCGCACCTGGTCGGTGCCGCGCCTCGGGTCGTCCTCCGGTACCGGCACCGCACGGTTGTCCGTCTCCAGCGCATCGGTGTCGACCACATCGACGTGCAGGCCCGTACCCAGCGGCGCGAACGACACCGCGAGCGTGGCCTCGGCGAGGCCGTAAGCCGGGAACACCGCGCCAGGGTCGAGCTTGAACCGGCCCGCGGCCTCGGTGAAGCCCGCTACCGCCGCCTCGTCGATCGGTTCGGCGCCGTTGAGCGCGATCCGGAGGCTGGACAGGTCGTACGCGTTGTCGTCATCGACCCTGGCCAGCCGCTTGCCGACGATGGCGTAGGCGAAGTTGGGCGCCGCGGTCGCCGTCGCCCGGTAGCGGGTGATCAGGTCCGGCCAGATCAGCGGCCCGCGCAGGAACTCGGCGGGGCTGACCTTGACCAGGTCGATCCCGAAAGTCATCGGGACGGTGAGGAAGCCGACCATGCCCATGTCGTGAAAGGTCGGCAACCAGGAGACCATGCGGTCGATTTCCGGATCGAACTCCGAACGTTCGATCATCTCGGTCATGTTGTGCAGCAGGTTGCCGTGGGTGATCTTGACGGCCTTGGGATCCGCCGTGGAGCCGCTGGTGAGCTGCAGCAACGCCAGGTCGTCCTCCTCGGTGGGCACCGGCTCGGCGATCGGCTCGGCCTCGAAGAGGTCGCTGATCAGCTGATAGGAGATGTCGTTCTCGTCGAGCACCGGGGCGAGCTGATCGAACGGATCGCCCAGCAGCACAGTGACATTCCCGCCCCCCTCTCTGAGGTCCCGCCCCCCGGCGTCGGAGCCGATCATGCCCAGTACCCGCATCGTGTCGGCGGCCCACTCGGCGAGGTCGGTGCGCTGGGTCGGCTGGTGCAGCATCGTCACGCTGCCGCCCGCGAGCCACACCGCGTGCACTGTCGGCGCGATCAGGGCGGGGGCGGCGGCGAGTACACCGACCGCTCCACCCTGGCGCAGCCCCGCGGCGACCAGCCCGCCCGCCACTCGCCGTGCGCGCTCGTGGATCTCGGCCCACGTCGTGTGGACGGGCTCGGTGGGTTCGCCTGTCGTCATCCCGCGCTTGTGCCCACCGTCGGATGTCGCGGTGGCGACCAGTTTGGCCACAAACTTGCTCATCGTCGCCTTCAGCTCCGTTTCATCCTCGCCTGCACACTGCGAGCTTATCGGCGGGGCGACAACGACACATTAACCGCACCACGACGGCCCAGCCGGGGTCGTGAGTGGTGAGACGTGCCGGAGCACGAACTTTCACGCACGACGAGGGTGGTTACTCGGCGCTATCGGCCGCTGTCAGCCACCGCATCTCGACCTCGTCCTTCTCGGCGAGCACCGCCTTGAGCTCGGCGTCGAGTTCGAGCAGCGTGCCG
Organism: Actinophytocola sp.; assembly: GCA_009379975.1. Taxonomy (GTDB): domain Bacteria; phylum Actinomycetota; class Actinomycetes; order Mycobacteriales; family Pseudonocardiaceae; genus WHSS01. Next base: position 10,316 of record WHSS01000011.1, read on the forward strand.
GGGTCGGTCGCGGCAGCGGCCAGCGCGTCGTGCAGCTCGCGCTCCTTGCTGTGCAACGCGTCCAGCTTGCGCTCCAGCCGCGCCAGCTCCTTGCGGGCCGCCCGTTGCTCCGCGGCGCTCACCTTCGACGGAGTGGAGGCCGCCGTGGCCGTACCGGGTCGCTGCGCGGCAGGCCGGCTGTCACGGCGCGGGGACAGCGTGGACCGGCGTGCCAGGTACTCGTCGATGCCGCCGGGCAGGTCGGTGAGCCTGCCGTCGCCGAACAGCGCCACCACGGTGTCGCACACGCGTTCCACCAGGTAGCGGTCGTGCGAGACGACCACGAGCGTGCCCGGCCACGAGTCGAGCAGGTCTTCGAGCTGCTGCAGGGTGTCGATGTCCAGGTCGTTGGTCGGCTCGTCGAGCAGCAGCACGTTGGGCTCGGCCATGAGCAGCCGGGTCAGCTGCAGCCGACGCCGCTCGCCGCCCGAGAGATCCGCGACCGGGGTCCACTGCCGCCGGGCAGGAAAGCCGAACCGCTCCGCCAGCTGCGAGGCCGACATCTCGTCCTTGCCCAGCACCACCCGGCGGGCGATCTGCTCGACGGCTTCGAGGACGCGCAGTTCACCGGGGAGATCCTCGAGCTCCTGCGCCAGGTAAGCGATTCGGACCGTCTTGCCCTCGACGCGGCGGCCACCGTCGGCCTCGCGCGCGCCGGCTAGCAGCCGTAGCAGCGTGGTCTTGCCCGAGCCGTTGACCCCGACCAGGCCGATCCGGTCGCCGGGGCCGAGCCGCCAGGTGACGTCGGTGAGCAGCGTCTGCTCACCGATCCGCAGCGTGACATCTTCCAGTTCGAGCACCGTCTTGCCCAGCCGACGCTTGGCGAACGCGTGCAGTTCGGCGCTGTCGCGCGGCGGCGGCACGTCCGCGATGAGCGCCTCGGCCGCCTCGACGCGATACCTCGGCTTCGAGGTCCGGGCCTTGGCGCCGCGTTGCAGCCACGCCAGCTCCTTGCGAGCCAGGTTGCGCCGCTTCTCCTCGGCCGTTGCCGCGAGCCGGGCCCGCTCCGCCCTGGCGTAGACCCAGTCGGCGTAGCCGCCTTCGTACTGTTCGACCGCGCCCCCGGCCACTTCCCAGGTCCGGGTGCACACCGTGTCGAGGAACCACCGGTCGTGCGTGACGACGATCAGCGCGACCTTCCGCTCCAGCAGGTGATCGGCCAGCCAGCGAATGCCTTCGACGTCCAGGTGGTTCGTCGGCTCGTCCAGGATGAGCAGATCCAGCTCGCGGACCAGTGCCGCCGCCAACGCCACCCGTCGGCGCTCGCCTCCGGACAGGTCACCCAGCAGCGAATCCAGCCCAATGGCCGCCAGCCCGAGGCCATCCACGATCGAGCGCACCCGCGGGTCAGCCGCCCACTCGTGCACCGCGTCGTAGCCCGCCAGCACGGCATCGCGCACCGAGATCGCCGGGTCCAGCTCGACTCGCTGCGTCACAACCGCGAGCCGCACATCGCGCGCACGGCTCACCCTGCCCGAGTCGGGCGGCTCGATGCCCGCGAGGATTTCCAGCAGCGTCGTCTTCCCACCGCCATTGAGCCCGACGACGCCGATGCGGTCACCGTCGTCGACGCCGAGCGAGACGGCGTCGAGCAGGACGCGTTCCCCGAAAGACTTCGATATCGCCTCGGTGTTGACCACGTTAGCCATCTAGCGGGCGCATCCTTCCGGCAGTCTTGGTTGGTCATGATCCGGGCGCGGCGGTCAGCCGGCGAGGCACCGCTCAGGCGTGCACCTGCGGCGGTGTCGGCTTGACGCTGTCGTCGCCCCCGATGATGCGCGCGCCGTGCACCGGCCCGTTCGCGACGCGGACCGTCCGGCACACGCCCGCGCCGGAGAGCTGCGCCGCGACCTCGACGGCGGACTCGGCATCGGTGCACAGGAACGCGCAGGTCGGGCCCGACCCGGACACGGTGCCGACGAGCGCACCAGCGTCGACTCCTGCCCGCAACGTGCGGCGCAGCGACGGCCGCAGCGTCACCGCGGCGGCCTGCAGGTCGTTGCCGAGCAGCATCGCCAGCTGGCGTGGGTCGCCCGAGGCCAGCGCCTCCACGACAGGCGCATGAGAACCGACTCGCGGCGGATCACCCTCGTCGCGCAGCCGGTCCAGCTCGGCGTAGACCCGCGAAGTGGACAGCCCTCGGGTGTCAAGGGCCAGCACCCAATGGAAGGTGTGCCGGGACAGCACGGGGACGAGCTGTTCACCGCGGCCGGTCCCCAGCGCGGTGCCACCGGAGAGCGCGAAGGGGACGTCGCTGCCGAGCCTGGCCGCGATGGTGCCGAGTTCGTCGCGGCAGAGTTCGAGCCGCCACAGCGCGGCCAGCCCGATCAGCGCCGCGGCCGCGTCCGCGCTGCCACCCGCCATACCGCCGGCGACCGGGATCCCCTTGCGGATGACGACGCGCACCTTGGCCTCGTCGTCCGCCCTGCCGACATAGGACGCGAGCTCGTGCACCGCACGCCACGCGAGGTTGTTCGCCCCGCGTGGCACGTCGCCTTCGCCCTCGCCGTAGACCTCGACGCCGGGCTCCTCGCTCGCCGCCACGGTGACCTCATCGGACAGTGACAACGCCTGGAACACCGTGGTCAGCTCGTGATAGCCGTCTTCGCGCGCGTCACCGACCGCGAGGTGCAGGTTGATCTTCGACGGCACCCGCACGGTGACTGGCGGCGGAACGACGGCAAGCACGTCGCTAGCCTACGCCCACCCGCTGATAACCCTTGAGCTCTGGTCCAGCCGCCCACTACCCTGCTGGCCCAACCGCTACGCCGCGACTCCCGCCAGCTCGCGAGTCTCCCGAGCCACCAGCTCGCTGACCGCGGCCACGCGAGCGGTGCGCCGCACCGGGCGGACGATGCCGCTGTGCTCACTGAGCCAGCTCACCGCGAGGTCCGCGCGCTCACCGCGCAGCCCGACCCGGTAGCGCGCGACCGGGGTTTCCCCGGCACGCGTCACGCCACCCGCGAGCGTCTGGACCTCGACGCCCATCTGGTGGCCAGCCTCGGACAGCAACGTCGGCACCGTGGCGTGCCCGATGAGCACGACGTCGGCGACGCTGTCGTAGCGGGAAAGCTCGGTGCCGTTGGTGTCGACCGGCGGCAGCTGCGTGCCCGCGAAGTGGCTGTCCTGATCGGAGAGCAGCTCGAACACCGTGCCGGTTTCGACAAGGGCACCGTCGTCGCTGAGCACCGCGACGCCGTCACACACCTTGCGCACCACATCGGCGTCCGACGTCGCCAGCAGCACGGTCACGCCCAGTTCGGCGTTGGCACGGTCCAGCGCGGCCAGCACGCCGCCTGCCTCATCGGCGTCGAGGCCCGCGGTCGGATCGTCGACGAGCAGCACCGACGGGCTCACCGCGAGCGCACGCGCCAGCGCGACCCGCCTGCGCTGACCCTCGTTGAGCTCCCCAGGATGCTGTGCCGCACCGCGGGTCAGCCCGACCAGGTCGAGCAGCTCGGCCACGATGTCCCGGCGCTGCGGGCCGTCGACGCCGAGCTGTTCCAGCGGCGTCGCGATGTTGCCCGCGACGGTGCGTTCCGGCCGCAACACGAAGCCGGGGTCGACGGTGCTGAACCGGCTGCGCAGCTCGCGCAGCGAACGATGGTCGAGGCGGCCGGTGTCGACGTCATCGACCCGGATGAGCCCCGCATCGGGGCGGTCCTGCAGGCCGAGCAGCTTCGTCAGGGCCGACTTCCCCGCGCCCGACGGGCCGAGCAAGCCGAACAGCGAGCCCGAGCCGACGGCGAAGGAGACCTCACGCAGCACGGGGGCCGCCGAGGTTGCCGAGGGAACGAACTTGGTCAGGTTTTCGACGGTGATCACGAGAACTCCAGGGGTGTCTGCTCAGCCTCGATACGGCACACCTTCCGGCGGCGGCGAGACGAGCGAAACGGACGAAACGGGACAGGTCTTCGCTCCTCAGCGGCGACACGCACACACGGTGCGGCGGCCCTGATCGACTACGCGTCGTTTCGTCAACATTCGTGACCGGTACATAGGAGTTCCTCCATCGGTCCTGGCGGAAGCACCTGCCCATCGCTGGGTGGTTGCTGCGGCGTCGAAGAGCCAGGTCTCTCGGCCGCTCGGGATGGATGCCTCAGCATTACATCGGAAAGCACACGCTCTTGGCAACACCGGGGTGCCTTGAGATGTTCCAGATCACACCGATGAGGGCCCCGCGAGTCCCCACGTTCCCGGCGGAACCAGGGTGCCATTGGGCGCCTATATGGCGCCGAAGGCCACCTTGGGCTCCCGCTTCGCCTCAGACCTGAGCGGCGATGCGGGCGAAATCGGCCACTGTCAGCTGCTCGCCCCGCGTCGCGGGGTCGATCTCGGCGGCCCGCAGCAGTTGCTCGGCCCGCTGCGCGGAGCCGGCCCAGGTGGCGAGAGCGGCGCGCAGCGTCTTGCGGCGCTGCGCGAACGCCGCGTCGATGACGGCGAACACCGTGCGCCGCTCCGCCCCCGCAGGTGGCTCACCGCGGACGAAGGAGACGAGCGCCGAGTCGACGTTCGGCACCGGCCAGAACACCGCCCTTGGCACCGCGGCCACCTTCCGCGCGTGGCCATGCCAGGCCAGCTTCACGCTGGGTACGCCGTAGACCCGGCCGCCGGGAGACGCCGCCATCCGATCGGCCACCTCGGTCTGCACCATCACCAGCGCGCGGCGCAGCGACGGCAGTTCGGCCAGCAGGTGCAGCACGACAGGCACCGCGACGTTGTAGGGCAGGTTCGCGACCAAGGTCGTCGGTGGGTGCGCCAGATCGGCCGCGATCAACCGCAGCGCATCGGCGGTGTGGACGTCGAGCCGCTCGACCGCCCGCGGCGCTCGACCGCCGACGGTCGTGGGCAGCCGTCGCGCCAGCACCGGGTCGATCTCCACCGCGACCACCCGCGCACCGGCCGCGAGCAGGCCCAGCGTCAAAGAGCCGAGCCCGGGACCGACCTCGAGCACGACATCGGCCTCGCTGACTTCGGCGAGGCCGACGATGCGGCGCACGGTGTTCGGGTCGTGCACGAAGTTCTGCCCGAGCTTCTTGGTCGGGCGAATCTCCAGTTCGGCGGCGATACGCCGGACGTCGGCCGGGCCGAGCAACGCAGGGGTCTGCCCCGCCGACGCAGTGTCCGTCACGGAGTGCCGGCGAGCGGCATGCCGAAGCCACCCATCACGGCAGGCCGAGCTTGGCCCGGCACGCGGGCCATGCGCTGTAGTTGCCCCTGGCGTCGCGCAGCTTGATCGCGATTTCGATCTGCTGCTCCCGGGAGGCCTGGTGCGGGTAAGCCGCGTACTCGTCGCCGCCGTAGGCGTCCCAGGTCCGCTTGTCGAACTGCAGGCCGCCGTAGTAGCCGTTGCCGGTGTTGATCGACCAGTTGCTGGTGGACTCGCAGTGCGCGAGGCGGTCCCACACCGCCTCATCGTCGAGCAGCGGCTGCTTGGTGCCGACCCGCACCACCTTGGTCTCGGGCTTCTCGAGGAGCTTGCTCTTGAGCTCTTCCCGGTCGACCTCGACGTTGTTCCGCTTCGTAATGCGGTAGGTGACCAGCCGCTCGCCGTCCTTGCCCGGCTTCTCGACCTTTTCCTTGCCTACCTCGAGCTCGGGGTCGTCGATCCGCTTGACCGGCGCCTCGATCGTCTCCTTGATGTCGACCACGGAGCTGCCGGTGCGGTTGATGTGGATCTCGGAGCCGTCGGAGAGCTTGCGATCGAGGCCCTTCGCGACCTCGTCCTTCTTGCCCAGCTTGAGCTCCTCCATGGTCAGGAACTCGCCGACCGTCACCGCGTGCGTGGTCAGCTTGCGTGCCTTGTTCCCACCGTCGTAGAGCTTGACTTCCTTGAGGGTCTTGAGCTCCAGCGTCATGCCGTCGAGCGGCACACCGCCATCACGGGGCGCGGAGAGCCATGCGCCGTTGCTGAGGTGCTTGGTCATCCCGAGCTGGTCCAGCGCGCCCTCGACGGTCGTCGCGCGGACCCACGTCTCGCGCGGCTTTCCGTCGACGACGAGATCGAGCTGGCGGCCACGCTCGAGCTTGATGACGCCGCCGTTGCCGACCGGGGCGCTTGGCGCGGGCGAGAGGGCGTCGTGCTCGCCGAGCTTGATGCCCGCGGAATCGAGCGCTTCGCCGACCGTCGACCCGTAGGTGTTGACCGACTGCTGCTTGCCGTCGACGGTGATCGTGACGCTCTTGTTCATCGCGAGCGCGGCGGCACCACCACCTGTCAGGGTCAGGAGGATGGCGACGACGGCGCCCCGGAGAAACCGGCGCTTCCACGTCTTGGTCGCGACCTCGAGTACCCGCTCCGGCTCCTCGTCCGGCTCCCGGCGATGCGCGCCCGTGCGGTCCTGGGAGAACTCCTCCGGCACGTAGTCGGGGATGACCGGGAGGATCGTCGTCTCGGCGTTGATCAGCCGGATGAGCTGGTCGACATCGACATCGAAGTCCCGCAGCATGTCTTCGGCCTGCGGGCCGAGCGCTACGTGCACGTCGTGCGGCGTTACCGAGGGGGCCCCGGAGTATTCCGGGCCGTCTTCGTCGTAGTCCGGCCAGCCGGCGAAGTAGTCGTTGTTCGACCAGCCGGAGTAGTCATGCCGAGGCGGCTGGTAGTAGTCGTGCCGATACGGCTGGTCGTAGTCGTTCCGGTATGGCTGGCCGTGGTCGTTCTGGTACGGCCGGTCAAGCTGAGCGAGCCCGCCCCTCGCCCTCGCGTGGCGCGGTCGGGTGCGCCACCCATCAACAGTCACGGAGCCGATCCCTTTCGCGAAGCGGTCTTCCTCTGCGCACACGCTGGTACGCATGCGTTTTCGGACTCCCGCAGCCGACGTCTTGCGGCACCAGCTCTTGTCCGTGCCACGTATCCCCGACGTGCACCGACGCGACTGTGGGTCCTTGAAGTGGAAACGGTGTGTCCGCAACCACTTGCTACGGTCACGGGACTGTAACGGACGCCACGGTCGCGTGCAAACACCCCCCGCAGTGTCGTGAGGTTCCTCACTCGCTCGTGTGGAGTAACGGGGGTCACTGCTTGTTGCAATGCGTTGATCCCAATATCACGGACGGTAGAGAAAAGACGCGCTCGGCCGTGTCACGGACCGCGGCCGCCAACTCAGGCACGCCCTCCTGCCGCAGGTCAGCGAGGTCTCGCACGGTGTAAGCCACGCAGTACGGCTCGTTCGGCCTGCCCCGGAACGGGTGCGGCGTGAGGAACGGCGCGTCAGTTTCGACCAGCAGCTGATCGCCCGGCACCAGCCGGGCGGCCTCGCGCAGCGCTCGCGCGTTGCGGAAGGTCACCGGCCCCGCGAACGAGAGCACGTAACCCGCGTCCACGCAGCGGCGAGCGACGCCGGCATCGCCGGAGAAGCAGTGGAAGATCACCGTCTCAGGCGCCCCCTCCTCGTCCAGGATGCGCAGGACGTCCTCGTGCGCGTCCCTGTCGTGGATCATCAACGGTTTGCCCAGCCGCTTCGCCAGATCGATGTGCCAGCGAAACGCGGCCTGCTGCGCCTCAGGCGGCGCGTAGTCCCAGTAGTAGTCCAGCCCGGTCTCACCGACCGCGACGACGCGGGGCTGGGCAGCGAGGCGCTCCACCTCCGCACGCACCTCAGTGCCGAAATCCGAGGTGCGCGTCGGATGGATGGCAACGGCCGCGAACACCCGGTCGTCCCACGTGGCCGCTTCGGCCGCCCAGCGCGCCGCGGCGAGGTCGTCGGAGACCGTCACGACGCGCGTCACGCCCGCCGCGACGGCTCGGTCGACGATCGCGGCGACATCGGCCGCCGTCTCGGCGCCACAGGCATCCAGGTGGGTATGCGCGTCCACCACGTCGACCGGGAGTCGCTCCGGCACCGGCGGGCGCTCCCGCTGCTTACTCATCGTCCCTGCGCACCCCGGCGGCGAAGTGCCGCCTCACTCCGGCGCGATCGGGGCCCAGGAAGGCCCGGTCTCGGCGAGCTTGGGGTCCAGCTTCGCGAACAGCGGGCGCGGCTTGGCCAGCGGACGGCCCACCTCGATCGGCGCCGACTCCCACCGCGCCTGCTCGGCGCCGTAGTCCCCGGTGAGGATCGGGTAGGAGCTATCGGGCGTGTCGAGGTCTTCGACCTCGCGTAGCTCCGGCTGGGTCGCCCACACCCCGCTGCCGCCCAGCGCCTCGTGCACCTGCTGCGCCGAATGCGGCAGGAACGGCGTCAGCAGCGCGTTGGCGTCGGAGACGACCTGCAGCGCGGTGTGCAGCACGGTGTCCCGGCGGCTCGGGTCGTCGCCGAGCTTCCAGGGCTCCTGCTCGGAGAGGTACCGGTTGGCCGCCGTCACCACGCGCATCGCCTCCGACGAGGCCTGCTTGAACCGGGAACGCTCCAGGTGCGCGCCGACGGTGTCGAATGCCGCCGCGGACAGCGCCGTGAGCTCGGCGTCGGCCTGCTGCGGCGCCGTCGGCCGGGGCACCGCGCCGACGTTCTTATGCGCCATCGAGATCGACCGGTTGACCAGGTTGCCCCACTCGTTGGCCAGCTCGAAATTGGTCCGCCGGATGAACTCTTCCCAGGTGAAGTCCACGTCCTGGGTCTCGGGGCCGGCGGTCGAGATGAAGTACCGCAGCGCGTCGGCGCCGAACTCCTCGAGGAACTCGTGCACGTAGATGACCGTGCCGCGCGAGGTGGAGAACTTCGAGCCGCTCATGGTGAGGAACTCGCTGGAGACCACCTCGGTCGGCAGGTTCAGCGTGCCGAACGCGCCCGGCTGCCCGCCAGGGGAGACGCTGCCGCCGGCTCCGTTGTATCCCAGCAGTAGCGACGGCCAGATCAGCGAGTGGAAGACGATGTTGTCCTTGCCCATGAAGTAGTAGCTACGGGCGTCGCCGCTCCAGTACTCCCGCCACGCGTCGGGATCGCCCGTGCGGCGGGCCCACTCGACGCTGGCCGACAGGTAACCGATCACCGCGTCGAACCACACGTAGAACCGCTTCATCGGCGCGTCCCGCCAGCCGTCGAGCGGTACCCGCACGCCCCAGTCGAGATCGCGGGTGATCGCGCGCGGCCGCAGGTCGTCGAGCAGGTTCTGGCTGAATTTGAGGACGTTCGGCCGCCACTGAGTGCGGGTGGACAGCCAGCCACCCAGCGCCTCGGTGAACGCGGGCAGGTCGAGGAACAGGTGCTCGGTCTCGATGAACTCCGGCTTCTCGCCGTTGATCCGCGAGACCGGGTTGATCAGGTCCGCGGGGTCGAGCTGGTTACCGCAGTTGTCGCACTGGTCGCCACGCGCGCCGTCATAGCCGCAGATCGGGCAGGTGCCTTCGATGTAACGGTCGGGCAGCGTGCGGCCGGTGGACGGGCTGACGGCGCCGAGCTGGGTCTTGGCGACGACGTAGCCGTTGCGGTACAGACCGAGGAAGAGATCCTGCACGACCCGGTGATGGTTACCGGTGGTGGTGCGGGTGAACAGGTCGTAGGACAGGCCGAGCCCCTGCAGGTCCGTCGCGATCTGCAGGTTGTACTTGTCGGCCGCCTGCCGCGGCGTCATGCCCTCTTTGTCGGCCTGCACCTGGATCGGCGTGCCGTGCTCGTCGGTGCCGCTGATCATGAGCACCCGGTTGCCCGCCATGCGCTGGTAGCGCGAGAAGACGTCGGAGGGAACTCCGAACCCGGACACATGGCCGATGTGGCGGGGGCCGTTGGCGTAAGGCCAGGCCACCGCGGTCAACACTGGGGTGCTCATGTCGATTCAGCCTACGGAAGCCGCGCCGCCGCCTTGCAACGACGGTAGGCGTTTCCGATTGCCACCCGCGGCGCGGAGGTGGAGCGACAAGGGCGAGGATGGCCTCATGCGGTTGGAATGCAGGCGGCTCAGCGGCGACGCGCCGCCCGAGCGGGTGCTCACACTGCTCGACGCGCGTGCCCGGCGCCTCGGCCTGCCGCAGCCCGCCGCGCTCATCGGAGACTGGTTCGGCTCTCGTGCCGTTCTCGCCCCCACCGTCGCCATCACGCCGGTCTTCGGTGTCGACGAGGCTTTCGCGATACCGGCGAGTACATACCCGATCCCGGCAGCCGATGGCGCGATCGGTGGCGGTTGGTTCGGGTATCTCGGCTATGACCTGACCGACCCGTCCCGGCGAGCAGGCCCGCTGCCCGCCGCCGCATGGGGCTGGGCAGACCACGTGCTCCGGCTCGACCGGCACGGCCAGTGGTGGTTCGAGGCGCTGGTGGGCGAGACCGAGCCCCGGCCTGATCCCGGCGTGCTCGCCGACGAGCTCGGCGCACTGCTCGCCCAGCCTGCTCAGGACGCCGTTTCCGCCTGCTGGACACCGGTTACGCTGCGCAGGCCCGACGGCGGCACGCACACCAAGGCGGTGCGCGCCTGCATCGACGCGATCGAGGCGGGCGAGCTCTTCCAGGCCAACATCTGTTCCCGCTTCCACGGCGTGTTCGACGGCTCCGCCGCGGCGTTGTTCGCCGAAGGTGTGCGAACGCTGCGGCCCCGGCGTGGCGCGTATCTGGCGGGCGATTGGGGCACCGTGGTCTCCCTGTCGCCGGAGCTGTTCCTCGCCAGGGAAGGCCGCCTGGTGCGGTCGACGCCCATCAAGGGCACGCTGCCCCGCCGCGGCAGGAGCGACGACGGCAACGCCGAACTGCTTCGGCGCTCCGAAAAGGACGTGGCCGAGAACGTGATGATCACCGACCTGGTGCGCAACGACCTCGGCCGGGTCAGCGCGGTCGGCACCGTCACCGTGCCGGAGCTGCTCACGGTGACCGAGGCACCCGGGGTGTGGCACCTGGAGTCCACCGTCCAAGGGCGGCTTGCCGACGGCATCGACGACGCGGACCTGCTCCGCGCGGCCTTCCCGCCGGGATCGGTCACCGGCGCGCCGAAGCTGCGCGCGCTCGATGAGATCGCCGAGCTCGAGCCGCATCCGCGTGGGGTGTACTGCGGTGCGGCGGGACTGGCATCGCCCGTCGCCGGAATGGCGCTCAACGTCGCGATCCGGACCTTCGAGCTGGCTGCGGGCACGATCGCGCTCGGTGTCGGCGGCGGGATCACCGCGCTGTCGGATCCGGAGCTCGAATGGCAGGAGTGCTTACACAAGGCCGCGCCGTTGGAAAAACTCCTTCGCGCCGACGGACGGAATTAGCGGACACTCACCGGTGTTGCACGCCTAACGAGGAGGGCCGCATGTCGACGACGCCGGGCAATGCCGTTGCCAGCCCGACGCTTCCTCGTGAAGTGTGGGTGCTGGTTTCGGCGAACGTACTCATCGCGGCGGGCTTCGGCGTCGTCGCGCCCGCGATCCCCCTGTTCGCCTCGAGCTTCAACGTCAGCGTCAGCGCGGCATCGTTCGTGATCAGTGCGTTCGCCGCGGCGAGGCTGCTCTTCGCCCCCGCCGCGGGCAAGCTCATCAGCAGCCTCGGCGAGCGGCGTGTCTACCTGTCGGGCCTGCTCATCGTCGCGCTGTCCACCGGGGCGACCGCTTTCGCGGACAGCTACGCCCAGCTACTGATCTTCCGCTCGGCGGGCGGCATCGGATCGACGATGTTCACCGTCTCCGCGGTCGCGCTGCTCATCCACCTCACGCCGCCGACGCTGCGGGGCAGGGCATCGGGCCTGTTCGGCACCGGCTTCCTGCTCGGCAATGTGATCGGCCCGCTCGCCGGCAGCGGTCTCATCGCCATCAGCCTCAAGGCGCCGTTCCTGTTCTACGCCGTCGCCTTGATCGTCACGACCCTGTTCGTCTGGTTGCTGCTGCGCAACTCGACGCTGATCGCGGCCACCGACAGCGATGACACACCCGCATTGACGTTGCGGGAGGCGTTGGGTGATCACGTGTACCGCTCGGCGTTGCTGGCCAACTTCTCGTTCGGCTGGATGGTGTTCGGCGTACGCGTCGCGCTGGTGCCGTTGTTCCTGGTCCAGGTGCTGCACCAGGAAGAGGCCTTCGCCGGGATCGCCTTCGGCGTGTTCGCGGCGGCCAACGTCGTCATGCTGCTGATCTCGGGCAAGCTCGCCGACACCATCGGGCGCAAGCCGCTCGTGCTGACCGGGCTGACGGTGGCCGCGGGCGGAACGATCTGGCTCGGCTTCACCGAATCGGTGCTGGAGTTCATGATCGCGACGGTCATCGCGGGCATCGGCGCCGGCGTGCTCACCCCGCCCAAGCACGCCACCGTCGCCGATGTCGTCGGTTCGAAGGGTCGCGGCGGCCCGGTGCTGGCCACCTTCCAGATGTCGGCCGACGTCGGCGCGATCCTGGGGCCGATCCTGGCGGGCACCCTCGCGCAGCACGTGTCCTTCGGAGCGGCGTTCGCGCTGACCGGCGCGCTGCTGCTGGTGGCAGCGGTGGTGTGGCTGCCCGCCCGCGAAACACTGCCGTCGAAGGAAACCGAACATCGCCCGACGCCGGAGCAGGCCTGCGAGTTCGAGGCCCAGAGCCAGCCCTAGCCCCAAAGCTAGTGGCTGCGCGATCCCGGTGGGTGGCGGGGTGGCAGCAGGGGAGCCCAAGGTGGCCTTGGGCGCCATATAGGCACCCAAGGCCACAGTGGCTCCGCCCGGGAACTACGCAATAGGGACGATGAGGTCGAGTTAGTGCGGTCAACAAAGCGTCTTTCAGCGCGTGGGTTTACGGGCGGCGAGCGCGGCGTCGTAAAGCTGCTTGCTCGACACCCCGTGTGCGGCGGCCAGCTCACCGGCGACGGCCTTCATGCGCTCGCCGGCGTCCACCCTGGCCAGTACGCGTCCGACCAGGTCCGCCATGTCGGCCTCGCGCGGCGCCGCCCCCGCCAGCACCACGGTGATCTCGCCTCGGACGCCGCCGGCGGCCCAGTCGGCCAGCTCGGTGAGGGTGCCCCGGCGCACCTCTTCGTAGGGCTTGGTCAGCTCCCGGCACACCGCCGCCTGCCGCTGCCCGCCCAGCACCCGCACCGCGTCGGCCAGCGTGCTCGCCAGCCGGTGCGGCGACTCGAAGAACACCGCGGTCCGCGGCTCGTCGAGCAGCGTGGCGAGGAACTTCTGCCGCTCCCCCGGTTTGCGCGGCGCGAATCCGTCGAAGCAGAACCTGTCCGACGCCAGCCCGGAGAGCGCGAGCGCGGTGGTCACCGCGGACGGGCCGGGCAAGCAGGTCACCGGCAGCTCCTCGGCGACGCAGGCCGCCACAAGGGAGAACCCCGGATCGGACACGCTGGGCATACCGGCGTCGGTCACCAGCAACACCGTCTGGCCCGCGCGCACCGCCGCGACCAGGCCCGGTACCCGGGAGACCTCGACGGCGTCGTAGAAGCTGACCACCCGGCCGCTCGGCTTGGCCCCCAGCGCCGCGGCGAGGGAACGGGTACGGCGAGTGTCCTCCGCCGCGATGACATCGGCGGTGGCCAGCGCCTCGATCAGGCGGGCGGAGGCGTCGCGGGAGTCGCCGAGCGGGGTCGCGGCGAGCACCAGTCTGCCGGTCTCGCCCTCAGCTGTTGGGGTCTGCACGCCTCCACCTTTGCACGGAGGGCTATTCAAACTCGACGGCACCGCAGCCACGCCGTGAGCTGGACCTCCGAGTGCATCAGGTGACCATGTCCGGCCCGTTCGAACGGTCGAGGAAGCAACCACGACGGTGAAGTGACCAGCCTCCCCTTTGAATAGCCCGACTTTGGATAAGACACACGCACCGGGCACGTCGATCTCACACCCGCCCGCATAGCATGATGCTCGTGACCACGGTGCTGCCTGAGGACCAGCGCACGGCGGTGCGTCGTGGCCCAGCGCATGAGCCCCGCCCGCCGTCCGACGCCGAGCTCGCCCTGCTCGGCAGGCCGATGCCTACCGACCGGCTCCGGGGCTGGGGCATCACGCTGTTCATCACCGCCATCGCCGCGGTCGTACGCCTGTGGAACCTCGGCACGCCTACCGACAAGGGCACGCCGGTCTTCGACGAGAAGCACTACGTCCCGCAGGCGTGGCAGGTCTTGCGCAACGGCGGCCACGAGGACAACTACGGCTATGAGCTGATCGTCCACCCACCGGTCGGCAAGCAGCTCATCGCGATCGGCGAATGGCTCTTCGGCTACAACGGCTGGGGCTGGCGGTTCAGCGCGGCGATCGCCGGCGTCGTACTGGTGCTGCTGACCATCCGCATCGCGCGCAGGCTCACCCGATCCACGCTGTTGGGCGCGGTCGCCGGGGTGCTGGTGATCGCCGACGGGATGCTGCACCTGCAGTCCAGGACCGGCATGCTCGACATCTTCCTCGCGGTGTTCGTGCTCGCCGCGTTCGGCTGCGTGCTGCTCGACCGCGAGCAGGTCCGGCTGCGGCTGGCCGAGGCGGTGCACCGGGACTGGCTCGCGGACTCGCCGTACGGACCACGCCTCGGCGTGCGGTGGTGGCGCTTCGGCGCCGGCGTCATGCTCGGGCTGGCGTGCGGGGTGAAATGGTCCGGCGCCTGGTTCGTCATCGGGTTCTGCCTGCTGGTGATCGTGCTCGACTGGCGTGCCCGCCGTACCGCGGGCATCCGGCGCCCCCTGCGAGGCACCTTCCTGCGGGACCTGCTGCCCGCGCTGATCGCCCTCGTCGCCATCGTTATGGCCGTCTACCTCGGCACCTGGTGGGCATGGTTCGCCAGTGAGACCGCGACCAGTCGCCACCTCGTGCAACTGGGCGGCGCTCCCCAGGGCGTCTGGCTGAAGCTGCCCGATTGGTTCATGGCCGTGCTGCCCGATTCACTCAACTCGCTCGGCCAGTACCACTCGAATGTGCTGAACTTCCATGCCGGCCTGTCCACGCCGGACGGCGAGCCGCACCCGTGGGAGTCCAAGCCGTGGACCTGGCCCATGGGGCTGCGCCCGATGCTCTATCACTACAGCTCGGGCGCCGACGCGGCAGGCTGCGGGCAGTCCGAGTGCGTGCGCGCGACGATGCTGATCGGCACGCCCGCGATGTGGTGGCTCGCGCTGCCCGTGCTGGGGTGGGGGCTCTGGCGCGCGGTGTTCCGCGCCGACTGGCGCTACGGCGTCGTGTTGACCGGCTACCTCGCAGGCCTGCTGCCGTGGTTCACCAATCTCGACCGCCAGATGTACTTCTTCTACGCGACGCCGATGGCCCCGTTCCTCGCCCTGGGTTTGACGCTCATCCTGGGGCAGGTGCTGGGCAGCGCCCGCAGCGGGGACGAACGGCGAGGGACCGGTCTGCTGGTCGTCGCGCTCTACCTGGGGCTGGTCGTCGCGAACTTCATCTGGCTGTGGCCGATTCTCAACGGCGATTCGATCACCACCGCCAGATGGAACGCCGAGCAGTGGCTACCGTCATGGCGGTAGCCCGGCAGCGCGGCTACGCTGCGATCTCGGCTAGCAGCGGGGACACGCCCTTGCCGGGGCGGTACTGCGTGACGCTCCCGCAAGCCGCAGAATCAGCAGTATCAGCACAACAGCAGAGGTAAGCGAGGCCTTCGTTGGCAAGGAACAGCACGAGCGGGAACCGCGCGGTGGTCATCGGACTCGGTCGTTTCGGTGGCTCGCTCGCGCGCGAACTGGCGAGCAAGCGAACGGATGTGCTCGCCATCGACACCAATGCGCGACTGGTCGACCGGTATGCCGATGAAGTCACCCACGCCGTGGTCGCGGATTCGACCGACGCGGACGCGCTCCAACAGCTCGGTGTGCACCAGTTCAAGCGCGCCGTCGTCGCGATCGGCGCCGACCTCGAGGCCAGCATCCTCACCACGTCGATCCTCGCCGACTTCGCCATCCCCAATATCTGGGCCAAGGCGCTCTCCCGCCAGCACGCCCGCATCCTGGAGCGGGTCGGTGCGCACCATGTCGTGCTGCCGGAGCACGACATGGGGGAAAAGGTGGCCCACCTGGTGATGGGCAGGATGCTCGACTACATCGAGTTCGAGGATCACTACGCGATGGTCAAGACCGTGGCCCCCGCCGAGGCCGTCGGCAGGCCACTCTCGGAGAGCGAGCTGCGCCAGAAGTACGGCATCACCGTGGTCAGCATCAAGCGGCCGGGCGAGGGCTTCACCTACGCGACGGCGGAGACGGTGGTCCGCCGCGGCGACCTGTTGATCGTGGCGGGTAAGGCGGACGACACCGAACGGTTCGCCGAACTGACCTGACACGGCCTCGCTCAGGCACGTGGGATGACGCGAGTCACCGGGCCGTCCTTGGATGCACCGGAACCTGCCAGCCAGGCGTTCATCTCGGCGACCACCGAGTGCAGGGTCGGGCGATTGCGCGGCTCCGCGTCCAGTGCCGCCGCCAGCAGCTTGGCGTGCACACTGCGCTCCGGCAGCTCCGTCGGCGCCTCGGCGCGAGCAGCGGCCATCAGGGCGGCCATCGGGTTCTCCCGGGTGCCCCGCGGCGGGTTACCGGTCAGCGCGTAGCTCACCGTCGCGGCCAGCTGCCAGGCATCCGACGCCGGACTGGCCGCGGCGCCGTTGGCCGTCTCGGGCGCGGTGTAGTCCGGGGTGCCGATCATCATGCCGGTCGCGGTGAGCGCCGAATCGCCCTTGGTCCGCGCGATCCCGAAGTCGATCAGATGGGGCATACCGGTCGGATCGACGATCACGTTGGTGGGCTTGACGTCGCGATGCAGCACACCTTTGTCATGCGCCGCGAGCAGTGCGCCCGCCATCGTCGACCAGAGCCTGGCCGCCGCGATGTCGTCGATCAGCCCCCGCTCGTCGACGGCGCTCGCCAAGGCCTCGCCCTCCAGGTACTCCATCACCAGCGCGAGCCCGTCCGGCTGCTCGATGAGGTCATAGACCCGGACGCAGTTCGGGTGGTCGACGGCCGCGAGCGCCCGCGCCTCCCGCTGCATCCGTTCCTCGGTGTCGGAATCCGGCGCGTGCGCGATCTTGAGCGCGACCGTGCGGTCGAGCTGGGTGTCGACCGCTTGCCACACTGTGCCGAAGCCGCCGTGGCCGAGCCTGCGGATACGCTGGTACCTGCCCGACCGCGCCCCAAGGGCCGCGACCGGGGGCACCGGAACCGGCGGCGCCGAGGCCAGCGCCGTCGGCGGATACCGCTGGATCGGTGGCGGCGGTGGCGGCTCCTCGACGGGGACTTCCGGCGGTGGCGGCGGCCGGTCGCGCTCGGCACGCCGCTGTTCCGCCCGCTGGATGGCGTGCCAGCTCGGCGGGCCCAGCATCGCGACCGGAACGAGCCCGAGGACCGTGATCGGCAGGAAACCGAGCCACAGGTGAACGGCGGTGTTGGCGCTCACGGCGAAGGTGAGCGCCAACAGGCCGACGAACGGCATCCACAGGAAGCGTGACGGCCACTTGGGACCACGCCGCATCGCGATCCGCGCCTGCAGCATGACGAACACCAAGGACAGCGCGGGCAGCCCGACCAGCGCGCCAAGGTAGTAGCCGTAGGCGAGCTCGTTGCCCGACGGGTAGAACAGCGTGTCGAACACGTTCATGCCCTTGCCGAGATAGACCCGCTGGTCCCCGATGAACTCGCAGTAGGTGGTGTTCAACGCCGCGACCTCGGCCTGGCTCAGCCCGCCGGACTCACCCGCGTAGACCGCGCGGAAGATCTCAGAGACGCCGGTCATGAGCAGCCACGGCAGCAACAGCACGCAGACGAGCCCGATGCCGCCGAACACGGCGAGCGTGACACCGCGGTAGGTGTTGCC
Source organism: Actinophytocola sp. (assembly GCA_009379975.1). GTDB lineage: Bacteria > Actinomycetota > Actinomycetes > Mycobacteriales > Pseudonocardiaceae > WHSS01. The sequence goes on from WHSS01000011.1 coordinate 27,956, forward strand.
GACACCCTTGCGGATCAGCGCGACGAGCACCGCGCCCAGGATCGGCAGCAGCGCGATGAGGGCACCGGCGGTACCCGTCGCCCACACCCAGTCGCCTGGACAGATGCCCGGACCGAAGAGCTGATGCGCGAAGGAAAGCAGTGAGCCCGCCAGGTCGGTGAACAACTCCACTTTGCTCCTTGTGTCCTATTTCTTACTCGAAAGTGAGGCGCCCGAGGCAGGCGAGCGTACGACGTCCGAGCCCAACTACAGTATGTCGCCTCCCGCCTCACCGACCCCAACACACACGAGCGGGGCGCGCATGTTGCGATGGAGGCGTGCGAGTCTGACGCGATCGTTGCCGAGATCACTGAGGAGTTCACCCGTGAGAGCCCCCTTCCGCGTTCCGGCGTTCGTCGCGCTGCTGCTGCTGACCGCGTGCACCGACAACGGGTTCGATCCGCGCGCGTCGGGGCCCGCTTCGAGCTCATCGGCGGCCCCGACGACAACTGAGCGGCCGCCCGCGGTCGAACTGGCCGACGACAACCCGGCGCTCACCGACATCATCCCGGTGCCCAGCGAGGCCAAAGCCAGCCACGACGAGAATCTCCAGCTGCAGGAGAACAGCCGGATCGTGATCCCAGCACGGGAGGACGGCGCCAAGCGGGTGGGCAACTATCTGGCCGGACTGCTGCGGCCGGCCACCGGGTTCGCGCTACCGGTCGGCACCGAGGACGCAGTCGCAGGTGACGGGCCGGTCATCGAGCTGGCGATCGCCGACGATGACGGCCTCGGCAAGCAGGGCTACCGGCTCGATGTCGCCCGCGAAGGTGTCACTATCACCGCCGAGAAGACCGCCGGCCTGTTTTCCGGAGCGCAGACGCTGCGCCAGCTGCTGCCACCCGACATCGAACAGCGATTCACCGTCGAGCGGACCTGGGGCGTCGCCGGCGGCACCGTCGTCGATCGGCCGCGGTTCGGCTATCGCGGCACGATGCTCGACGTCGCCCGGCACTTCTTCGACGCCGACGAGGTCAAACGGCATATCGACCGGATCGCGCAGTACAAGATCAACTATCTGCACCTGCACCTGACCGACGACCAGGGCTGGCGGATCGAGATCGACGGGTGGCCGAAGCTGACAACGGCAGGCGGAAAGACCCAGGTCGGCGGCGGTAGCGGCGGGTTCTACACCCAGGAGCAATACGGCGAGATCGTGGCATACGCGGAGGCGCGCGGGGTCACGATCGTGCCGGAAGTCGATATGCCGGGGCACACCAATGCGGCGCTCAACGCCTACCCGGAGCTGAGCTGCGACGGCAAGACGCCACCGCCCTACACCGACACCCAGGTCGGGTTCTCGTCGCTGTGCATCGGCGAGAAGGCGACCTACCGCTTCGCCAAGGATGTCATCGACCAGCTCGCCGAGATGACCCCTGGACCGTACCTGCACATCGGCGGCGACGAGGCGGACAGCACGACCGACGCGGACTACCGCCGCTTCTTCGGCAAGGTACTGCCGATGATCACCGACGCCGGCAAGCGGCCCGTCGGCTGGCACGAGTACGCCAAAACTCCGCTGCCCAAGTCCGCTGTCGTGCAGTATTGGCGGGTCGAAACCAGCAATAAGCCCGCCCGCAAGGCCGCCGCCGCGGGGAATCGGGTGCTGATGTCGCCCGCGAACAAGACTTATCTGGACATGAAGTACGCGAAGAGCGATTCGTGGGGCAACAAGTGGGCGGGCCCGGTCGGCGTGCGTGACGCCTACGACTGGGATCCGGCGCGGGCGCTGGACGGTGTCGGGGAGGATGCCGTGCTCGGCGTCGAAACGCCACTGTGGACCGAGCTGGTCGAGACCGAGAAGGACATCGAACGCATGGTCTTCCCACGCATCCAGGCCATCGCCGAGCTGGGCTGGTCGGCGCAGGAGCGGCGCGACTGGCAGGAGTTCAGCTCTCGGCTGGCGAAGCAGGCGCCGCGCATGTCCACCCAGGGCATCGGCTTCCACCGCTCCCCCGAGATCTCCTGGTAGCCCGCGCGCAAGCAAACGGGGTCGTGAGTGGTTATCAGTGCTCCCACACTGACTTTCACTCACGACCCCGCGGGCCGGCGCCTCCTTACGGCAGTGAGAACTCCTGTGTCTGCGGGTTGAGGTGCGGCAGCTTCATCGCACCGGCCATCGCCTTGTCGCTCAAGCGGAAGACGTTGAGGCCGGTCTGGATCTCCGATTCGTAGATGAAGTTGTTGTAGTAGTAGGTCGACCACGCGCCGCCCAGGTTGACCGGCTCGATCGGGTTCGGGTCGGAGAAGCCGATCACGGTCGGGTTCTCCGGGTCAGTGAAGTCGACCGCCCAGGTGCCTGCCTGGTAGTGACCGCCGACCACGACGTGCTTGCCGTTGGGCAGCGGCACCATGTTGTAGTTGTGGATGGTGCAGTTCTCGCCTTCGCCGTCCTGTGCGCGCGGCAAGGTCCACTGGCCCAGCTTGGCGCCGGTGTCGGCGTCGTAGAAGAACATGCTCTTCTTGATATCCGGGTCGGTCGACTCACATTCCGGCGCGGCGCCACCGCCGGGCTCCCAGCCGAGTGCGAGGACCTCGCCGTCCCAGGTGAACGCGGCCGAGTGCCACCGGCCGCCGACGCCTACCTTGTTGCCTTCGCCATCTTCCTCTTCGATGGTGTAGAGGAACTGCGGGTTCTCCAGCGTGCCACCGCGGGGGGCCCCGATGGAGAACACGTTGGCGGCGTGCCCGCTCGCGCAGGCCAGCAGGTTGACGTCGCCGAGGATGGCACCCGCGTCGTGGCACCCGTTGTTGCTACCGAGCGAGCCGCCGGTGATGGGAACGTAGCCGATGTGCGCTGCGCCCGCCGGGTCGTCGAGCGGCACCTCGATGATGTCCATCGCGTTGCAGACCGCACGGTTGTCGCCGGACGAGTTGTTGCTGTAGATGATCAGGCGGTTGTTGTCCGGGTCGGGAACGGCGGACTGGGTGTGCGAGCCACAGCCGTCGGCCGTGCCCCGCTCGGCCGCGCCCGCCGCGCTGAACTCGACCTCACCGATCAACGCCGGATCGGCCGGGTCGCTGATGTCGAAGACGTGCACGCCTTCGAAACCGACCGGTACCGGCTCACCCATACAGAACCGGCCCTCCGGTGCGGGCGAGTTCCACGAACGCACGACGATGTTCTCCCAGACGACGACGTCGCCCTGGTCACCGTTGCACTTCGGGTGCGAGAGCAGCTTCGGATTACCGGGTGAGCTGATGTCGACGACCCGGAAGCCGTCGTAGTTGCCGTGAATGGACAGGTCACCCCAGAAGGCGATGTCGGAGTTCACCGTCCGCTCTGCGGCGGGCACGCCGAAGAACTGCGCGGGGTGCTCACTGTGGCCGAGCGCGTGCATGTTCTTCGTGCTTACTCGCTCGGTGTAGGAACCGAACTCGCCTGGCTGGTCGTCGTGGTCGCCGTCTTCGGGGTGGGCGCCGGCCATACCTGGCGTCAGCAGCAGCCACAGCGCCGCGGTCAGTGCCAGCAATCGTCTTGCCCTGGTGGACATGTGCTTGTCCTTTCTGATTTCGAGCGTGACGGGCCGGGGTCACCGGTTGTTCGGTGACCCCGGCCCTGGAAGAAATTTCGATGTCACGGGTGACGCATCAGTTGATGGCCGACATCTGGGTCTGCGGGTTCAGGAACGGCAGCATCATGGCGCCGGCTCGCGCCTTGTCGCTGAGCAGGAAGATGTCGAGGCCGCGGGTGATGTCGTTGGCGAAGACGCGGCCGTTGTACCAGTAGCTCGACCACGCGTTGGCGCCGTGCGGCTGGGCGTAGCCGATCTCGGCCTCTTCCTCGGTCGCGCCGGCGAGCAGCTTGTCGACGTCCACCACGGTGGTTCCACCGCTGTAGGCCGAGCTCACCAGCACCTTGCGGCCGTCACGCAGCGGGATGAAGTTGTAGTTGTGCATGGTGCACGTGGTGTCGACCGAGCGCGGGATCTTGTAGCTCGCGAGCTCTTGCTCGGTTTCGGTGTCGACGAACCAGATGCGCCCCTGGTCGTCATCCGGGTCGACGCAACGGGCCGCCCCGCCGCCACCGGACTCGTCACCGAAGGCCACGACCTTGCCGTCCCAGCTGAACGAGCCGGAGTGGAAGAGGTCGACATTCTCCGGCTTGATGGCGGGGTTGTCGTAGCGGAACTTGAGCTCCGGGTGTAGCGGGTCCGAGATGTCCCAGACCTGACCCTCCGACATGCAAGCCGCCGCGGCCAGTTTCAGCTCGACGTGCACACCGATGTCGTGGCAGGCACGGAAGGTGTACGCACCGAGATAAGTGGCCCACTGGGTGTCCTCGTCGAACTGGTACTCGGACACGGTCGCGCCGGTCGGGTTGTCCAGCGGCACGTTGACGATGGAGATCTTGCTGTGCCCGCCGCCGTCCTCCTGGCGCACGCAGTTCGGGCCGAGCGCCGCGGCACCCAGCGGGTACGACGAGACGTAGATCAGCACGCGGTCGTTGTCCGGGTCCGGCACCAGGGTGTGGGTGTGCGATCCGCAGTCGGTGTTGACCGAGTCCAGGTGCACCGGGTTCGCGGGGTCTGAGATATCGAAGATCCGGATGCCCTCGAACATCCCCGGCGTCGCCGCGGTAACGCCGGAGGACGTGCTGTCGCAGCCGCCATGGTTCTGCGGAGCATCCACCGACTGGAAGAGCAGCCCACCGAAGACGGACACGTCGCTCTGCGCGCCGTTGCACCGGAAGTCACTGACGAGCGCCGGGCTCTCGGGTTCGGAGATGTCGACGACCCGGAATCCTTGGTAATTGCCGGCGTAAGCCAGGTTCCCGTCGAACGCGAGGTCGGACTGCGTAGTCGTACCTTCCGCCGGGGGCAGGTTCGACTGCAGCTTCATGTTCTTGCTGAGATTGTCGGGCCCCTGGTACCCGCCTCCCCCGTGATCCTCCTCTGGATCGTGTGCGCTGGCAGGGCTCGAGAACGCCAGCATTCCGCCGGCGACCAAGATGCCGATTGCCGCAAGCCGCCATGATCGTGTCACGACTGACTCCCTTCCGATGGTGGTGGGCAACGGTCACTGTTGCCCATCACAGATCAAATCGCGTTTACACCCCAAGATGTGACCCTAGTCACTCAAATAGACCAATCGCTGCGGTATCCAGATACCGAGGACGAATCCCCAAAGCACCATTGGGCGAACACGCACCCCAACCGGGCGAACGCGTACGGCAAGCGGCAGTGAGCGAGCCGAAAGACCCATTCCGCGCATATACGGCACCCGAGGAGTCGCACCGTGCAAGCCGCCATAGTGGTCGTGCGTGAAAGTCGTTGCCCCAACACGTCTCAGCACTCACGACCCCAGCCAGGTGGGTCGTGAGTGCTCAAGCGTGCCCATGCAAGGTGTTTCACTCACGACACCACGGGTGGCCGTCACCACGCTCGCGGGCCGTCACCCCGGCTGGCTACGGTGGCGGCATGGATTTCGCCGCCGAGTTCACCCGACAGAACCGCCTGCTGACCGAGTTGGTCAGCGCCGCCGACCCGGACGCCGACGTGCCCACGTGTCCCGGATGGACGCTGCGCAAGCTGGTCACCCACGTCGGCCGGGGCCACAGGTGGGCGGCCACCATCGTCCGCGAACGCGCCGATGGCCCGGTCGACCCCAGGACGGTGGCCGACGGCAAGCCGCCCACCGAGTGGCCGGGGGCGGTGGACTGGCTGGCCAAGGCACAACAGTTGCTGTTCGATGCCGTCGAGGCGACCGGGCCGGCGACTACTGTGTGGACCTTCACCGGCCCGCAGCCGAGCGCGTGGTGGTTCCGCCGCAGGCTGCACGAGACAGTCGTGCACCGGGCCGACGCGGCGATCGCGGCGGGTGTCGGATTCGAGGTCGAACCCGATATCGCGGCCGACTGCCTGTCGGAGTGGCTGTCCCTGGTGGCGGCGAGGCCGGTAGGCACGCCGCTGACCGAGGGAGCATCCCTGCACCTGCACGCCACGGACGAGGACCTCACCGTCGCGGGCGAGTGGATGGTGCGCGCCGCGGGCGACGTGATCACCTGGGAGCACGAGCACGCCAAGGGCACGGTCGCGGTGCGCGGTAAGGCCGCCGACCTGGCCCTCGCGATGCTGCGCAGGCTGCCCGCCGACGACCCCGGCCTCGAGATCATCGGCGACGCCGCCGTGCTGACGACCTGGCTGGACCGTACCGACTTCTGACACGCCGCGTTCAGTCTGTCGCTCCCCGTCGTTCGCGCCAGGTTCACGTAGCCTGGAGCATCTGCCCGTCATCCGGCGACCGGGGGATCGACATGAGCTACCTGCGTTTCGTCGCGATCGGTGACAGCTGCACCGAAGGCATCGACGACCCCTACCCCGACGGTCGCGGGTACCGGGGCTGGGCCGATCTGGTCGCCGCCGCGCTCGCTCAGCACGAACCAGGCCTGCGCTACGCGAACCTGGCCGTCCGAGGTCGCAGGCTCGACCAGATCCACGCCGAGCAGGTACCCACGGCACGGACGCTCAGGCCTGACCTCGCGTCCGTCTTCGGTGGCGGCAATGACGTACTGCAGGGACGATGGGATCCCGAGCGGATGGCGGCCAGCCTCGACACCTCGGTGCGGGAGCTGAGCGCGGTGGCGCGGACGGTACTGATGTTCACCCTCCCCGACCTCCGCTGGCACCGGTTCGGCGTCAAGCGGCTACGGCGCCGGATCGCGGTGCTCAATGCCGCCGTGGCACAGATCGCGGATCGCCACGGCGCTGTGCTCATCGATGTGCGGGACGACCCGGCGACCATGGATCGGCGCTACTACGGCGCCGACCGGCTCCACCTGGGTGAACGAGGCCACCAACGGCTCGCCGCGCATGTCCTGCGGCGGATCGAGGTGCCCGCCGGGCAGCAATGGTTGACGCCGCTACCGGCGCCCGAACCCGAGCCGTTGCGCCGGAAGGCGGCCACCGAGCTGCGGTGGCTTCGCGGGCACGCGCTGCCTGCCGCGTACGGCACGATCCGGAACCGGATGATCGGGCGTCAGCCCGGCGACGGTTTCGTGCCGAAGCTCCCGGAACTCCGGCCGTTCGGGCGGCAGGCCCAGTAGGCTCAAGACGCATCAGCGATGCTCGGTGCTGTCGACGTACGGCACGAGGTCGACGTCGCGGGCCTCACGGATGTGGGGCTTGGCGATCTCGACGCCGATATAGCGGACCAGGAACCGCTTGATCTCCGACTCCATTCCGGACACCAGCCGCAGCACCGTCGATGTGATGCCCTCGGCCTTCAGCGCGACGGTGATGTCGCGCTTGTCCGGTGGTTCGATGTCGATGACCACCCGCAACGGCTCGGCGGCCCGTGCGGTCAGCTTGAGATCGATCCGGACATCCGCCCGGAAGCGGTGATCGGTGGCGGGCAGCGACACCGTGAACCGCAGGTCGACCGGGATACTCAGCAAAAAGCGCAGCGGCTCGTCCTCCGACGTCCGGCTGACGCTCGGATCGCCGATCTTGCCGTTCGCGGTCACCTTCGCGATCTTGGCGGGACCGGCTCCGATCGGGCCGAACTCGACCGGCTTTCCGGTCAGGCCCGACACCCCGGCCTTGATGCGGTCGATCGTGACGGCGTGCAGAAAGAAGCTGCGCCCGAACGCCTCGTACGAGCAGAATTCGGCATCCGGCACACCGCCCGGTTCGCCATCGTGTGTGCTCACAGCCACAGACACTACCTACTCGCGCGTAAAATCAGCAGCCATCGGCCCGTACGATCGGGTGGCGTGCCGGGTCAGCCGACGATGGGCCTGCTCTCGGGTAGCTCGTAGCGCCGGGGCCGGTCACGCAGTGCCAGCGCGGTCGCCGCGGTGATCGGGCCCAGCCTGCCGATGAACATCAGCAACGTGATGATCACCTCGCCTGCCGACCCCAGTTCGCCGGTGATTCCCGCTGACAGCCCCACCGTGCCGAAGGCCGAGACGACCTCGAAGAGCACCCGGTCCATGGTGTGATCGGTGATCGCCAGCAGGGCGATGGTCGCCGTCATCACGACGCCGACGCCGATCAGCGCGATCGTCAGCGCCTGCCGCTGCACGGACGCCGACAGCTTGCGGCCCATGACGTGGACCGACGGCTCGCCACGGACCTCTGCGGCGATGACGAAGGCCAGCAGCGCGAACGTGGTTACCTTGATACCGCCCGCGGTGCCGGCGCTACCCCCGCCGATGAACATCAGCACGTCGGTCAACAGCAGCGTCGCGGGGTTCATGTCGCCGACGACGAGGCTGTTGAACCCCGCGGTGCGGGGCATCACCGCCATGAAGAACCCGGAAAGCAGTTTGTCTCCGACCCCCAGCGGTCCCATCGTGTCGGGATTGCTCCATTCAGCCGCCGTGATGAACACGAAGCCGACGACCAGCAGGGCACCGGTGGTCAACAGGGTGATCTTGGTGTGCAGCGTCCAAGCTCGTGGCTTGCGGGCGCGGCGGGCGAGTTCGAACAACACCGGGAAGCCGATCCCGCCGCAGATCACCGCGATCGCGACGGTGATGGAGATCCACGGGTCGGAAACGAAGTCTTCGAGGCTGTTGGCGTAGAGCGAGAACCCGGCGTTGTTGAACGCGGAAATCGCGTGGAACACGCCGAAGTACGCGGCTTTGCCGAAGGACTCGCCGTCGCCGGTGATCAGGCGCACTGTGAAGATGATGGCCACCACGATCTCGAAGGCCACGCTGATCTTGAGCACACCCGCGACCACCTGGCGGACCTCGCCGAGACCGAGGCTCTTCGTCTCCGCCTGCGCGGTGAGTTGCATCCTGAGGCCGAAGCGGCGGGCGACCAGTAGCCCCAGCAGCGACGCCATGGTCATGATGCCGAGCCCGCCGACCTGGATGAGCCCCAGAATGACCACTTCGCCGAAGGTCGAGAAGTAGTCCGGCGTGCTTTCCACGATCAAGCCCGTGACACAGACCGCCGAGGTCGAGGTGAACAGCGCGGTGACGAACCCGGCGCTCTGTCCCGTCTCGGTCGCGAAAGGCAGCGACAGCAGCACCGTGCCGAGCAGGATGGCCCCTGCGAACCCGGTCAACACCGCGCGCGCCGGATGCCCGCGCGAGGGGAGCAACCGTCCACTGATCCCGGGCAGGCGGCGCTCACGCCGGGGTGCCGCGATCGACCGCCCCAAATGCCGCTCCTTCAGACGCGCCCAACGCACGGTCAGTTCGACCGCGCATCACGATGGAACCTCGCCTCGCCCAGAGCGGCAGCGGTCCTGACGGTTTACTGACGCCGCGAGCCGCGATCTTGACGGCTTCTTGACGCCCGTGTGGTACGGCTCGCTTCAGGGGCGATAGCGGTAGCCCATGCCGGGCTCGGTGAGCAGATGCACGGGATGCGCGGGCTCCGCCTCGAGCTTGCGCCGCAACTGAGCCATGTACTGCCGCAGGTAGTGGGTCTCGGACCGGTAGCGCGGACCCCATACCTGCTGCAGCAGGTGTTGCTGGCTGACCAGTTTGCCCGGATTGCGCACCAGGATCTCCAGCAGTTGCCATTCGGTCGGCGTCAACCGCACTTCGGCTCCGTCCTCTTCCCGGACGACGCGGCTGGCGATGTCGACGACACGGGAACCGATGCAGACCACGGGGCCGTCTTCGCTCGTGGCGGGGAGCCTGCGGGTCACCGCGCGCACCCTGGCGAGCAACTCGTCGACCCCGAACGGCTTAGTGACGTAGTCGTCCGCGCCGGCGTCGAGTGCGGCGACCTTGTCCTGGCTGGTCGCCCTGCCGGAGAGCACGATGATCGGCACCGCCGTCCAGCCGCGCAGGCCGCGGATGACGTCCGCGCCGTCCATATCGGGCAGACCAAGGTCGAGGACGACGAGGTCGGGCGGATGGTCCACCGCACTGCGCAACGCCGCGGCGCCATCCGCGGCGACATCGACGGCGTAGTCGCGGGCACGCAGGTTGATCCGCAACGCGCGCAGGATCTGCGGGTCGTCGTCGACGACGAGGATGCGCGTCATACCAGCTCCGCCTGCGCGGCCGTGCGACCTGGCGCGTCTGCCGAGACGAGCGTCAGCACCATGGTGAGGCCCCCGCCGGGGGTCGTCTCCGGCCGCAATGTGCCGCCCATGGCTTCGGCGAGCCCGCTGGACAGCGCGAGCCCGAGCCCCACACCGGTGTGCTTGTTACGGTCGCCGAGCCGCTGGAACGGCAGGAACATCTCGTCCCGCTGATGCTCCGGGATGCCTGGACCGCGGTCGACCATGCGCAGTTCGACCGACCCCGCGTGCCTGCTCGCGGTGATCACCGGTGGCCGGTCACCCGGGCTGAAGCGCAGGGCGTTGGCCAGCACGTTGACGAGAATCCGCTCCAGCAGGCCGGGATCGGCGACGACGGCGGGCAGGTCCTCCGGTATGTGCAAGCGCACCGCCCTGCCCTGCGGACCGAGTTCGTCCAGCGCACGCGGCACCACTTCTTCCAGGCCAACCGCGGTCGAGGACACACCGAGCACGCCCGCCTGCAGCCTGCTCATGTCCAGCAGGTTCGCGACCAGCCTGCTGAGCCGGTCGAGCGACTCATCCGCGGTGGCCAGCAGTTCGGCACGGTCATCGTCGGAGAAGGCGATCTCGGAGTTGCGCAGGCTCGTCACCGACGCCTTGGCCGAGGCGAGCGGCGTGCGCAGGTCGTGGCTGACCGCGGCGAGCAGCGCGGTCCGCATCTTGTCGGCTTCGGTGAGCGGCCGTACGGCGGCGGCTTCCTCCGCGAGTCGCTGCTGCCGCAAGGCTATCGCGGCTTGCGCGGCGAAGGCCTCGGCGATGTGCTGATCGGCGGCGGGCAGCCGCTGCCCGCTCAGCACCAGGACGACGTCGTCATCGGCCGGTACCGCGGCATCACTGTCGGCGGGGGTCACGGCGGGCTGCTTGCCGACCGTCGCGACGATTCGCCACGCCGGATCATCGCTCCCCGCGCCCGGCCGCTGCGGCGCGTCGGGATCGCGCTCCAGCACGGTCACGGTGTCCAGGCCGAACGTCTCGCGCAGCCGCTCCAGTAACGCCGTCATCGGCCGTTCCCCGCCGAGCACACTGCCTGCCACGGTCGCCAGCAACTGGGCGTCGGCGCTGGCCCGTGCGGCGTCCCGGGAACGGCGCGCGGCCAGGTCCACCATCGCGCTGACCGACACCGCCACGACCAGGAAGATGACCAGCGCGAGGACCTCGTCCAGGTCGGCGATGATCAACGTGTAGCGCGGTTCGGTGAAGAAGAAGTTCAGCTGGAGAAAGCCCGCCGTCGCGGCGACCAGGGCGGGCCACAACCCGCCGACCAGGGTCACGGCGATGACCGCGGCCAGGACGACGAGCACGTCGGTGGGCAACAGGATCTGATCCCGCAGCAGCAGCAACATCATCGTCACCGGTGGCAACCCGAAGATGGCGAGCCCGAAGCCGGTGAGGCGCCGGGTGCTCGACAGGGCCGACTTGGTTCGCTCCCTGCGCCGCGGCGAGCCCACCTCGGAGTGGGTGACCAGATGGACGTCGATCGGGCCGGAACGCGAGGTGACGGTGACGCCTATACCCGGCGACAGGATCTGCGCGAAACGACCCCGGCGGCTGGCGCCGATGACCAGCTGAGTCGCGCCCTTCGCCCGCGCGAAGTCGAGCAGGGCTTCCGGTACGTCACGCCCGGCGACCTGATGGAACGTGCCGCCGAGGCCTTCGACGAGCAGCCGGTGTTTGGCGAGCATCGCCGGGTCACCGTCGGCGAGGTCATCGCTGCGCGTGACGTAGACGGCCAGCAGGTCGGCAACCTTGCCTCGCCCCGCAATGCGCGCGCCACGGCGGATCAGCGTTTCGCCTTCCGGGCCGCCCGCGAGCGCGACGACCACCCGCTCACGGGCCTCCAACGGTCCACCGATGCCCTGCTCGGCGCGGTAGCGTTCCAGCTGCTCGTCCACCTTGTCGGCGAGCCACAGCAACGCGAGTTCGCGGAGCGCGGTCAGATTCCCGACACGGAAGTAGTTGCCGAGTGCGGCGTCGATCTCCTCCGGGGTGAACACGTTGCCATGGGCCATCCGCCTGCGCAGCGCCTCTGGCGTCATGTCGACGAGCTCGACCTGCTCGGCGTCCCGGACCACCTCATCGGGAATCGTCTCCCGTTCCTCGACGCCGGTAACCTGGGCGACCACGTCGTGGAGGAAGTCGAGGTGCTGGATGTTCAGCGTGGAGAGCACCGTGATGCCGGCGTCGAGCAGCTCATGAACGTCCTGCCACCGCTTGGCGTTGCGGCAGCCGGCGGCATTGCTGTGGGCCAGCTCGTCGACGACGGCGACCTCGGGACGCCGGGCCAGCACCGCGTCGACGTCCATCTCCTCGAACGCGGCGCCGTCATCCTCGACGGTGATGCTGCCGATGACCTCGAGATCCCCGATCCGCTCCGCGACGGCCTGCCTGCCGTGCGGCTCGACGAAACCGATGACGACATCCGCGCCGCGGCCGGCGCGCCGGTGCGCCTCGGACAGCATCGCGTAGGTCTTGCCCACCCCGGGGGCCGCTCCCAGGTAGAGCCGGAGCTCACCACGCTTCATAGCGACATCTTCCACTCGACGACGCCCGCGAGCAGCATCAGCCCACGATCGGCCGCTCCTCCGGAAGCTCATACCGGCGGGGCCGATCACGCAGCGCGAGCGCGGTGGCCAGCGTGATGGGGCCTAGGCGCCCGATGAACATCAGCACGGACATCATGACGTGCATGGCCGGGTCCAGATCGGCGGTGATCCCGGTGCTCAGCCCGACATTGCAGACCGCGGAGATCGACTCGAAGAGCACATCGTCGAGGCTGAACTCGGACAGCGTCAGCATGGTGATCGTGGTGATCATGACCAGCCCGACGGTGAGCAAGGCGATGGTCAGCGCCTGCCGCTGCACGCTGGCCGCGAGCCGCTTGCCCATGACGTGCACCGTCGGCTCACCGCGAATCTCGGCAAGGATCACGAACGCGAGCAACGCGAAGGTCGTCACCTTGATGCCGGCCGCCGTACTCGCACTACCGCCGCCGATGAACATCAGCACGTCGGTGAACAGCAACGATGACGACTGCATGTCACCGGTATCCACGCTGTTGAAACCGCTCGAGCGGGGCATGGTCGCCGCGAAGAAGCCCGCGAGCAGCTTCCCGCCGACACCCAGCTCCCCCATGGTTTTGGCGTTGGTCCATTCGGAGACGGTGATATACACGAAGCCGATGACCAGCAGGGCGCCGCTGGTGAGCACGGTGATCTTGGTGTGCACCGTCCATCGCACCTTGCCACGGAAACGGCGGCCGATCTCGAACAGAACTGGGAAGCCCAGCCCGCCGATGATCACCGCGAAGATCACCGCGACTGAGATCCACGGGTCGCTCACGAACCTGGACATGCTGTCGCTGTAGAGCGAGAACCCGGCGTTGTTGAACGCCGAGACGCCGTGGAACACACCCGAATACAGCGCTTCGCCGAACTCGTAGTCGTACTTGAGCATCAATCGCCCGGTAAACACCACGGCGACGAGGACCTCGACGGTCAAACTGATCAGAATGATTCTGCGAACGACACCTCGGACTTCGCCGAGGTCGAGGCTCTTGGTCTCGCGCTGCGCGGAGAGCTGCATCCGCAGCCCGAATCGCCGGGAGATCAGCAGCACCAGCATCGAAGCGGCAGTCATGATGCCCAGCCCGCCGAGCTGAATGAGTACCAGGATGGTGATCTCGCCGAAGGTCGACCAGTGCTCGCCGGTGTCGACGACGATCAGTCCGGTGATGCACACCGCGGAGGTCGCCGTGAACAGCGCTCTCACCACGTCGGTGGACTGACCGGCCTCGGTCGCGAAGGGCATCATCAGCAGCACCGTGCCGAGCGCGATGGTCGCCACGAACCCGGCCAGCATCGCGCGCGACGGGTGCCCGCGCGAGGGCAGGATCCGCCGGATCGCCGCGCGCACCCCCCTGGTGTGCGGGGGATCCGCGATCTCACGTGCCAAAAGCTCGCTCCTGATAGATGCGGCCAGAGGCGTCCCTACGGCCGCGAGTGACGATACAACTCCACGAGCCCGATATCGGCAGCGACTGACCGTTGACCAGCGCGAGTAGCGGCTTGAGTGACGGACGATCCGGGCAGATCACCCGCCGCGCGGACAACTTGTCAATGACTAGATTTCGCGTAGGCTGCGACGCATGACGGGACGCTCCTATCACCACGGCGATCTGCGCCGCGCCGTGCTCGATGCCGCGATCGACGTGATCACCACGGCGGGCCCGGCGGCGATCAGCCTGCGTGACCTCGCGCGCGGGGCGGGTGTCTCACACGCCGCACCCGCACATCACTTCAAGGACAAGGCGGGCGTGCTCACCGCGCTGGCGGTCGAAGGCCATGAGCGGCTCGCGGCCTACCTGACGGCAGCACTCGAAGACGACGAACCGGAACTTCGGGAACTGGGCGTGAGTTACGTGCGCTTCGCGCTCGATCACCCGGCTCACTTCGAGGTGATGTTCCGGCCGGACCTCCACCATGAGGACGACCCCGAGCTCGTCGCGGCGAAGGAGCGCATCGCAGGCCTGCTCGCGGGCGGCGTGGCCGCGGTGCCCGCAGAACGCCGGGGCGCGGACGCAGGCCTCGCCGCGATCGCGGCGTGGTCGCTCGCCCACGGCTTCGCCACCCTCTGGCGTGGCGGGAACATCCAGCGCCCGGCAAGCGGCGCCGACCCGGCCGAGGTGTTCCGCGCGGTCACCGGGCTGCTGTTCGCTCCGAGCGGGGAGTGACGCCAGTCCAACGTGTCCGCGCCCCAGGCGCGGCTGAACTCACGTGACGATCGGCCGCCGATAGTGCGCGGATGTTTCTGGGCACACCCATACCGCTACCCCTCCGGCCACATCCACACCGAGCGGATGCGCGTGGCCCGGACAGGGCGGGAGCGGGACCCCGAACGTGCTCGAATTCCCGGAAGCGTGATCCTGCAGATGTGACGCCAGCTGGGCGATGGCTTGAGGCTCTGGCAATTGAGACGCGAAATACGCCTGCGCCGTCTGCGCACGATCCGCGGTGCCGACCACGACCACCAGGTCAGCACCCGGCGGCAATGAACGGCCGGCTCCGCCACCGAAGCTCGAACTCAACACCAGATCCGGCTCGTCCTGATCCCGGTGCATATCCGAGGCGTTGATCAGGGACCCTGCCCATAGGCGTCATCCAATTCGGAGCCGGTTGAGCGCCAATTCGCGTCCGCGTCCTTGGTGCCTCGCACGTGAGCCCCGAGGCGAGTAATCAGCGCCAAGCCGCCCTTGAGCGCCCACCGCTCGGGTGCTGCGCGGTGCAGCCGAGCCAGCAATCGGTGGAAGGCCGCTTCCTTCCTGAGGCGGCTCAGCGGCACCTCCGACCTGCGGGCCTCGGTTCGTAGGCGTTGCTCCAGCGCGCGCCGGAATGCCGCCGGATCACGGTACCGATCGCTCGCGTTCACTGTTCCACTGCTAACGCGTCGACGAGAATCGGGGCAAGGTTCGGCTCATCGCGAGCCAGCTTCCGTACCTGGCGGCGGGCCAACTTGCCATCACGGATCGCTTCCGCGACCGCTTGCCGCACCAGCGATGGATCGCTGACCGTGGCAACGTCGACCAGCGTTCTGGCAAGCGTCGTGACCGAGACGCTGTCACGAACCTCCCGGTCGGCCGATTCCAACGGCGCTCGATGCACGATCACACCTGGCTGCGCCCCCCGAAATGGCCGCGGCACCGTCACGTGGATTGCTGCCGGCATCGCATCGGACACACCGTGGACGACCAGCGCGGTCTCGTGGCTGGCGGCACAGTCCGGCCCTACCCACAGGCATGCCGCCACCACATCCTCATGAGGATGGCTCGGGAAGCGCCTCAGTCGATAGAGGCCGTAACGGACATGATCGAGATCGCCAGCCCGGGCACGACCAGACAGCGCGCGACGGGAAACGCCGGCCGCCACAGCCTGCGCAGCGGTGAAGTAGCCTGCCTGCGCTTCGGCCAACATGTAGAGCGTGCCCATCGTGTCCGACATCAACATTACCCATCCGGTCATCTTCGATCGCCTGGTGGCAGACCATCAACATGAACCTTACTGCTTAGGTAATATTCATGCAATTTCGGCCACATAGAAGGGTCCCGCACCTTCAGGTGGTCTTGGCAGTCGTATCCAGCGGACGGGTCCGCATTCCGCTTACCGTTGGCCACGGTCGTGCCGCCGCCGAATGCCGACGCCACGACAGAACGCGATTGTTCCGTCGACCGTCGAGACCAGGATGTGACCGCGAACAAGAAGCACCGAAAACGGCAGGTGCGCCGCTCCGATTCGCTGCACCTTTCCATTCACGCGGAACCACGCGATCCACCCGACATCGACAAACTCGCGAGAGTCCTCATCGACGTCGCACAAAGCCTCGCGGCCAAGGCCGACCCCGTCGAAGCAAAGATGAACGAGACGTCATCGGCCGAGGAAACCTCCCGAGCCACGAACACTATCAGTGACGAAATTCAGACACCTTAGAGCGGATAGAACACGCCAGTATGGCTCTGACCTGCAGGTTTGCGTACCAGCGCCGTCTAGGCACGTCAGTACGCTCCGTAAAACCCGCAGGTCGGAGAGTTCGAATCTCCCTGGGTGGAGCTGAGGGGAATCGAACCCCTGACCTCCTCGATGCGAACGAGGCGCGCTACCAACTGCGCTACAGCCCCTTGGAGCGCGACGAGCATAACAGCCGCCCTGACCCCCGGTGACGACCGGGTCGGACAGCAAAACTCCCACCAGCCGATCATGCTGGTGGGAGTTTGCCTGCCACGGTTGGCTACTCGCCGACCGCCCTCCGGTACACCGGCGGGCCGGGCTCGCTGAGCTCGTGGAACGCGGGATCCTCGTCGTC
>WHSS01000027.1 GCA_009379975.1 Actinophytocola sp.
ATGGCGAAGGAGTGGCGATGTCGCGGACTGTCATAGATATCGACGACGGCGCGCTGGAGGTCGCGATGGCTGAACTGGGGACGACTACCAAGGTCGAAACGGTGAACAAGGCGCTGCGTGAAGTGGCGCGGTTCAGGGCCGAACGGCGGTCGAAGGCGCTGGGCGTCTTCGACCGGATAGCGAGCAACCTGGAGGGATTCGACCGCGGGGAGGCATGGCGGGGCTCCGCGTGACCGGCCTCTTTTTGCTGGACACCTCGGCGTGGGCGCAGCGCCTCCACCATCCCGTCGCTCGGAGCCGGATGGATGAACTGTTCGTGGCCGATCAGGCGGCCACCTGCCTGCCGGTGAGCCTCGAGCTCCTGTATCAAGTGCGGAACACCGCCGAGTTCGAGAGGCAACAGACGGCTTTGCAGGAGCTGCAGTGGTTGCCCGGTGGCCGAGATGTCGAGCATGCCGCGATCGAGACGATGCGCCTGCTTGCCGAGCACGGGCAGCATCGCACGCCACTGCCGGACATCATGATCGCGGCTACCGCGAGGGTCCATGGCGCCACCGTGGTGCACTACGACGGTGACTTCGAGCGGATCGCCGAAGCGACGGGGCAGCGGCACGAATGGATCGTGCCGCGCGGTTCGGGTCACGGTCTCGGCTGAGCGGCGCTCTGGAGTCGGCTTGTGGGCCCGATTCATCCCTGCAGGCGCCCGGCGCGTCGACAGCGAATGTCGGCGCGCCGGGCACGAGCGGCCGCGCCACGAAGCTACTGTTCCCCCGCGCAGAGGCCAACGAGCGTTCGGACGGGACGTTATTGACCGTGGCGGCGGTTCACCGGATCGCGTGACGGTTGCTCGGCGCGGTATCTTCGCCTCACACGCCGGCGAGGCTAGCTTAAGCGCTCAGTGCCCCATCACCACTGCGCGGTGCCGGCGGCGCGGTAGCGTTCCCAGTGCACGGCTTCGGCCAGCGGCCGGCGCCGGCGCCACCCGTGTCGTTCCAGGTCCGGCACGGCCTGCAGTTCCCGCACCGGGCCGACGCAGAGCCATGCCACCGGGCGGACGCCGTCGGGGACGCCGATCAGTTTGGCGAGGAAGTCTTCTCGGTAGAAGCTGACCCAGCCCACGCCCAGGCCCTCGGCGGTCGCGGCCAGCCAGAGGTTCTGGATTGCCAGGCACACCGAGTAGAGCCCGGCGTCGGCGATCGCGTGCCTGCCGAGCACCGCGGGGGAGCCGCGTGCCGGGTCGTAGGTCACCACGATGCCGAGGCTGGACTCGAGGATGCCTTCGATTTTGATGCGGCTGAAGGTGTGCTGCCGCGATTCATCGAGTGAGGCAGCGAAGGTCTCCCGCTCGGCGAGCACGTGTTCGCGAAACGCCGTGCGGGTGCCCACGTCCGAGATCAGCACGAAGTCCCACGGCTGGGAGAGCCCGACGCTCGGTGCGGTGTGCGCCGCGCCGAGCACGCGTTCGAGTACGCCCTCGGCGATCGGGTCCCCGGTGAACTCGGCTCGGACGTCGCGCCTTCGCTCGAGCACGCGGTAGAAGGCGTCGACACTCGGTTCACTCACTCGCCGCCAGCCTTTCCATTACCCATTGCTCCGCCTGCGTCACGCTAGCCGCGGCCGGGCCTTGCGGGGCAGGCGGCCGGCGGATGACCACGATCGGAATCGCCAGTTCGGTCGCCGCGTCGAGCTTCGCCGCGGTCATCGTGCCGCCACTGTCCTTGGTCACCAGCACCTCGATCCGATGATCGCGCAGCAGCGCCCGCTCACCGTCTACTGTGTACGGCCCGCGATCGAGCACGATCTCCCGGTGCGGGGGCAGTGGCTCGTGCGGCGGGTCGACGCAGCGGATCAGGAACCAGATGTCGCGCAAGTGCGCGAACGCCGCCAGGCCCTGCCGCCCGCTGGTCAGAAACACCCGGGTACCGAGCGAGGGCAGCATCCGGGCGGCGTCGTCGAGCGAATCGGCCCACCGCCAGTCGGCGTCCGCGCGCGCCTGCCAGCCGGGCCGTTGCAGCCGCAGCAGGGGCACCGCCGCCGCCTCCGTGGCGGCGACCGCCGAGGTGCTGATCCGCTCGGCGAACGGGTGCGTCGCATCAACTACGGCCCGCACCCGATGTTCGGCCAGCCACGCGGCGAGCCCGTCCGGGCCACCGAAGCCGCCGATCTTGACCTCGCCCGCGGGCAGCCGGGGACGCGCGACGCGCCCGGCGAGCGACGACACCACCGCTATGTCGCGCGCGACCAGCGCGGACGCCAGCGCGCGCGCTTCGGAGGTGCCGCCGAGGATGAGTACCGAATACCCCACACTGGGAGACACTATGGCAGTGACATCACCCACCCCCCTGCCCGGGGGCCCGCCCCCCGGGCAACTGCGCTACGGGTGGACCACCGGGGCATGTGCGACGGCGGCCACCACGGCCGCGTACACCGCGCTGCTCACCGGTGCGTTTCCCGATCCGGTGGAGGTGCTGCTGCCCAGGGGGAAGCGGCCACGGTTCGCGCTGGCCACCGAGGAGCTCGGCAGGGATCGCGCCAGCGCCGGGGTGATCAAGGACGCGGGCGATGACCCGGACGTCACCCATGGCGCGCTGATCGTCGCCACGGTGCGCCCGGGCGTGGCGGGCTCGGGGGTGGAGTTCGAGGCGGGCACCGGTGTCGGGACGGTGACGTTGCCGGGGCTGCCGCTGGCGGTCGGCGAGCCCGCGATCAACCCGGTGCCGCGCCGGCTGATGCGCGAGGCCGTCGAGCGGGTGGCAGCCGCGCACGGCGCGAGCGGGGACGTGATCATCGAAATCTCCGTGCCCGACGGCGAGGAACTCGCGCGGCACACCTGGAACCCGCGGCTCGGCATTCTCGGCGGGCTCTCGGTGCTCGGCACGACCGGCGTCGTCGTGCCGTACTCCTGCTCGGCGTGGATCGACAGCATCAGGCGCGGCGTCGACGTGGCGCGCGCACTGGGGCACCAGCACGTCGCGGGCGCGGTGGGTAGCACGTCGGAGCAGACCGTGGCGCGGCTCTACGACCTCCCGGAGACGGCGCTCCTGGACATGGGTGACTTCGCGGGGGCCGTGCTGAAGTACGTCAAGCAGCATCCGGTGCCCAGGCTGTCCATCGCGGGCGGGTTCGCCAAGATGTCCAAGCTGGCAGCCGGTTTTCTCGACCTGCACTCGCAGCGGTCGCAGGTCGACCTCGGACTGCTGGCCGAGCTCGCGGTCGCCGCGGGCCACGAACCGCTTGCCGAGCCGATCACCGCGGCCAACACCGCGCTGCACGCACTTGAGCTGGCGCGGGACGCGGGGTTGCCGCTGGGCGATCTGGTGGCCGAGCGTGCGCGGCTGACCGCCGTCGGGGTGCTGAGGAATGCGCCGGTCGAGGTTGATGTTGTGGTGGTTGACCGGGCGGGAAACATCGTCGGAAGGGCGCCAACACCATGATCAGCTTGGGTGCGGTGGCAGGGATCTCGATCATCGCACTCGGGTTGGTGCTCACGCCGGGGCCGAACATGATCTACCTGGTGTCGCGGTCGATCACCCAGGGCCGCCGGGCCGGGCTGATCTCGCTGGCGGGCGTCGCCGCCGGGTTCTTCGTCTACCTGCTGGCCGCGACCGCCGGCATCGCGACGATCTTCGTGCTGGTTCCCGCCCTCTACACGGTGATCAAGCTGGCGGGCGCGGCGTACCTGCTCTGGCTGGCATGGCAGACGATCCGCCCCGGCGGGACGTCGGTCTTCGCGCCGGAGCCGCTGCCGCCCGACAGGCCGCGCAAGCTGTTCACCATGGGGATGGTCACCAACCTGCTCAATCCCAAGATCGCGATCCTCTACGTCTCGCTGCTGCCGCAGTTCGTCGACCCGGCGCTCGGTTCGGTGGCCCTGCAGAGCCTCCTTCTCGGGTTGACGCAGATTGCAATAGCGCTGACGGTGAACGCGATGATCGTGCTGACTGCCGGGTCGCTGGCAGCCGTGCTGGGCAAGCGCCCGATATGGCTGCGGGTCCAGCGGTACGTGATGGGCTCGGTGCTGGCAGGCATCGCGATCAAGATCGCCACCGACCGGTCGAAGCCCCTCGCCGTCCCGGCGTGACGGGGTTGCCCGTACATTCCTGTTCGGTTATATTCGCGATATGGCATCTACGTTCGAGGTGCTCGCGGAACCTCGGCGACGGCAGATTCTTGATCTGCTGCGCACCGGAGAGCTCCCGGTCGGCACCCTGGTCGAGAGGCTCATGCTGAGCCAGCCGGCGGTGTCCAAGCACCTCAAGGTGTTGCGCGAAGTGGGGCTGGTCGAGGTCCGCCAGGACGCGCAACGCCGCTGGTACCGGCTGCGGGCCGAACCTCTGGCGGAGATCGACGCCTGGCTCGCGCCCTACCGTGAGCTGTGGAATTCGAGCTTCGACGCGCTGGAACGCCACCTGGATGCCATGCCGGACGACGAGCAGAGGGGATGAACACGGTGGAATCGGCATGGGCGAGCCTGGATGTGACCGGTGGCCAGGCGGTGCTGCGGCTGGAACGCAAGCTCGCGCACCCGGTCGAGAAGGTGTGGCGGGCGATCACCAATCCCGCGGAACTGGTGCACTGGTTTCCCGCCCGGATCGACGCCGAGCTGAAACCTGGCGCCACCATGCGCTTCACCTTCGACGGTGACGACGAGTCCACCACCGGCGAGGTCATCGAGTTCGATCCGCCGAAGGTGTTCGCCTTCTCGTGGAACTCCGAGGTGCTGCGCTTCGAGCTGGTGCCCGCGGAATCCGGGTGCTTGCTCTATTTCACCCACGTACATAGCGAGCAGACCGGCGGCAGGCGCGCCGCGGGACGCAACGCCGCCGGCTGGGACGCCTGCTTCGCTTCACTGGAAGCGCGACTGGCGGGGACGGCCGTCGTGGTAGCGGAGAACATGCTCGACCGCATGGCGGCCTATATCGAGCGGTTCGGGCTCGGCGAGGGCGAGGTGTGCCCGAGCTCGGATGGCTCTGTTCTGCGGTTCGAGCGGGACCTGGTGTGGCAGCCGTTGTCGCGGGCGTTCGCCATCCTCATCGGGCAGGACTGTGAGCGCTACCTGGAGCCCGGCGCGGCGGCACCGCCTCCCGCCACGCACGATTACCTGACCGCGGGGCCGGTGACCGAAGTTCAACCGCCGCACGTGCTTGCCTACGACTGGCTGCACGACGGCGCGGCTGCCGGCACGGTGCGCTTCGAGTTCACCGCCGATCCGAAGGTGGGTCATCGGGTTGTGCTCACGCAGACGGTGCCCGCCGCGCTGGCCTACCTGCGCGCCACTGCGCTGGCGGCCTGGCACACCCACCTGGAGCTGTTCTTCGCCGCCTTGTTCGGTGAAGATCGGGCTGAGGATCGTCCCCCATGGCCCGCGGCCCGGACCGAGCAGCTGAGCCGGATGTATGCCGCCCGGCTCGGCTCACTGGGCGAGTTGCACGCGGCGGCCGACGGCAGGCTCGCGTTGCGGTTCGAGCGGATGCTGGCTCACCCGCCGGAGCGGGTGTGGCAAGCCCTCACCGACGCCGGCGCGCTGCGGGCCTGGTTCCCGGCGACGGTGGACATCGAACAACGCGAGGGCGCGCCGCTGCGCTTCGAGCTCACCGAGGAGGCCAAGCTGCGCTTCGCGCTTCCCGACGAGCAGGCGACGGCAGAGGGAGAGATCACCGCACTCGAGTCGCATCGTGTGCTGGCCTACACCTGGGCCGACGAGCTGCTTCGGTGGGAGTTGACGGCAACGGAACACGGGTGCCTGCTGGTGTTCACAACGGTCTTCGGCAACCTGGAAGTGGCCGCGGACCAGGGCGCCTCCTGGCATGCGGCGCTGGAGATGCTGGAGGCCTGCCTTGACGGCCGGGACGCCGACTGGTCGCAGTGGGAGCGCGCTGAACAACTCTCCGCCGACTACGCCGACATCGGTCACACCATCCCCGCTGAGCGCTAGGACCCTTGGCTGCCGCGGTCGCGGCGTTTCGAGTAGAGGAAGCTGTCCGGGAAATTCTCGGCGGCGAGCACCCGGCCGACGAACACCATCGCCGCCCGGGTGATCCCCGCCTCCCGCACCTGATCGGCGATGTCGGCGAGCGTGCCGCGGAGCACCCGCTCTTCGGGCTGGCTTGCCTGTGCGACGACGGCGACCGGGCAGTCGGCGCCGTAGTGCGGGATCAGTTCGACGGCGGCCTCGGCGATGCGCCCGATCGCCAGGTGCAGTGCCAATGTGGCGCCGCTCTTGCCGAAGGTCGCCAGGTCCTCGCCCTCGGGCATCGACGTCGACCGTGCCTGGGTCCGCGTGATGATCAAGCTCTGACCGACGGTGGGCACGGTCAGCTCGCGCCGCAAGGTCGCGGCGGCCGCGGCGAAGGCGGGCACACCGGGCACCACCTCGTAGGGCACACCGGCGGCGTCGAGCCTGCGCATCTGCTCGGCCACCGCGCTGTAGATCGACGGGTCGCCCGAGCACAGCCGGGCCACGTCTCCGCCCCGCTGGTCGGCCTCGATCAGCTCTCGCACGATGTCGTCCAGTGTCAGCTCGGCGGTGTCGACCAGCCGGGCGCCGTCGGGACAGTGGGTGAGTAGCTCGGTCGGGGTCAGGCTGCCCGGGTAAAGGCACGTCGGGCAGCGGGCCAGCATGTCCCGGCCGCGCACGGTGATGAGATCCGCGGCGCCGGGTCCCGCGCCGATGAAGAACACGGTCATGCCGGGTTGCCTCCGAATCTTCGCCTCACACGCCGGCGAGGCTACGTTACGCGCTCAGTGCCCCATCACCCCCGCGCGGCGCCAGTCGCGCAGTACGGTTTGACGAACGACCACTGGGTGACGGTACGGGCGGGCTGCCAGCCGGTGAACCCGCCGAGCGGCGCCGCGTGCTCGACCGCGATCCGGGTCAGCTCCCCACCCCGCCGCAGCTGGCGTGCCGCCAGCGCCTGTTCCGACTCCAACGTCACGCCGTGCGCGACGAGCCTGCCGCCGGGGCGCAGCGCGGTCAGGCACGTGGCCAGGATCCCCGGCGCGCTCACTCCGCCGCCGACGAAGATGGCATCCGGGGCCGGCTGACCGGCCAGCACGTCCGGCGCCGATCCGGTCACCACGCTGAGCTCCGGCACCCCGAGGCGTTCTGCGTTGCCGGCGATGCGCTCGGCCCGGTCGGCGTCGCGTTCGAAGGCGATCGCCCGGTTGGCCGGATGAGCGCGGGACCACTCGATCGCGACGCTGCCCGCGCCGGCGCCGACGTCCCAGAGCAACTGCCCTGGCACCGGTGCCAGCCGCGCCAGAGCGGACGCGCGCAGATCGCGTTTGGTGAGCTGCCCGTCGTGCTCGAACGCTTCGTCCGGCAGCCCCGCGATCACCGGGAGCAGCGGGCCGTCGGGGTGGGCAGCGCATTCGACGGCGAGGATGTTGAGCGGCGCTCCGGGCTCGCGCGTCCAGTCGTTCGCGGTGCCCTCGACACGGTTTTCCGTCGCGCCGCCGAGGTTTTCCAGCACGGTCAGCTTGCTCGCGCCGTACCCGTGCTCGGTGAGCAGGGCGGCCACCGCCGCGGGCGTGGTCGCATCCGAAGACAGCACCAGGATCTTGCGGGCGGGGGCGAAGGCGCGGGCCACCCGGCCGACGCTGCGCCCGACCGAGCTGATCACCTCGGTGTCTTCGAAGGACCAGCCGAGCCGGGCGCGCGCCAGGGTCACCGAGGACACCGTGGGCAGGATCCGGACGGCCGCGCTACCGAAACGGTGCACCAGGGTGGTGCCGATGCCGGAGAGCAACGGGTCGCCGCTGGCCAGCACGCAGATCGTGCGGCCGGCGTGGTCGGCGAGTACTTCGTCGAGGTGAGGGAGCAGCGGGCTCGGCCATCGGACCCGCTCGGCCGCGACCTCGGGGATCAGTTCGAGCTGGCGGGTGCTGCCGAGCAGCACATCGGCCTCGGCGACGACGGCGCGGGCGGCTTCGGACAGCCCGGGCCAGCCGTCCGCGCCAACGCCGACGACCGTGATCACGCTGGGACGTTGCGGTGATGCCACGGTCGAACGGTAACTGAGCGCGCGACCGGCACCGTGGTGACGGGGCACTGAGCGCGTAACCTAGCCTCGCCAGCGTGTGAGGCGAAGATGCCGCTCAAGCAAAGGAGCCTGTGTGCGACCGTTTCCGTTCACCGCCGTCGTCGGGATGGCGGATCTGCGCCTTGCGCTGGTGCTTTCCGCGATCTCGCCCGCCGTGGGCGGTGTGCTCGTGCGCGGCGAGAAGGGCACCGCCAAGTCGACGATGGTCCGGGCGCTCGCCGGGTTGCTGCCCGCGGTCGACGTCGTGACGGCGTGCCGTTTCTCGTGCGGGCCCGCCGAGCTGGATCCCGACTGCCCCGATGGCCCGCATGCCGAAGGCGCCGCGGCGCAGCGCAGGCCCGCAAGGCTGGTCGAGCTGCCGGTGGGAGCCGCCGAGGATCGCGTTGTCGGCTCGCTCGACCTGGAACGCGCGCTCGGCGAAGGCGTCACCGACTATCAACCGGGGCTGCTGGCCGCCGCGCATCGTGGCCTGCTGTATGTCGACGAGGTCAACCTGCTGCACGATCACCTGGTCGACGTCTTGCTCGACGCCGCGGCGATGGGCAGGGCGACCGTCGAGCGTGAAGGCGTGTCCGTCTCGCATGCGGCGCGGTTCGTGCTCATCGGCACCATGAACCCCGAGGAGGGCGAGCTGCGGCCGCAGCTGCTGGACCGGTTCGGGCTGACCGTCGAGGTGGCCAGCAGCCGGGAGCCCACCGAACGCGTCGAGGTGATCCGGCGGCGGCTGGCCTACGAGTCGGATCCCGATGGCTTCGCCGAGGGCTATGCCGAGACGGAGGCGGAGCTCGCCGCCCATATCGCGGCCGCCCAGGGTCTCCTGCCGGACGTTCGCCTGCCCGATGCGGCGCTGCTGCAGATCGCGGAGGTGTGCGCGTCGTTCGAGGTCGACGGTATGCGGGCGGACATCGTCACCGCACGCACCGCCGTGGCGCACGCCGCCTGGGCCGGCCGGGACGAGGTCACCACGGAAGACATCAGGGTCGCCGCGCGGCTCGCGCTGCCGCACCGGCGCAGGCGGAACCCGTTCGACGCACCCGGCATCGACGATGCGCAGCTCGATCAGGCGCTCGCCGACGCGGACCATCCGCCGGACGACGGCCCGGACGACGACGGGCCGGGGTCCGGCGCGCCCGCGGACAACGGCCAGGAAGACGGCGGTGGCCCTGCCGAGGACGGCTCCGCCGACGGCGGAAACGGCAGTGCGGGCAATGGTCAGCCGGAGCGCACCGTCGGCGCCGGTCAGCCGTATCGGGCGCGGCTACTGTCGGTCGCGGGCCACGGTGCCGGCGAGCACGGCAAGCGTTCGCGAGCCATCACCGACTCCGGCCGCACCATCGGTGTGCAGGCCCCGGGAGTGCGCGCCGGTGGTCCGCACCTGGTGGCGACCTTGCGCGCCGCGGCCCCGCACCAGCACGCTCGCGGCCGCACCGGCGCCGGGTTGCGCTTCGAGGGTCGGGACCTGCGCTACGCGGTGCGTGAAGGCCGGGAGGGCAACCTGGTGCTGTTCTGCGTGGATGCCTCGGGGTCGATGGGGGCGCGCACGCGGATGCAAGAGGTCAAGGCGGCGGTGCTGTCGCTGCTGCTCGACGCGTATCAGCGACGGGACAAGGTGGGCATGGTGACCTTCCGGGGTGCGGAGGCGGCGCTTGCCCTGCCCCCGACGAGCAGCGTGGAAGCCGCCGCGGCCCGGCTGGCGGCGTTGCCGACCGGGGGCAGGACGCCGCTGGCGGAGGGGCTGCTCAAGGCCGCCGATGCGCTGCGGACCGAGGCCGTGCGGGATCCTCGCCGCCGCCCGTTGCTGGTGGTGGTCACCGACGGCAGAGCGACCCACGGCGCGACGGCCGTCGCCCGCTCGCATGCCGCGGCCGATCTGCTCGCCGCGGCAGGTATTCCGAGCGTGGTGATGGACTGCGAAACCGGGCGGATGCGGCTCGGGCTCGCCGGGCAACTGGCTGATCACCTCGGTGGCGAGTACGTACCCCTTGGCGAAGTGGCCGCCGAGGCGCTGGCCACTGAGGTGCGGGCACGGGCAGGCGGGAGAGCCGCGTGAGCCCCGCGCTGAAAGACGCCTTCAGTCCATTGAACGTAGTGAAAGACGCTTTCAGTCCATCCAGTGGCCTGAAAGCGTCTTTCAGCGCCCCGAGGAGGGAAGTCTGATGCCGCAGGGAAAACCCGAGGTCGTCCCGGATGACGGGCTCACCACGCGCCAGCGCCGTAACCGGCCGATCTTCGCGGTGCACACCGGCGCGATGAAGGGCAAATCGACCGCGGCTTTCGGGATGGCGCTGCGGGCGTGGAACCAAGGCTGGTCGATCGGCGTGTTCCAGTTCGTCAAGTCCGCGAAGTGGCGGGTCGGCGAAGAGGCCGCGTTCCGTGCCCTCGGCGACCTGCACGCCAGTTCGGGGCAGGGCGGCCCGGTCGAGTGGCACAAGATGGGCGAAGGGTGGAGCTGGTCTCGCAAGCACGGCACCGAGGAGGATCACGCCGCCAACGCTCGCGAGGGCTGGGCGGAGATCAAACGCAGGCTGGCCGAGGAGACGCACGACTTCTATGTGCTCGACGAGTTCAGCTACCCGCTGCACTGGGGCTGGATTGACACCGCCGAGGTGGTCGAGGTCATCCGCGATCGCCCCGGCCGCCAGCACGTGGTGATCACCGGGCGCAACGCCCCGGCCGCCCTGCTGGAAGCCGCCGACCTTGTCGTCGAGATGACCAAGGTGAAGCATCCGATGGACGCCGGGCAGAAGGGCCAGCGAGGGATCGAATGGTGACGGGCCACGGCGGTGTCGTGAGTGATCAGGCGTGCGGGAGCAATGGTTTTCACGCACGACCTCGGGTGGTGATCGGCGCGCCAGCTTCCGGTAACGGCAAGACCACCGTGGCCACCGGACTGATGGCGGCGCTGAGCGATCGCGGCTTGACGGTCTCGGGCCACAAGGTCGGCCCCGACTACATCGACCCGAGCTACCACGCGATGGCCGTCGGGCGGCCCGGCCGCAACCTCGACCCGTACCTGCAGGCGGAGGAACGCGTCGTGCCGCTGTTCCTGCATGGCGCCGAAGGTGCGGACGTCGCCGTGGTCGAGGGTGTCATGGGGCTCTTCGACGGCGCGCTGGGCACCGATGGCTTCGCCTCCACCGCACACGTCGCCCGGCTGCTCGACGCGCCCGTGGTGCTGGTCATCGACGCCAGCGCGGCCGGCCGCAGCGTCGCGGCGACGGTGCACGGCTTCGCCCACTTCGACCCGCGGGTGCGGCTGGCAGGAGTCATCCTCAACAAGGTCGGCTCGCAGCGCCACGAGACCGAGCTTCGAGCCGCGATGGAACCGCTGCGCATCCCCGTGCTCGGGTCGTTGCGCCGCTCCGAGGACATCCACGCACCGAGCAGGCACCTCGGACTGGTGCCCGTCGCCGAGCGGGAGCGGGATGCCGCCGAGATGCTGGACCGGCTTCGCACTTGGGTGGCCGAGGGCATCGACCTGGACGCCGTGTTGCGCGTCGCCCGGTCGGCCCCGCCGCTGCCCGGCGTGCCGTGGGACCCGCGGGCGGCGATCCCCTCACAGCCGTCCGTCAAGGGTGCGGTCATCGCGGCGGCCGCGGGCCGGGCGTTCAGCTTCCGCTACGCCGAGAACATCGAACTGCTCCAGGCGGCGGGAGCCGAGGTCGTCGACTTCGACCCCCTCTCGGACGAACGGCTACCGGCGGACTGCGCGGGGCTGTACTTCGGCGGCGGGTTTCCCGAGGTGCACGCCGAGGCACTGTCGGCGAACGAACCGCTGCGCCGGGCCGTCGTCGTAGCTTCGGAGCGTGGCGTGCCCATCGTCGCGGAATGCGCCGGCCTGACCTACCTGTGCGAGCGGCTGGACGACCTGCCGATGACCGGCGTGCTGCCCGCGACCGCCCGGATGACGCCGCGCCGGACGCTGGGCTATCGCACCGCCACGGCGGCTACCGAGAACTTCCTTGCCGGTCAGGGCGAAACGGTCACCGGGCATGAGTTCCATCGCACCCAGGTCAGCCCGGTGCAAGGCGCGTCCCCGGCGTGGCGGTGGGCTGATGTCACGGAAGGCTTCGTGACCGGCGCAGGCCACCACCCGACGCCATCGGTGCATGCCTCGTACTTGCATGTGCACTGGGCTGGGCACCCGCAGCTGGCGAGCCGGTTCGCCGCCCGGGCGCACGCGGCTACACGATTGGTCGCCGACCATGGCTGACGACCCCACCTTCGGAGTGTCCCCTGCCGACGACGGCATCCCCGCGCATCTCCGTCACCACGGCGATGAAGACGTCGCCGACGGCCTGGTCGACCTCGCCGTCAACGTGCGGCTCCCGGCGCCGCCGCCGTGGCTGCGTACCCAGCTCGTGGCGGGCATTGACACGCTCGCCGCGTATCCGGACACCCGCGAAGCCACCAAGGCGGTCGCGGCACGGCACGGCAGGCCCCTCGACGAGGTCCTGGTGACCGCGGGCGCGGCGGAGGCGTTCTCGCTGCTCGCGCGGGCATTGCGGCCGCGTAATGCGGTCATCGTGCATCCGCAGTTCACCGAGCCCGAGGTGGCGTTGCGCAGTGCGGGACACCCGGTGAGCCGCGTCCTGCTCTCCGCCGACGACGGCTTCACGCTCAACCCGCACGCCGTCGGTGAGGCAGCCGACCTGGTGGTGGTCGGTAACCCGACGAACCCGACGTCGGTGCTGCATCCCGCCGAGACGTTGCTCGCACTCCGCAGGCCGGGCCGGGTGCTCGTGGTGGACGAGGCGTTCGCGGACGCCATCCCCGGTGAGCCGGAAAGCCTTGCGGGGCAACGGATTCCCGGCGTGCTGGTGTTCCGCAGCCTGACCAAGACCTGGGGGATCGCCGGGCTCCGGGCGGGCTATGTGCTGGGCGATCCGCTGCTGGTCGAACGGCTGCGCGCGGTGCAGCCGCCGTGGTCGGTCTCGACGCTCGCCGGGCTGGCCGTCGTCGCCTGCAGCGGCGCCGAAGCCGCCGTCGAGGCCGATGAACTCACCGCCGAAGCCGAGCGGGACCGGGCATTCCTCGTCGACGGGCTACGCGAACTCGGCGTCCGGGTGGCCGGTAAGCCGAGGGCGCCCTTCATCCTCATCACGGTGGCCGACGGGGAACGGGTACGCCTCCGGCTGCGGGAACTGGGCTACGCCGTGCGGCGCGGTGACACCTTCCCCGGCTTGTCGACCGACTGGCTGCGCGTCGCCGTCCGCGATCGGCACACCACAAGGGGATTCCTCGATGCGCTGCGGCTCGCGCTGAAGGAGTAAGGCGTCTTTGCACCAGTGGCTGCACGATCGCAGTGGGGGCGTGGTGGC
This sequence comes from Actinophytocola sp., assembly GCA_009379975.1. Lineage (GTDB taxonomy): Bacteria > Actinomycetota > Actinomycetes > Mycobacteriales > Pseudonocardiaceae > WHSS01. The sequence continues at coordinate 13,364 of WHSS01000027.1, forward strand.
AGCAGGGGAGCCGAAGGTGGCCCTGGGCGCCATATAGGCACCCAATGGCACCTTGGTTTCGCCGTGAAGCTACGCAAATAGGACGGTGAGCCGCGTTACGCGGCGAGCGCGAGCAGGGCGGCCAGCGCCGCCACCTCGACGCAGCCGCCAAGCACGTCGCCGGTGACGCCGCCGAGCCGCTGAACGCAGCGCGCGAGGAGCACGGCCGCGGCGATAGCGGCGAGCACGACGGCCAGCGCACCGCGCCACATCGGCAGGCCGGTGAGCGTGCCGGCCAGCGCCGCGAGCACGATCCCGGCGCCGAGAGCCACAGCAGCCTGCCACGGTGACACCGAGCCCGCGACGATCGTGCCGAGCCCGTCCCGGCGGGCGGCCGGCACGCCCCGTACGCAGCACAGCGTCAGCATCAACCGGCTGGCCAGCACCCCGATGGCCGCGGCGAGCACGCCATGGCCTGCGACGATGGCGCCGGTCAGCGCGCCGACCTGGCCCAGCAGAACCAGCACGAGCGTCGCGACGCCCATCGGGCCGACGTCGCCCCGGCGCATCACCGCCAGCGCCCTGGCCCGGTCGTAGGACGCGCTCAGCCCGTCGGCGGTGTCGGCGAGTCCGTCCAGGTGCAGGCCCCGGCTACCCAGAACCACCGCTCCCGCCGCCAGCACTGCGGTGACCAGCGGAAACAGGGTTAGCAGCTGACCGGCGGCCACGATGAGGCAAGCGAGCGCCGCAAGGGGTGTCACGGCGATCGGAGCCAGCACCATCGCCCGCCGGGCGACCCGCGCGTCGATGGTGCGCGGTGCCGGTACGGGGATGGCGGTCAGCGTGCCCACCGCCATCCGCAGCGGGTCGAGCATCAAGACAGGTCGAGGTCGGCGAGTGATCCCATCTCGGCCAGGATCGCTCGCGCCGCGCGCAGGGCAGGCACTGCTTGTACCGCCCCGCTGCCCTCGCCGAGCCGCAGCCCGAAGTCCAGGATCGGCTCCAGCCCCAGCGCCTTGAGCGCGAAGGCCTGCGACGGTTCCGTGGAGCGATGGCCTGCCAGCCACCAGCCGGGCGCTCCCGGTGCGATCTCGGCCGCGACGAGTGCCGCCGCGCCGGAGAAGACGCCGTCCAGCAGCACCGGGACGCCCCGGACGGCCGCCCGCACCAGGAAGCCCGCGGTGGCCGCTGCGCACGCGCTGCCCAGTGCGGTGAGCAGGTCGAACGGATCGCTCACGCGGTCGCTCGCTCGCCGCAGCGCGGCTTCGACGACCTCGACCTTGCGCTGCCTGCCTGTGTCGTCCACGCCGGTGCCGGTGCCGACGACGTCGTCGGCGGGCAGGCCGAGCGAAGCAGCCACCACGGCGGCGGCGACGGTGGTGTTGCCGATGCCCATGTCGCCGGGGATCAGCAGATCAGCGCCCGCGTCTATCTCGTCGTCGGCGATGGCGCAGCCCGCGTCGAAGGCCCGCCGCGCCTCGCCCGGTGCCAGTGCGTCGGCCTCGTCGATCGAGCCCGAGCCACGCCGCACCTTGTGCGCGAGCACTTCGGGCGGCACGTCGTCCAGATCGGCGTCCACCGCGATGTCGAGCACCCGGACGTGGGCGCCGACCTGCCTGGCCAGCACGTTCACGCCGCTGACCCCGGCGAGGAAGACCCGGACCATGGCCGCGGTGATCTCGCGCGGGTAGGCGGAGACTTCCGCTCGCGTCACGCCGTGATCACCCGCGAAGACGACGACGCGCACGTTGTCGATCGGGCGCGGGGGTACGGTGCCGTGCGCCGCGCTCAACCAGGCCGCGATCTCCTCGAGCCTCCCGAGCGACCCGAGCGGCTTGACCAGCCCGTCCAACCTGGACTGAGCGGCGGCTCGGGCGTCGGCATCCGGTGCCGGCACGACGAATTCGTTCACTGTGACGTCCCTTCGAGTTGCAATGCGCGCCCTGCGACGACGAGCACCACGCTGTCCGCCGACTCCGCGATCCGCCGATTCAACGTGCCGAGCTCGTCACGGAACAGTCTGCCCGACGGCGTATCGGGCACGATGCCGCTGCCGACCTCGTTGCTCACCGCGACTACCGGCGTCGGCGCCGCCTGCCATGCGTCGAGCAGGTCGGCGACGACGTCATCGGTACGCTGCCGCCAGCCAGGCGCGTCTTCCCAGGCGCCCGTGTCGTCACACACCCTCGTCAGCCAGGTAGCCAGGCAATCGACGAGCACGGGGGCGTCCGCGGTGCGCAGCGCGGCGGCGATGTCGACCGTCTCGAGGGTCTGCCAGTGTGGCGGCCGGCGCTCCTGGTGCACGCGCACACGCTCCGCCCATTCCGGGTCGGCCGTGTCGGGCAACATCCCGGTCGCGACGTAGAGCACCTTGGGATGCTCGTTGAGCAGTTTTTCGGCGTAGCGGGACTTGCCGGACCGGGCGCCGCCGAGCACCAGCGTCCGGCTTCGCGGCGGTGATGCCGGCCGGAGGGACGCGGCGAGCCCGTCGAAGGTCTTCGCGCCGTAGGCGAAGAACCTGGCGAGCGTGGCGCGGGGGGTCTCGAGGGCCATGCCGCACATTGTCGCAGTGCCATCGGCAGGGCTTTTCCGCCGCACTTGACCGCCGTCAACCGTAAGCGGTAACTTACGTTAGTGACTACTTACGCAGTCGATGCGTGGACCGCCCTCGGTGACTCGAGCCGGCGGCAAATCTTCGAGCTCCTCGCTGAGCGGCCACGGTCGGTCACCGAGATCGCCCGGGGCCTGCCGATCAGCAGGCCGGCGGTATCCCAGCACTTGCGGGTGCTCAAGCAGGCGCGCCTCGTGCAGGCCCGGTCGGAGGGCACCCGACGCATCTACCAGGTCGACCCGGCAGGCCTGGCGGCACTGCGCGCGGAACTGGACGGGTTCTGGGGCAAGGCCTTGGAGAACTTCAAGCAGATCGCGGAACAGGAAACGGAGTAAGTAATGACCACGTCCACCGAGACATCAGTCCGGCGCGAGATCGACGTCGCCGTGCCGGTCGAGCGAGCCTTCGCCGTGTTCACCGAACAGATCGACCGGATCAAACCCCGCGAACACAACATGCTCACGGTGCCGATCGCCGAGACGGTCTTCGAGACCCGCGTCGGCGGCGCCGTCTATGACCGCGGCGAGGACGGGTCGGTGTGCCGCTGGGCACGGGTGCTCGCCTTCGAACCACCACACCGGTTCGTGATCAGCTGGGACATCACTCCGCAATGGCAGATCGAGACCGACCCCGACCGAACCAGCGAGGTCGAGGTGCGCTTCGTCGCCGCGGGGCCGGACCGGACCCGTGTCGAACTGGAGCACCGGCACCTGGACCGCCACGGTCACGGGTGGGAGGCCGGCCGAGAAGGCGTGGCCTCCGAAGGCGGCTGGTCGCTCTACCTGCGGCGATTCGCCGAGCTGACCGCCGGCGCGTGAGCCCCGGGGGCCCCTGCCGGTAGCGTCTACCCATGCTCACCAGATCAGGCGCGACCATCGCGGGGCTGGCCGCCGGGTACCTCGCGGATCTGGCTTTCGGTGATCCCCGGCGCGGGCATCCCGTCGCACTGTTCGGGCAGGCGGCCGACGCGCTGCAACGCCGGATGTGGGCGGACTCGCGGCAGCGCGGTGCCGCCTACGCCGTGGTATGCGTCGGAGGCGCGGCGGGCGTCGGTGTCGTGGCGCATAACGCGACGGCCAGGGCGCCCATGGCTCGTGCCGCGGCGACCGCACTCGCCACCTGGGCGGTGCTCGGCGGGCACGGGCTCGCGCGGGAGGGCGCCGAGATGGCGCGGCCGCTCGAAGTGAACGACATCGAAGGCGCACGGAAGCGGCTTTCCCACCTGTGCGGCAGGGACCCGGACGGGCTCGACGCGAAGGAACTGGCCCGCGCCGCGACGGAGTCCATCGCCGAGAACACCTCCGACGCCGTGGTTGCTCCGCTGCTGTGGGGCGCCGCGGCGGGGATACCGGGGTTGCTCGGTTACCGCGCGCTGAACACGCTGGACGCCATGGTCGGCCATCGCACGCCGCGGCACGAGCGCTTCGGGTGGGCGAGCGCCCGGGCGGATGACCTGGCCAACCTGGTGCCCGCACGACTGAGCGCGTTGGCCGCCGCGGTGTGTGCGCCCGCGGTCGGGGGCAGCCCGCGGCGGGCGTGGCGGGTGTGGCGGCGCGATGCGGGCAAGCACCCGAGCCCGAACGCGGGGCAGGTCGAAGCGGCGTTCGCCGGGGCGCTCGATGTGCGGCTGGGCGGCGTGAACAGCTATGCGGGCAACGTCGAGGACCGGGGCACCCTCGGCGACGGCCGGGCCCCCGACGTGGCGGATCTTCGCAGGTCAGTGCGACTTTCTCGGGCGGTCGGTGCGGCGTCCCTCGGCGTGGCGGCCATCTTCGTGCGGCTCCGCGCTGAAAGACGCCTTCAGTCCACTCAACGGACTGAAAGGGCCACTCACTCCACTCAACGGACTGAAAGCGTCTTTCAGCGCGTGGGGTGGCGGCGGTGAGCGCCGCTGGGTTGCTCGTAGCGGGGACGACTTCCGATGCGGGCAAGAGCCTGGTCACCGCGGCCATCTGCCGGTTCCTCGCTCGACAGGGCGTGTCCGTAGCGCCGTTCAAGTCTCAGAACATGTCGAACAATTCCATGGTGTGCGCCGACGGAGCCGAGATCGGCCGCGCCCAGTGGTTGCAGGCCCGAGCGGCGGGCGTCGCGCCGGAGGCAGCCATGAACCCCGTGCTACTCAAGCCGGGCAGCGATCGGCGCAGCCACGTCATCGCGCTCGGTAAACCGTTCGGGACCCTCGACGCGGGGGAGTATGCCACCGGGCGAGCCGGCCTGGCCGACATCGCCTTCGAGGCCCTGGCCGACCTGCGGACCCGGTTCGACGTCGTGGTGTGCGAGGGCGCGGGCAGCCCCGCCGAGATCAACCTGCGCGGCGGCGACTACGTGAACATGGGGCTGGCGCGTGAGGCGGGACTGCCCGTCGTGGTGGTCGGCGACATCGACCGCGGCGGCGTACTCGCGTCGATGTACGGCACGCTCGCGTTGCTGGCCGCCGAGGACCAAGCGCTGCTCGCCGGGTGGATCGTGAACAAGTTCCGCGGCGACATCGGTCTGCTGCGACCGGGGCTGGACACCCTCGAGCGGATGACCGGCAGGCCGGTGTTCGGCGTACTGCCGTGGCTGGACGGCGTATGGATCGACTCGGAGGACGCGCTGGCCCAGGCCGGCTGGCGCGGCCAGCTACCGGTGGACGGCCGCGCGCTGCGGGTCGCCGTGGTGCGTTTCCCGCGGGCGTCCAACGCCACCGACGTCGACGCGCTCGCCGCGGAGCCGGGCGTCACGGTGACCCTGACCGCCGACCCGGACACCGTGCTGGCCGCCGACATCGCCGTGCTACCCGGCTCGCGGGCCACCGTCGACGATCTGCGCTGGCTGCGGGAGCGCGGCCTGGCCGACGCCGTGCTCGCCCGTGCCGCCGCTGACGCGCCGGTGCTGGGCATCTGCGGCGGCTACCAGATGCTCACCGAGACGATCGACGACGAGTACGAGTCCGGCGCGGGCACCGTCGACGGGCTCGGGCTGCTGCCCGCGAGGGTGGAGTTCGCGCCGGAGAAGGTGCTCGACACCCCGCGCGGACAGTGGCGAGGGCAGGACGTCGCCGCATACGAGATCCACCACGGCCGCGCGGTGTTGACCTCAGGGGCCGGCGGCGTCCAAGCCTTCCTCGATGGCTGGCGGGCGAATTCGGTGTGGGGCACGATGTGGCACGGCGCCTTCGAGAACGACGGGTTCCGCCGCGCCTGGCTGGCTGCTGCCGCCGCGCAGGCAGGCATCGCCTGGCGGCCCGCCGAGGGCGCACCGGGTTTCGCCGAACTGCGAGAGTCGATGCTGGACCGGTTGGCCGACGCCGTCACCGATCACCTCGACACGGCCGCGCTCCTGCGACTCATCAAGGCGGGCGCGCCGGCGGACCTGCCGTTCATCTCGCCCGGTGCACCCGGCTAATACTGCAGGCCACCCGGGTCGTGAGTGCTGATCAGGGTTAGAACACTGATAGCCACTCACGAACAGCACCGGGCCTACGCAGCGACGGGTTCCGCCTGCCGCTGTTCGCTCCCGAGCGCCCGGTGAACCAGTGCTCCGAAGGTCAGGCCGAGTACCGCCCACAGCACCACGAGCGTGCCGAGCGCGGTGACCCGGAAGTCCCACATCAGCGTCGCGGGGAAGCCCTCCGGCACCTCGTTAACGGCGGGCAGCAGCCAGCCGCAGGCCGCCATCACCGCAACGTAGCCCACTAACCCGATCGAGCCCGCTGTCCAGCCGCCGAGCTTCTCGGCGAGCACCTTCACCGCGTAGCAAGCGAGCCCGGCCGCGATGACCGAGATCGCCAGGAGCACGAAGTACAACTCAGTGCGCGAAGCGATGGTGCCTTCTTGCCCGACAGCAGGCGGATTGGCCGGGTACTTCAGGAACGGCACCAGCGAGACCGCGGTGAACGCCGCGACCGCCAGAAATGCCGAGTACGCCCGCGCGGAGAACGCACCGAACCGGCCATATACGAACGCGAACGCGAGCGAGAACAGTCCGCCGAGCGCGAGCCCGGTGGCGGCGTTCGCGGTGAGCAGCCCCAGCGACTTCTGGATGTCCCTGCTGACGATGGGCGCTTCCTCGGCGTGATCGTGCCCGGCCTCGGTAGCGGCGTTGGCCTCTTCGATCGCGATGGCCGCTTCAATATGCGGCTCGCCGAAGACGAACGCGAAAATAGCCGCGGCGATGCCGGCGATGAGACCGGCGATCAGGCCGCGGACCAGCAATGTCCGCATCATTCTCGGCCCGCGTCAGTGGCAGGGGAACGCGAGCAGGTGACGGCCGTCGTGCAGGAACTCGTGCACGTAGCCACCGGAGAACAGCGCGGTGATGCCGTCTTCCGCGCTCACGAAGTACATCGTGATCAGTGAGAGCATGCCGATCAGCACGGCCCACGGCACGATCTCGCGGATCGGAATACGGATGGGCATCGGGGCGGGCAGGGAAACGGGGACTGCCGCTTGGGACATGGTCAAGACCTCCTTGGGCTTTCGCGGCCCGGTTGGACGAGTGCGATGGCAGCGGGTCTGACTCCCGTGCTGGTTACAGTGGCGCGTCCGTGCGGATTTTCACCGGCTTCCGACCACCATCGCAGTGTCTGAGCCGGACAACCGTATGCCGCCGATCACGGCTGAGTCAATGTGATCCATCTCCGACACCCCGCCTGCGCACCGAGGTCCACACCGATGGCGCAGTGGCGCTGCCGAGCGTGTCGGCGTTAGGAGGGAGGCGGCTGTAGACGCGCGAGCGGCATATGATGACCTTTGCGTGTGCCCAATGATGTCCTCGAGTGGTGGGAGCGCCTCTTCGGTGCACAAGCCGCGCCGAACGCCATGGTGCCGACGATCGCGGCGGCGATCGCACTGGCGGCCGTGCTGCTGCGCGGTCCGTGGCGGCTCACCCGCACCGTAATCACGATCGTTCACGAGGCTGGACACGCCTTGGTCGCCGTGCTGTCCGGGCGCCGTCTGCAGGGGATCATGCTGCACTCCGACACCTCGGGCGTCACGGTGTCCCGCGGCAAGCGGACCGGACCGGGGATGGTGCTGACCTCGCTGGCGGGCTATCCGGCGCCTGCCGTGCTCGGGCTGCTGTTCAGCGTGCTGATCGTGCTCGATCGGTCTGCGATGGTGCTCGTTATCGCCGCCGTGCTGCTGCTCGGCGTCCTCGTGATGGTGCGCAACGCCTTCGGGGCGTTCGCGGTCGTGATCACCGCGGGCGCGCTCGGCGCGCTCGCCTACTTCGGCACCCCGGATATCAAGTCCGCGCTGGTGTCGGTGATCACCTGGTTCCTGCTCTTCGGTTCGCTGCGAGCGGTATTCGAACTGCAGTCCAAGCGGCGGCGCGGCACCGCACGTGACTCCGACGCCGATCAGCTCGGCAGGCTGACCGGGGTGCCCGCCGTGCTGTGGGTGCTGGTGATGGGTGTGATCGCCCTGCTCTGCCTCGTCGTCGGTGGTACGCAGCTGGTCGAGCCGGTGTTCGGCGACCTTGCGGTAGTGAGGCACACTTAGGTCCGACCAGGGCGGAAAGGGATGTGCAGTGGCTGAGCAAGCAGTAGCCGATGAGGTCAGCAAGGCCGTCGAAGAGTGCGCGCGTGCCGCGAAGCAGGCCGCGCCTTCGCTGGCTGCGGCGACCGACGAGGCCATCGACGCCGCGCTGAACTCGATGGCCGACCGGTTGCTCGCGCGGCGTGCCGAGGTGCTGGCCGCCAACGCCGATGACGTCGACAAGGCTCGCGCCGACGGCATGAGCGCCGGCCTGCTGGACCGGCTGAGGATCACCGAGGAGCGGCTCACCGGCATGGCGGAGCAGCTGCGCTTGCTCGCGGGCACGCCGCACCCCGAACGGTCCATCCCGATCAAGGAGCTCGACGGCGGGCTTCGCCTCGTCGAGCGGCGTCGGCCCGTCGGCGTGATCGGCGCGAACTACGAGGCGCGGCCGAACGTGACCGTCGACGTCGCATCGCAGCTGGTCAAGTCCCGCAACGGCGGCGTGCTGCGCACCGGCAGCGCCGCGCTCGGGTCGGCCCAGCGGCTGCTGGACGTCGTCGTCGCCCCTGCCCTCACCGACGCGGGCATCGACCCAGGCGTGATCCAGCTGGTGCCGCGCGCCGAGCGTGAGGCTGCCTCGGCGCTGGTCAGCTTCCCCGACCTGGTCCCGCTGGTCATCCTGCGTGGCAGCGGGGACAGCACCCGCGCGCTCGCCCGCGCCGCCGCTCAGCACGACGTACGCACGCTCGCGCATGCCGACGGCGGCGGGGTGCTCTTCGTCGACAAGGCAGCCGACCTCGGCAAGGTGCGGGAGCTGGTGACCGGCAGCCTCGACCGGCTCGGCGTGTGTAACCGGCTGAACCTGCTGTTGATCGACGCGGCCGCCTACGACGAGGCGTGGCCGGTGATCTCGGCGGCGCTCGACGAACGGGGTGTGCAGGCGTCGCTGCCACCGCACTCCCACCCGATCGGCTACGAGTGGGCACTGGATTCCGAGCGCGAAGCAACGGTCACCGTCTCGCAGGTCACCGATCTTGCCGCGGCGGTGTCGATCGCGAACGAGCAGACCTCGGGGCTGGCAGCGGGCATCGCGACCGAAGACGCGGCCGCCGCCGAGGCGTTCTTCGACGGCTACACCGGCACCGGGGTGTTCTGGAACGCGCCGACGAGGCTGCTGGACGGATTCAAGCTGCTGGCGGTGCCGGAGACCGGGATCAACCTCGACAATGTGCCCGGCCCGCGCGGCCCGGTGACGTACAACGACCTCTACGTCCGCCAGTTCGCGGTGCTCCCCGTGACGAGCTGAAAGACGCCTTCAGTCCGCTGGGTGGAGTCAGTGGGCCTTTCAGTCCGTTGAACGGACTGAAAGCGTCTTTCAGCGCGGGGTGCTCACGTTCGGCCCGCGGACCGGCCGGGTGATCAGGAGTCGGTTGCGATCGCGTCCGCGCGGCCGACGATCGCCTCCCCGACACGGCGCACCTGCTCGCCGTAGGCCCGGAGCACCGCGGGCTCGGGCAGCGGCCCGCCGTCGAGGTGGCCGACGAGCGCTGACAGCGTAGACACGAGGCCGGGGTTGGTGATGGCGACCTCGGCGAACATGCACGCGTCCTGCTCGATCAGTTCACGCGCCGCGCTGGTCGTGAATCGGAATGCTGGCATGGCGCCGCGTTCGACGGCAACGACATCGATCCACTGATCCAGCTCATGCATCAAGCATCGCTAACCCTTGCGCTCAAGTCAAGCACAATAGAGCACAAGAGAGCACAGATACTCGAATTGGATAGATGTTGGATGCGCACCGTAGTGAGGTTGGACCGAGAATCACCCGCATGCGGGGAGTCGCTGTGCGCGATTATGCGCAATAGTGGGTAGTGGCCCATTCTTGATCGAAAGGGAAGCATCATGACACAGCTCGCACTCGTGGGTGGTACGTCCGGCGAGGACGGCTGTCCGACGATCTTCATCACCGAGCGGGGCACCCTCGTCGTGCAGGGCACCACCGTGACCGACCGCCAGGCCCTTGAGCAGATCGGCCAGCACGGCAACGGCATACCGAAATACGAGTCGTGTGTCGAGATTCCCGCACAGTTGCTCCCGTTCATCGATGTCGAGGCCTTGCAGCGCGTCGCCTTCGGTGACGCCGCCCGGCCGGACTTTCACGTCAACGCCGACGCCGACGAGCGTTTGCACGAACGGCTTCAGGCGTGCGCATCGGAGGGCGTATGACCCGAGTCGATCGTGCCGGGTTTCGGGAGCTTGTCCGCTCGTTTAGCCGGTCCGCGTTCCGATGGGAGTGTCAGGGCGTTTATCACGAGCCGAGCGAGAAGGTGCCGTTCCGGCTCTGGCAGGAGGGTCGGCCCGACTACTCGTTCATGGACAGCTGGGTGGAGCGCGTGCGCGGCTGGCGCGTCGAGGGCAAGACTTTCGAGCGCGTCCGGATGGTGACCGATCCACCCACGGACTACTTGCGATGGATGTTCGAGTTCACACACCTCAACGTCGAGGCTGGGGAAGACATCCGGTGGTTGGCAGAGGCCGATGCGAAGGCACTCGACGCGCCTACCCACGATTACTACCTGTTCGACGACGATGTGTTCGTCATCCTAGAGTTCGGTGACCACGGGGTCGTCGGCGCCGACATTGTCGAAGACGCGGTGGCGATCGAGGGTGCCCAACGGTGGCGGCGGCTCGCGTGGGCCAACGCTATGCCACACGACGAGTACATGAGCAGGAGAAATTGACCGCAGAGGAACGGTTCGCCGCCTTCGGTGAACGTTTGAGCCAGCTTCGCGAGGCCGCTGGGCTATCCGGTGTACGCCTCGCGAAGCAGGTCGGCTGGCCGGCGTCCAAGACGTCGCGCATGCAACGGGCTCAGCAGAAGATCACCGAGCTGGACGTCCGCATCTGGTGCGAAGCCGTCGGCGCCGGTGAGGAGACGGCCGCCGAGCTGATCGGCGAGCTCCGGGCGATCCGGCTCGATCAGGCCCGGTGGAGGACTCAGCTACGCGGTGGTCATCAACCCGTGCAGGCAGCGGTCGGGCAGTCCGAGCAGCGCGCCGCCACGATCCGCGTGGTCTCCACCGGTCTGGTTCCGGGCCTGCTGCAGACCCCGGACTACGCGCGCGCTGTGTTCTCCACCCTCGCTCGAGTCAAGGGCACGCGCGACGACGCCGACGCCGCGGTCGCCGCCAGGATGCAGCGGCAGTCGGTGCTCTACGACTCGACAAAGCGAATCGAACTGCTCGTCACCGAGGCCGGCCTCCGGCAGGCGATTGCGTCACCCGACGTGATGGCCGCCCAGTACGACCGGCTGCTCGGCCTACTCGGCATGCGCAGCGTCCGATTCGGGATCGTGCCGCTCGACGCGGCGTATCCGTTCCCGCTCATGCACGGCTGGACGATCCTCGACGACGAGGTCCGAGTAGAAACCCTCAACACAACGTTGGCCACGAATGACCCTGAGGACGTCCAGGTCTACAACGACGCTCTCGACCAGCTCTGGTCGGCCGCCGCCGAGGGCGACGACGCACGCGCCATCCTCACCCGGCTAGTGGCGCCCCGGTAACCGGGCCCAGCGCCGATCGTTCAGCCGCGCCGCAGCACCACGGGCCGCAGCCGCTTGTACCCGCGGACCGACACCGGTCGCCGGTAGCGCAACTCGTAGCCGGGATCGTCGGCGAGGGCGTCGGCCAGCCCCTGGTCGATCAGGATGGTGCCGGGCCGGGCGACCGAGGTCAGCCGCGCGGCCAGGTTGACCACCGAGCCGTACACGTCGCCGAACCGGCTCAGGATCTGCCCGTAGGCGAGGCCGGTACGCACTTCGGGGATTTCCTCGTCCTGCTCGACCAGTTCGGTCAGGGCCAGCGCGATGTCGGCGGCGTCCTCCGGGGTGTCGGCCACGAAGAGCACCTCGTCGCCGATCATCTTCACGACATGTCCGCGCCGCTCGGCGATCACGCCACCCGCCGCCTCCTCGAAGCGGTCGAGCACCGTGCCGAGCCGATCCTGGTCGATCCGGCGGGTCATCCGGGTGTAACCGACCATGTCGACGAACCCGACGCCTTGGTTGCGCGACTCCAGCTCGTCTTCCGAGGTGGCGAGCGTCCGCCCCGCGTAGGCCGCGAGATGGCGCCGCCACACGTAGTTCTGCAGCCGCTCCATCATGGGCACAGCCATCTCGATGAGGTTCTCGAGCTGCCGCTCGTCCCGCGCGACGTCCGGTTGCTGGCCGAGCCACGACCACACCAGCTGCACCTGCCATTCGGCAAGCCGCGACAGGTGATGGCCCAGCGCGCGGGTCATCGCGGTGTCCGTCATCCGGTCGATCAGACCGTATTCCAGCAATTGATTGCCTAGCTTGGCCGCTTCGACGTCCGCATCGGTGAACACCACGTCGGTGTCGGTCGCGCTGGCGAAGCCGAGCGCGCGCCACAGTCGGTGCGTCTGCTCGGGAGGAACGCCCGCGCGCGCGGCCACGTCGAGCCGGGTGTACTTCCGGCTGCCGCCGAGCAAGACCTCGTCGATACGGGCCTGCATCGCGTCTTCGGCGCCGGCCTGCCCGTCGGAGTCGTCGATCTCGGCTCACCTCAAAGCGATGGGGCGTCTCAGTCTCAGGTCGTGTGGACGATCAGCACGTCGATGGTCGACTTGCGGGCGACCTCGGCGGGCACCGACCCGAGAATGCGGCCCGCGAGGGTGTTCAGGCCGCGGTTACCGACCACTAGCAGATCCGCCGAGTGATCCTTGACCACCGAAAGCAGCGTGGCGACCGGCTCGCCCTGTACCGGGATGGATTCGACGTTCGTCGCGCCCTGTGCGGCGGCGCGTTCCCGCGCGGTGTGCAGGGTGTCTTCCGCCGGCGCCGAGCCCATCACCTGGTACGCCTCATCGCCAAGGACGTCCTGCGCCTTCTCGACATCGGCTTGGCGTGTCGGGTAGTAGGCGCACGCGATCACCAGCTTCGCGCCGCTGTCCGCGGCGACGGAGGCGGCACGATCGACCGCGGCGTAGGACGACTTCGAGCCGTCGGTTCCGACAACGACGGTTTGGTAGGCGACCATGGACGATCCTCCACGAGTTAGTAGTCGGGCCGAAAGTAGCCCGATTGATACTGCCTTCAGGCCTACAAATTTGGCTAGTTTCGGGTCGGGCTAGTACCCATCGGCACTGTAGGTGCGAGTGACACTGCCGAGGTGAAGCGGCTCGCCAGCTGAGGTTATCGGTAAGGGCCGGCCCGTGCAGATCGGACAACGAGCGACGTCGCGGGAAGTTGCGGCGATGGCTACTTGGGGTCTTCGTAGTGCTCGCCCGCCGAGTCCTGCTCGACGCGCGGGGCCCGGATCGTCGCGGGCTCGTCGGCGTTGGCCGTCGCTGCCACCTTGGCTTCCTGCCCGGCCGCTTGTTGCGGGTCGGACGGTACGGGCTTCTGCCTGCCATTGCGCTGCCCGGGCTGGCGCCCGCTGTCTGCGGTGGAACCCGCGTCGGCGAGCAACACGTCGGCTTCGGAGAGCACCGAGCGCGCCGACGCGAGCTGACTGGCGATGTTGGCTCGCAGGGTCCGCAACGCCGCGACCCGGTCGGCGGCGTGGTTGATCCGGCGATTGGCGAGGTCGGTGGCTTCGGAGACCCTGCGCTGCGCTTCCTCGGTCGAGTCCGCCAGCCGGGCGTTGGCCTCGGTGACCGACTCCTGCTTGCGGCGGTTGGCGTCCTCGACCGACTCCCGATGGCGCTTTTCGATGTCGGCCGAATGCTCCGACTGTTCCTTGGCGATCTGCGCCCGGATCTTCTTGGATTCCTCGGTGGCTTCGCGCAACCGCTTCTCGGCGTCGGCCTTGCTTGCGGCCTCCTGCTCGGCGAGCTGCCGCATCGATTCGGTGCGCCGGGTCGCCATGGCGATCTCGAAGTCCTCCTCGACCTTCGTCCGGCGTTCCTCGGCCTCCAGATCGAGCCGTAGCCGCTCCTCCTGGGCACGGTTGAGCACGCCCTGGGCTTCGGCGCGCGCCTTGTCCATCGCCTCGCGGTGCTCCTGCTCCATCTCCTGACGGCGCGTGTCGAGATCGGCGAGCAACTGGTCATAGCGGGTGCGCATGGCTGTCGCGTCGGCCTCGGCCTTGGCCCTGATGTGGCTGGCCTCGGCCTCGGCACGGGCCGTCGTCTCCGACGCTTCGTCCTGGGCACGGCGCAGCATCCTGCGCAGGCGCGCGGACAGGCCCTCCAGCTCGGTCGGCGGCAGCGACAGCGTCTCGATCTCGTTCTTGAGATTGTTGATGTCGGTCCGCGCCACTTCGAGCTGTCGCGCCAGGTCGCCGGCCTGCGAGATCGCGGCGTCCCGGTCCGACGTCAGCATCTTGAGGTCGGCGTCGAGTCGTTCCAGGTGTTCATTGACCTGACTGGGGCTGTAGCCGCGTCGCACCACATCGAAGCCTGCGCCGAGCGGCACCAGGTCCTGTTCTTCGCCAAGACTCATGGCGACACGCTACCTCGCGACGCTTCAGGATTCATCCGTTGGTGCGTTATGCCCACCAGTCAGACGCCCCTGAACCGGTTAATGCCGTCGATGTGCCGTTCCCGCGTTTCCGGATCGCGCACGCCCAAGCCTTCTTCCGGAGCGAGGCAGAGCACGCCGACTTTGCCCTGGTGAGCGTTGCGGTGCACGTCCAGCGCGGCCTGACCGGTTTCCTCCAGCGGGTACGCCTTGGACAGGGTCGGGTGGATGAGCCCCTTGGCGATGAGCCGGTTCGCTTCCCAGGACTCCCGGTAGTTCGCGAAGTGTGAGCCGATGATCCGCTTGAGGTTCATCCATAGGTACCGGTTGTCGTACTGGTGCATGTACCCGCTTGTCGACGCGCAGGTGACGACCGTGCCGCCGCGGCGAGCCGCGTAGACCGACGCGCCGAAGGTCTCCTTGCCGGGGTGCTCGAAGACGATGTCGGGGTCCTCGCCGCCGGTGAGATCGCGGATCTTCTTGCCGAAGCGCTGCCACTCCTTGGGGTCCTGGGTGTTCTCGTCCTTCCAAAATCGGAAACCCTCCCCTGTGCTTTCCGAGCGGTCGATGACCAGATCGGCGCCCATCTTGTGGCAGATCTCGGCTTTCTCGGGGCTGGAGACCACGCAGACCGGGATCGCGCCGCCGTTGAGGACGTACTGCGTGGCGTAGGAGCCGAGGCCGCCCGACGCGCCCCAGATCAGCACCACGTCGCCCTGCTTCATGTCGGCGCCGTTGCGCGAGACCAGCTGGCGGTAGGCGGTGGAGTTGACCAGGCCGGGGCTGGCGGCCTCCTCCCAGGTGAGGTGCGCCGGCTTCGGCATCAGCTGGTTCGACTTGACCAGTGCGATCTCGGCCAGACCGCCGAAGTTGGTCTCGAAGCCCCAGATCCGTTGCTCGGAGTCGAGCATCGTGTCGTTGTGGCCGTCCGGGCTCTCCAGTTCGACGTTGAGGCAGTGTGCGACGACCTCGTCGCCCGGCTTCCAGGAGTGCACGCCGGCGCCGGTGCGCAGCACCACGCCCGAAAGATCGGAGCCGACGACGTGGTAGGGCAGGTCGTGCCGCTTGGACAGCGGCGACATCCTGCCGTAGCGCTCGAGGAACTTGAAGGTGGAAATCGGCTCGAAGATCGAGGTCCAGACGGTGTTGTAATTGATCGCGCTGGCCATCACGGCGACGAGCGCCTCGCCGGGGCCGAGTTCCGGCGTGGCGACCTCATCGAGGTGCAGCGACTTGCGCGGGTCCTTGTCACTGCTGGGCATGCCGGCGAACATCTCGACCTCGTCGGCATGGACCGTGACCCCGCGGTAGCTCTCCGGCACATCGAGCGCACCGATGGCGTCGAGTTCGTCGGCGAGAACTGCGTCAAGGATCTGCTGCACCATCTGCTTTGCCTCCGTGTTGTGCGTGGCGGTCTCTGCCTGGCGATTGAACCATGGACCGGCCAACCGCAGCTACTCACCAGTAATGACTGCGACGAAGGCAACGGCGCGTAGCCCATCTTGTTTCAATGTTGTGACTGTTGGTAGTGACCGCTTGCCGCCACCAGGGTGGATCATGGTTATCGGGGGTCAGCGAGCGGAAAGGTGGTGCGAGATGGCTGACACTGCTAAGGCATGGACTCGTCCTCACGACTGGGCAGAGGTCGTGCTCGGGGTCGTTCTCGTCCTATCACCGCTGGTCGTCGCCACGTCGACGGCCGCGATGTGGACGATGATCATCTTCGGTGGGCTCATCGTGATCGACGGCGTGGTCTCGCTGGCCATGCCGGGCATGGTCTATGGCGAGTGGGTACAGATGGGCCTCGGGGTGCTGCTGTTCATATCACCCTGGGTCATGGGATATGCGGACATGGCCGGGGCCGCTTGGACCTCGTGGGTGATCGCGGTGCTGACCGTGGCAGCGGGTGCCGCGGCGCTGCCGGTGGCCATGAGCGCCCACCGGATCGCCGGCCAGCACTGAGGGCTGGATGACGCCTTCAGTCCACTGAGCGGAGTGAATGACGCTTTCAGTCCGTCCAACGGACTGAAAGCGTCGTTCAGCGCGCGGGTTCGACGAGCTCGACCAGCACGCCGCCGGCGTCCTTGGGGTGGACGAAGTTCACCCGGCTGCCCGCCGTGCCGCGCTTGGCTTCCGGGTAGAGCAGACGCAGGCCGTTGCCCCGCAGCGCCTCGGCGGCGGCGTCGATGTCGGCGACGCGGTACGCCAGCTGCTGCAGGCCGGGGCCGCTGCGGTCGATGAACTTGCCGATCGTCGACTCGGGGGTCAGCGGTGCCAGCAGCTGAATGGCCGTGCCCCCGGCATCCCCGGGCGCGTGCAGCATCGCCTCGTGCACGCCCTGCTCCTCGTTGACCTCGGTGTGGGTGGCCTCCAAGCCGAAGTTGTCGCGATAGAACGCTATCGCTTCGTCTAGGTCGGGCACGGCGATGCCGACGTGGTCGATGGCGGTGACGAACGGCCGCAACGCTTCATTCATGACTGCCACATTAGGCCACCAGGGTTCTATTCATAAGTCGGGCCATTCACCGGTCATGCCGCCTCGATCTCGCACCTCACCTGCAGACAGTCGTCGCGACCACCCTCCGGGCGGCACCGCCAACTGACTTGTGAATAGCCCTCCAGGCACCGGCCGGGACACGGTGCGTTGGTCACGATGGCTACTCACTGGTAGTCCGCGGCGGTATGGTCGCGGAGGAGGCTATGACGTCGACGTTGGAGGCAAACTGTGTCCGGATCCGTGATTGTCGGTGCTGCCCGCACCCCTGTCGGACGACTGCTGGGCTCGCTCAAGGACTTCTCGGGAGCGCAACTGGGCGGGGTCGCCATCAAGGCTGCCCTGGAGCGGGCGGGAGTATCACCGGACGCGGTGCAGTACACGATCATGGGGCAGGTCCTGACCGCGGGCGCGGGTCAGATTCCGGCCCGGCAGGCCGCCGTCGCCGCCGGGATCCCGATGGACGTCCCCGCGTTGACGATCAACAAGGTTTGCCTGTCCGGCATCGATTCGATCGCGCTGGCCGATCAGCTGATCCGGGCCGGTGAGTTCGACATCATCGTCGCGGGCGGCCAGGAGTCCATGACTCAGGCGCCGCACCTGCTGCCCAAGTCACGCGCGGGATTCAAGTACGGCGACACGTCGCTGGTCGACCACATGGCTTATGACGGTCTCTTCTGCGCCTTCGACCAGGTCGCCATGGGCTCGTCCACCGAGAAGTACAACTCACGCTACGGCTTGACCCGCGAGGACCAGGACGCGTTCGCCGCGGCCTCGCACCAGCGGGCGGCGGCCGCGATCGAGTCCGGGCGGTTCGCCGAAGAGATCGCGCCGGTGGAGATACCGCAGCGCAAGGGCGACCCGAAGGTGTTCGACACCGATGAGGGCGTGCGCGGCGACACCACGGCGGAAAGCCTCGGCAAGCTGCGCCCGGCGTTCGCCTCCGACGGGACCATCACGGCAGGCTCGGCCTCGCAGATCTCCGACGGCGCCGCCGCGGTCGTCGTGATGAGCGCGGCCAAGGCCGAGGAACTGGGCATCGAGCCGCTCGCCGAGATCGGCGCGCACGGCGTCGTGGCCGGCCCGGACGCGAGCCTGCACGAGCAGCCGGCGAACGCGATCAAGGCGGCGTTGGCCAAGGCAGGCACCGACATCGACGCCGTCGACCTGGTCGAGATCAACGAAGCGTTCGCCGCCGTCGGTCTGGTTTCCACCCAACAGCTCGGCGTCGATCCCGAAAAGGTGAACGTCAACGGTGGCGCCATCGCCCTCGGTCACCCGATCGGGGCATCCGGTGCCCGGCTCGTCGTCCACCTGGTTTACGAGCTGCGCAGGCGCGGCGGCGGGCTGGGCGTCGGCGCGCTGTGCGGTGGCGGTGGCCAGGGCGACGCGCTGCTGATCAAGGTGAACTAGGGTTGGCCATGTCGACATGTGCTCGCCGGGTACATGTCGACATCGCCCGCCCGAGGACAGGAATCAGTGGCGCCTTCGCTTGATGTCGACGAGTTGGTGACGCGCGCGCGAGAAGGCCAGCCGCGTGCGGTCGCCCGGCTGCTCTCGCTCGTCGAGGACGCACATCCGCGGCTCCGTGACGTGGTCGCCGCCCTCACGCCGCACACCGGTCACGCCAGGGTGATCGGGCTGACCGGCCCGCCGGGAGTGGGCAAGTCGACGTCGACGTCCATGCTGCTCGGCGCCCTGCGCCAGGAAGGCAAGCGCGTCGGTGTGCTGGCCATCGACCCGTCCTCGCCGTTCTCCGGTGGCGCGCTGCTCGGCGACCGCATCCGGATGACCGAGCACGCCACCGACGAAGGGGTGTTCATCCGCTCGATGGCCACCCGTGGCCACCTCGGCGGGCTCGCCTGGGCGACACCGCAATCGGTTCGGGTGCTCGACGCGGCCGGGTTCGACGTCATCCTGATCGAGACCGTCGGCGTCGGGCAGTCCGAAGTGGACGTCGTGAAGCTCGCCGACACGACCATGGTGCTGCTGGCCCCCGGCATGGGCGACGGCATCCAGGCCGCGAAGGCGGGCGTGCTGGAGATCGCCGACGTCTTCGTGGTGAACAAGGCGGATCGTGACGGTGCCGATGTCACGATCCGCGACCTCAAGAACATGATCTCGCTGAGCCGCAGGGAGATTCGCGGGCCGTCCTGGCGGCAGCCGATCGTGCGGACGGTCGCCTCGGAGGGCGTCGGCGCCGACGCCCTCCTGCTGGCGTTGCGCGAGCATGCGGAGTGGCTCTCGGCGCATGGTGAACTCGCTCGCAGGCGGCAGGCCCGCGCCAGGGCCGAGGTGGAGGCGATCGCATTGCGGCGGCTGCGGACGGAGCTCGCCGGCCTGCAGGGCGGCGAGGCACTGGAGACACTCGTCAAGCGGGTCGTCGATCGCGACATCGACCCCTACGCCGCCGCCGACGAACTGGTGGCCGGACTGAGCTGATTCCGGCGCGCCGGAATCAGTAATGTTGTTGGGTCAACTGCCTACGGAAGGGACTGGGCGAAGGTCATGAGTGCCGAGAAGCTACGGGAGTTGCACGTGCCGGGGGAGCCGCTCGTGCTGCCGAACGCCTGGGATGCCGACACCGCGCGGCTGGTGGTCGGCGCCGGATTCCCGGTCGTAGCGACGAGTTCGGCCGCCGTGGCGGCTTCGCTGGGCTACGACGACGGCGAGCAAGCCGCCGAGGGGGAGATGTTCGACGCCGCGGCGAGGATCGCGGCCGCGGTGGACGTGCCGATGACCGTCGACATCGAGTCGGGCTACGGGCTGTCCGCCGGTGACCTGGTCGACCGGCTACTCGAGGTCGACGCCCACGGCTGCAACATCGAGGACACCGACCAGCAGCGTGGCGAGCGGCGATCTCCCGCCGAGCAGGCCGCGCTGCTGGCGGCCGTCAAGGAGCGCGCGGGGGCCGCACTGGTGATCAACGCGCGGATCGACTCGTTCCTCGGAGCCGAGGACGAGCGTGCGGCGTTGCCGGACGCCGTGGAGCGTGCGCGGCGGTACCTCGACGCGGGGGCGGACTGCGTGTATCCGATTCACATCAAGTCGAGCGATGTCCTCGGTGACTTCGTCGAGGCGGTGAGCCCGGCCGCCGTGAACGCGACCTACCTGCCCGGTGCGCCCGACATCGCAGGCATGGCGAAGCTGGGCGTGGCTCGGGTGTCGCTCGGTACCGGCCTATGGCGGTTGGCCAGGGCACGGCTGACCGAGTCGCTCACCGGGCTCGCCGGCGGCACGATGCCGTACTAGCTCGCGGCGCGACTGGGGCGCGGACGCGTGCGACTGGGGCGCGGAC
>WHSS01000284.1 GCA_009379975.1 Actinophytocola sp.
CCCGACACGCCGGAGGCGACTGGTCCCGCTACGCCGCCGAACTGGCCCGCAGACGCGATCACCAACCATGACGAATAGCCAGGTCAACAGGTCAGTCGCGGAGGCTATTCGACCGGATCCGAACACTGCTGGTTACCAGTACTCCGGAATTGACCCGAAGATCCTCAGCGATCGTGTGGGACACGCCAACCTGAACGTCACGCTTGGCCTCTACGTCCACCGCTCCACCGGTCTCGACCGGGACGCCGCCGACCTGATCGGCAAGGCGATTACTGACGCGCTCGATGGAGGTCAAGAGCCGGATTCCTAGGCGTCCTGGTCACAGATCTGGTCACGTGACACAAAAAACGGCCCCGGAGAGCATCTCTCCGGGGCCGTTTTGCCTGGTAGCGGGGACAGGATTCGAACCTGCGACCTCTGGGTTATGAGCCCAGCGAGCTACCGAACTGCTCCACCCCGCGGTGGTGAAACCAACCTTACACGGTGGTTTCTACCGGGGCACAGCGGGGGGTGCGAGTGTGCCTCTCCCGCGGCGGCCGGATCGGGAAGAGTGGCGAGCCGAATGTGGCGTTGAGTACCGCATAGGTACCGAACGCCACATTCGGCTCGACCCACGCTAGCCGCCGTTGGCCGTCTTGGCCTCGTCGTACTGCTCGCGCGCGGCTTCCAACTCGCCGAGCGCCTCGGCCTCGGCCTCGTAGTCGCCGTCCTTACGGGCCTGGAACAACTTGGCCGCTGCGGCCTGCATATCGTCGGCCGCCTCTTGCATCTCGGCCGAGCCCTCACCGGGCTTGGCGGGTTTAGCGGGCTCGGCGGGCTCGGCGGGGTTTTCGCCCGCACCGACCTGCTCGGTGGTGGTCTTGCCCGCGCCCTCACCGAGCACCTGCTCCAGGGCGTCCTTCAGGTTCGCCGCGTAGCCGACCTTCCCACCGTGATACACCAGCACCCGGTTCAGCTGCGGGAACGACGACTCCTGCCCGGTCCGCTCGATATAGACCGGCTCGACGTAGATCAGGCCGTCCGCGACGGGCAGCGTGAGCAGGTTCCCGTAGGTGACCTGGGTCTGCTGCTGCGTCAAGATGTTGATCTCACTGCTGACCTTGGACGAGGACAGGAAGTCGTTCTGCACCTGCTGCGGTCCTCGGGTCTGAGTATCACCCGGCAGCCGGCGCACGGTCATCTGGCCATAGTTCCCAGGCTCGGAGCTCACCGAGACGAACGCCGACATGAACTGCCGCCGATACGGGGTGAGCACGCTGGTGAGCTGGAACTGCGGCTCGGCGGCATCCGGCTTCTGCGGGTCGGCCGCGAGGATGTAGTACGGCGGCTGGTTCGCTTCGCCACCGGCACCGCTCATGGTCGGGTCGGACGGGATGCTCCAGCGGTCCTCACCCGAGAAGAACGTCGCCGGGTTGGTCACGTGATACTTGGCGAGCAGCTCGCGCTGCACCTTGAACATGTCCTCCGGGTAGCGGAAGTGCTGCTCCAGCTCCTCGCTGATCTCCGACTTCGGCGTCACGGTCTCGGGGAAGACGCTCTGCCACGCGTTGAGCACCGGGTCCTTCTCGTCGAAGGCATACAGCTCGACCGAGCCGTCATAGGCATCGACGGTCGCCTTCACCGAGTTACGGATATAGCTGATCTGCTTGTCGTTCGGCAGCGCTCGCGCCCCGGTTCGGGTGGTCTCGATCGCCTCGCCGAGCTGCGTCTTCTGCGCATACGGGAAATTGGCGGTCGTGGTGTAGCCGTCGACGATCCACTTGACCTTGCCGTCGATCACCGCCGGATAGGAGTCGCCGTCCACCGTCAGCCAAGGCGCCTTCTTCTCGACACGCTCCTGCGGGTTCCGGTTGTACATGATCTTGGAGTCATCGCCGATCACATCCGAGAACAGGATGTTCCGCTCGCCGTGGTGAACCATGAACAGCAGCCGGTGGAAGAAGCTGTCGATCGGCACGCCGCCCGAGCCCTGATACCGGTGAGTTTCGGTCGGGGTGTCGTACTCGCCCTTGTACTCGCCGTCCGGGCTCTCCGGGCTACCCACGATGGCGTAGTCGTTCATCAGTTCCCCGTAGTAGACCCGGGGCTGATCGACGTTGATGGCGCTCTTCTTGGTGGTGGTGTCGTTGACCATGTAGCGCGGGTATCCGCCCTGGCCGCCCGCTTCCTCCGACGCCGCCTGAACGGTGTTGGCCGGCGCGGCGATGAAGCCGTTGCCGTGGGTGAAGACCAGGTGCTTGCTGATCCAGTTCTGCTGGTTCTCCGCGAGCGCACCGGTGTCGATCTCACGCAATGCGACGACGTAGTCCTGCTTCTTGCCGTCGATGGTGTAGCGGTCGATGTCCAGCGAATCCGGGAAGCCGTAGAAGTTTCGCCGCTGCTGTTGCTGCGTGAACGTCTTGTTCAGAATGCTGGGATCGAGCAGCCGCACGTTCGGCATGGTCGTGGTGTCATTGGCGACGTCCTGAGCGGAAACCTCGGCCGCGCCTTCGTAATCGATGTATTTGACGCGGTCCTCTTCAAGACCGTACGCATACCGCGTCTCCTGCATATTGCGCTCGATCGACTCCGCTTCCTTCTGGATAGCGTTCGGGCTGACCGAGAACCGCTCGAGCAGGAACGGCCACGCCGATCCGACCAGAATGCCGGAGACCAGCAGCAGCACCAGCGCGATGGCGGGCAGCACCAGGTTGCGCATGACCACTCCGGCGAACAGGGCGATCGCGCAGATCACCGCGATGCTCATCAGGATCAGCTTCGCCGGCATGACCGCGTTCAGGTCGGTGTAGCTGGCGCCAGTGAACAGGTCGTTGCGGCCGCTGAGCAGCACGTTGTAGCGATCGACGAAGTACTCGACCGCCTTGACCAGCACGAAGATTCCCGCGGTGACCGCGAGCTGGATGCGGGCGGCATTGGTCACCGCTCCGCCCCGGCCGGCGAGCCGGATACCGCCGAAGAGGTAGTGCGTGGCGCCCGCGGCGACAAACGAGAGGCCGAGTACCACGAAGCCCCAGCTGATCAGCCAGTTGTAGAACGGCAGGTTAAAGACATAGAAGCCGATGTCCTTGCCGAACTCCGGATCCACCCTGCCGAACTCACCGCCGTTGAAGAACAGCTGGACGGTCTCCCATTCGGCCTGCGCGGTCGCGCCGGCGATGAGGCCGATCAGCACCGGGATTCCGATGCCGAACAACCGCACGCGTGCGACGACGGTGGAGCGGTATCTCGCCAGCGGGTCCTCCTCGCTGGCGACCGGCACGAACACCGGGCGGGTCCGGTACGCGATGATCAAGCTGATCGCAATCGCGCCACCCACCACGAGACCGACCGCGAAGAACAGCGCGACCCTGGTGATCAACACGGTGGTGAAAACGTTGCGGGCTTCGACCTCGCCGTACCACAACCAATCGACGTAGGTACCGATGACGCGGCTGCCCAGCATAAGTACCAGCAGGGCGGCACCGCCGATGGACAAGAGAATTCGACTACGCCTTGTCAGCTTCGGCATGCTGACTGGGGGCCTGGTGGCCACTACACACGCTCCTGTATTCGCAACTGTCTGCCTCGTGGACCGGCACGCTGGTCGGCACCGCAACTGCTTCTATTTTGTCCAACTCTACGGATGGCGATCGTAGTTCCCCTTTTGGGCTGCTATTTCATCGCGGGTCCACGTTTCTTCACCGCGGCACCGCCGCCACCATCCGCCGGGTGAGCTGGCACGATGGTGTCATGGAGCAAGCCGATGCGGGCACTGGAGGCGGCGCCGCGACGACGGCCGGTATCGCCAGCGCCGCCCGCGAGGTCGAAGAGTTCGTCGCCGGCGCGGGCTGGGATCAGCCGCCACAGCTGTTCGCGCTCGTGCCGACCGCGGACCTGCTGGCCAAGCAGCCCGAGCTCGCAAGCCAGCTCGACACGGCGGCCGCACTCACCCCGATAGCCCAGGACTCGCTGCCCGAGTCCGACATGGCCGACGCCCTCGCCCGCATCGCGTGGCCGGAGACGGTGTACGGCTGCGCGCTCGCGCACGAGATCGTCGTGCTCCCGCCGGGAGCGGAAGCCGATCTGCTCGCCGCAGGCGAGTCCGAGGACGCCGAACGGCTGCAGCGCGCAGCGGCCAACCACCCGCAACGGACCGAAGCACGACTGGTCGCCGCCGTCTCCCGTGACGGCTCCCGCGCGTGCGTGATGCGGCTACGGGGCAAGCCGGGTGAGGACGAAGGCGACGAGCCGGTCGACGAAGTCGTCGAACACCCCGGCCTCGCGCCCAACCTGCTCGACGCGCTCGAGGCGACGCTCGAGCCGTAGCGGGGCTCTAGGCCGTGTCTTATGGATCTCGATCGATGGGATTCGTGATCCAGATGGTCGCCGGCAAGGCGGCGGGAAGTCCTCGTACCGGTGTTGTACTCGGGCTTTCCGGCAACACAGCCAGCGGCCATCTGGGCGCGAATA
>WHSS01000213.1 GCA_009379975.1 Actinophytocola sp.
GGCCGTCGCCTTCACAGCGGCGGCCGTCGCCTGCTTCGTCGGCACCCGATCGCTCATCGAACCTTTGTGCTCCAGCCCTATTCGAGCACGATCAGGAGGTCGCCACCCTCAACCTGTTGGACCGCGTTGATCGCCAACCGCGAGACCTTGCCCGCCTGCGATGCGGTGATGGCGGCTTCCATCTTCATGGCTTCGATGGTGGCCACAGTAGCGCCGGCGGCGACGGTCTCGCCCTCCGACACCGCGAGGGTGACCACGCCGGCGAACGGCGCCGCGACCTGTTTCGGGTCGGCCTTGTCCGCCTTCTCCGCGGCGGGCAGGTCGGCGGCGATGGATGTGTCACGCACCGAAATGGGGCGTAGCTGGCCGTTGAGCGTGGCCATCACGGTGCGCATGCCGCGCTCGTCGGCCTCACCGATGGCTTCCAGTTCGATGAGCAGCCGGACCCCTGGTTCGAGGTCGACCGAGTACTCCTCGCCGGGCCTCAGCCCGTAGAAGAAGTCCTTACTTGCCAGCACGCTGGTGTCGCCGTAGCTCTCGCGATGCGCCTCGAACTCCTTGGTCGGGGCGGGGAACAGCAACCGGTTCAACGTCATGCGCCGGTCCATTCTGGCCGTTCGGCTCGACCTAGCGAGGGTAGGCCGGAGGTCTGCCCGAGCGGTCGAATCCGTGACGGCCGGGCGCTCTCGACCGTCCTCACCCGAACGGCCAGAGTCTCCAATGCCGATGCCCAGCCCCGCCCGCTCCGCCGGGGACAGTTCGGTCTCCGGCTTCGGCTCGGCGCGGCCCTGCAACGCGCGGCTGCGGAACGGCTCGGGCCAGCCGCCCGGCGGGTCGCCGAGCTCGCCGCGGAGGAACCCGATCACCGAATCGGGGATATCGGACTTGCTCGGTTCGGCCTCGAAGTCCGCCGGGGTGACGCCCGCGCCCACCAGGTGCAGCGCGAGATCGCCCACCACCTTCGACGACGGCGTCACCTTCACCAGCCTGCCCAAGATCCGATCTGCCGCCGCGTACATCGCCTCGATGTCCTCGAACCGGTCGCCGAGGCCGAGCGCGATCGCCTGGGTCCGCAGGTTCGACAGCTGCCCACCGGGGATCTCGTGGTGATAGACCCGCCCGGTCGGCGACGCGAGCCCTGCCTCGAACGGCGCGTAGATCTTGCGCACGATCTCCCAGTACGGCTCCAGGTCTGTCACCGCGCGCAGGTCGAGCCCGGTCGGCCGGTCCGAGTGGTCGGTGGCGGCCACGATCGCCGACAGCGACGGCTGCGACGTGGTGCCCGACATCGAGGCGACCGCGCCGTCGACCGCGTCCGCGCCCGCCCGAACCGCCGCGAGGTAGGTGGCCAGCTGGCCGCCCGCGGTGTCGTGGGTGTGAATATGCACCGGCAGGTCGAACTCCTGACGCAGCGCCGTCACCAGCCGCTCCGCGGCGGGGGCGCGCAACAGCCCTGCCATGTCCTTGATGGCAAGCACATGCGCGCCCGCGGCCACGATCTGCTCCGCGAGCTTGAGGTAGTAGTCCAGCGTGTAGAGGTTTTCCGACGGGTCGGACAGGTCCGAGGTGTAGCAAAGCGCGACCTCGGCCACCGCCGTGCCGGTCTCCCGCACCGCCTCGATCGCGGGCCGCATCTGTTCGGCGTCGTTGAGGGCGTCGAAGATGCGGAAGATGTCGATGCCGGTCGCGGCGGCTTCCGCGACGAACGCGTCGGTCACCTCGGTCGGATACGGCGTGTATCCCACGGTGTTGCGGCCGCGCAGCAGCATCTGCAGGCAGATGTTGGGCACCGCGGCCCGCAGCGCCGCCAGCCGCTCCCACGGGTCTTCGGCCAGGAACCGCAGCGCGACGTCGTAGGTGGCGCCGCCCCAGCACTCCAGCGACAGCAGCTCCGGGCAGCTCCGCGCCACCACGGGCGCCACGGCCAGCAGGTCTTTGGTCCGCACCCTGGTCGCCAGCAACGACTGGTGCGCGTCCCGGAACGTGGTGTCGGTGACGCCCAGCGTCGGCGAGGAGCGCAGCCACTGCGCGAAGCCTTCCGGCCCGAGTTCGGTCAGCCGCTGCTTCGAGCCTGCCGTCGGCGATGACTCGGGGGCGAGCTCGGGCAACTTCTGCCCCGGATCGATCAGCCGCGGCCGCTCACCGTGCGGCCGGTTCACCGTGACGTCGGCAAGGTAGGTCAGCAGCCGGGTGCCGCGGTCGGCGGAATGGCGCGCCGTCAGCAGCCGCGGCCGCTCCTCGATGAACGACGTCGTCACCCGGCCTGCCCGGAAGTCGGGATCGTCCAGCACCGCCTGCAGGAACGGGATGTTCGTCGTCACCCCGCGGATGCGGAACTCCGCCACGGCTCGGCGTGCCCGGCCGACCGCGGTCGCGAAGTCCCTGCCCCGGCACGTCAGCTTCACCAGCATCGAGTCGAAGTGGGCGCTGATCTCGGTGCCCGCGAACGCGGTGCCGCCGTCGAGCCGGATCCCCGACCCGCCCGGCGAGCGATACGCGCTGATCACCCCTACGTCCGGCCGGAACTCGTTGGCCGGATCCTCCGTGGTGATCCGGCATTGCAACGCCGCGCCCCGCAGGTAGATCGCGTCCTGCGTCAGCCCGAGGTCGGCCAGCGTCTCCCCCGCCGCGATCCGGAGCTGTGACTGCACCAGGTCGACGTCGGTGACCTCCTCGGTCACGGTGTGCTCCACCTGGATCCGCGGGTTCATCTCGATGAAGACGTGGTTGCCGTCTTCGTCGAGCAGGAACTCCACCGTGCCCGCGTTGCGGTAGCCGATCTCGCGGGCGAAGCGCACCGCGTCGGCGCAGATGCGTTCCCGCAGCGCGGGGTCCAGGTTCGGCGCGGGCGCCAGCTCGATGACCTTCTGGTGCCTGCGCTGCACCGAGCAGTCGCGTTCGTACAGGTGAATCACGTTGCCCGCATTGTCGGCGAGGATCTGCACCTCGATATGCCGCGGGTTCACCACGGCCTTCTCCAGGAACACCGTCGGATCGCCGAAGGCCGACTCCGCTTCCCGCGCGGCCGCCTCGATCGCGTCGGTCAGCAGCCGGGGCTCGGCGACCCGGCGCATGCCGCGGCCACCACCACCGGCGACCGCCTTCACGAACAGCGGAAACCCGATCTCTTCGGCGGCCTCGACCAGCGCGGCCACATCGGTCGAGGGCTCCGAGGAACCCAGCACCGGGATGCCCGCCGCCTTAGCCGCCGCCACGGCCCGCGACTTGTTCCCGGTCAGCTCCAGGATCTCGGCGGGCGGGCCGACGAAGGTGATGCCCGCATCGGCACAGGCCGTGGCGAGGTCCGGGTTCTCCGACAGGAAGCCATAGCCCGGGTAGACGGCGTCGGCACCGGACTCCCGCGCCGCCCGGACCATCTCGTCCACCGACAGATACGCCCGGACCGGGTGTCCCCGCTCGCCGATCTCCAGCGACTGATCCGCCTTCAACCGGTGCAGTGAATTGCGGTCCTCATACGGAAAGACCGCGACCGTACCCGCACCCAGCTCGAAGCCAGCCCGGAACGCCCGGATGGCGATCTCGCCTCGATTGGCCACCAGCACCTTGCCGAACATGCGCGGTCCTTCCCGTCGACTACTGAATCGGTTCTGTACGCTACCCGGTCGATGACTCCGGAACGAGCTGCCTCAGGTCTTCTCGAGGTACTCGGCCCGGTCGGGATCGACGAGGTCGGTGACCAGATGAGCCAAGCCGAGATGATTGCCAAGCGACGGGTCCACCGTGACGACCCGCATCGCCTCGTCCCGCGCTTCCGCGATCAACTCCTCGTCTCGCAGTAGCGAGAGCAGTTTCAGGCCCGAACGCTTGCCCGACTGCGCCGCTCCGAGGATATCGCCCTCCCGGCGCAGTTCGAGGTCCTTGCGCGAGAGCTCGAAGCCGTCGGTGGTGGCCTCGACCGCGGCCAGCCGCTCCCGCGCCTTCGTGCCGTCCAGCGTCTCCGTCACGAGCAGGCACAGCCCCGGCACGTCGCCCCGGCCCACCCGGCCGCGCAGCTGGTGCAGCTGCGACAACCCGAAGCGCTCGGCGTCCATGATCACCATCGCGGTGGCGTTCGGCACGTTCACCCCGACCTCGATCACCGTGGTGGCGACCAGCACGTCGAGCTTGCCCCCGGCGAAGGCCCGCATCACCGATTCCTTCTCGTCGGCGGGCAACCGGCCGTGCAGCACGCCGAGGCGCAGCTCCCGCAACGGACCGGTGCGCAGCTCCTCGGCCAGGTCGAGCACCGCGAGCCCCTGCCTGCCCGCGGGACCACCGCTGCCCTCGTCGGCGGATGCACCTTCCTGGCCGTTACCCGCGTTGTCGTCGCCGTTGCGGTCGTCCAGCCCGATCCGGGGACACACCACATACGCCTGGTGACCCTTGCCGGCCTCTTCGACGATGCGTTCCCAGGTGCGCGTCAGCCACGCCGGCTTCTCCGCGGCGGGGACCACGCTGGTCTTGATCGGCGAACGCCCGGCGGGCATCTCGCGCAACGCGGAGATCTCCAGGTCGCCGTAGACCGTCATGGCGACCGTGCGCGGGATCGGGGTCGCGGTCATGACCAGCACGTGCGGGCTGGTGAAGTCGGCACCCCGCGACCGCAGCGCGTCACGCTGCTCGACGCCGAAGCGGTGCTGCTCGTCGACGACGACCAGCCCCAGGTCCGCGAACGACACCGTCTCCTGGATCAGCGCATGCGTGCCGACGATGATGCCCGCCGCCCCGCTGGCCGCGTCCAGCAAGGCCTGCTTGCGCTGCTTGGCCGTCATCGAACCGGTCAGCAACGCGACCCTGGTGGCGTTCTCCGCCGCGCCGAGCTCACCCGCGCAACCGAGGTCGCCGAGCATCTCCCGCAACGATCGGGCGTGCTGCGCCGCGAGCACCTCGGTGGGCGCCAGCAGGGCCGCCTGCTTACCCGCGTCGATGACCTGCGCCATGGCCTGCAGCGCCACGATGGTCTTCCCGCTGCCGACCTCGCCTTGCAGCAACCGGTTCATCGGGTGATCGAGGGCGATGTCGCGCGCGATGTCCTCGCCGACCTCGCGCTGGCCCTCGGTCAGCGTGAACGGCAGCCGGGCGTCGAACGCGTCCCGCAGCCCCGCGGGCACCGGTGGGCAAGGCGGCGCCGGCCGGGAGACCACCGAGTTCCGGCGCTCGGCGAAGATCAGCTGCACGGCCATCGCCTCGTCCCACGTCAACCGCGCGCGGGCGGGCTCGAGCGCGGCCAAGGTCGGCGGCCGGTGGATGACGCGCAGCGCGGTGTCGAGGTCGCACAGGCCCTGCTTTTCGAGAATCTCGGCGGGCATCGGATCTTCGGTGATCTCCACTAGGTCGAGAATCTGTTTGACGCAGCGGGCGATGACCCAGCTCGCCACCCCTTCGGCGGCCGGATACACCGGGATGATCTCGCTGACGAACTCGTCGACCGCCGAGGTGCCCTGCGTCTCGTCAAGCAGCTCGTACTCGGGGTGGGACAGCTGCAACTTCCGCTGGAAGGCCGTCACCTTGCCCGCGAACAGCCCGGTCGTGCCCGGCCGGAGCCGATCGGCATGCCATTTCGCCCGGTTGAAGAACGCGCACTTGAGCTGCCGGGAACCATCGGTGATGGTCAGCTCGAGGATGCTGCCCCGGCGGTTGCGCATGGGGCGGACGTTGGTACTGACGATCCGCGCCATCACCGTGACGTGCTCACCCAGCTCCAGCCCCGCGATGTCGGTGAGGCTGCCGCGGTAGGAGTACCGGCGGGGATAGTGCCGGAGCAGGTCGCCGACGGTTTTGATGTCGAGCGCCTTGGCCAGCGGGTTCGCCGATCGCGCACCGATCAGCGCTGTCAGGTCATCGCGAAGTCCGGCCACAGCTGTCTACTCCACTCCGAGGATCAGCACCGATTCCGCCTGGCCACCCGGATACGCGGCGAACTCGACCTCGGGATGGTCCTCCGCGAGCCGTTGCGCGACCGCGTCCGCCAGACCGTCCGGCGCGTCACTCCCGAGCAGCAGGGTCACCAGCTCGCCTCCCGCACTCAGCATCCGCTCCAACAGGCTCAGCGCCGTCTCGGCGAACATCGTCACCGACCGCCCGGAAGCGGCCACCGGCTCGATGAGGACCACCTCGTCGTCGACGAACCCGACGAGGTCGCCCGCATGGGCCCTGCCCACCCAGGTTATGGCGTCCTCGGCGGCGATGGCCAGCTCGCCGCGCCGGGTCGCCGCGGCGGCCTCGGCCATGGCGACCACGTCGTCGGCCGGACGGCGCCCCTCGTCATGGACGGCCAGCGCGGCGAGCAACTGCACCGGGGACGCGCACGGGATGACGACGACATCGTGCGCGCGCCCGACCGCGCGCTCGGCGGCCTGCTCGGCGATCTCGGTCAGCTCGCCGTTGCCCGGCAGCACGATGACGTGCGATGCCGCCATTTCGATGATCATCCGCTCGATGTCCCGCGGACTCGGCGGCTCCGCGTTGCCCCTGCCGTCACCGGCGCCGAGCACGGTGATCCCCTCGTGGCGGCACAGCTGCGCGAGCTCATCGCCCACGACGACGGCGAGCACGGCGCGGCCACCCGCGGGGTTGGCGACCGTGGACACCAAAGACTCCACTCGCACCTCGCGCGGCCTGCCCACGCGCAGGCCGACTTCGATCGCTGACCCGATGTCGCCGCAGTGGACGTGGACGGCGTGGCTGCCGGCGCCGTCGCCCGCGATGGTCACGCAGTCGCCCAGCTCGCTCAGCTCGTCCCGCAACTGGGGCAGCGCCGCCTCCGTCACGCCGTCGAGCAGGTACATCACTTCCCAGGGCTGCGAGCTCACCAGAACACGGCCGGCGGCGGGAAGCACGGCCAGATCGTCCGGCATCGCGAACTCGGGGCGCTCATTGCCGGGCTCGCCGGTGACCACGGCGAGGAGCTCGTCGAGCACGGCCAGAACGCCCCGGCCACCGGCGTCGACGACGCCCGCGTCGGCGAGCGCGGCCAGCTGCTGCGGCGTCCGCTCCAGTGCGAAGGCGGCCTCGCTCGCGGCGGCCTTCGCCACCTCGTCCAGCGTGCCCGAGGCCGTCGCGGCGCGGCCAGCGGCACCGGCGGCTTCGGCCAGCACGGTCAGCATCGTCCCGTCGACCGGCCGAGCCACCGCGTTGGTCGCCATGCGCTCCGCGGCGGCCAGCGCCCTCGCGAGCCCGCGGCCGTCGAGCTCCTCTGCGTCGCCCGCCGACTCGGCCAGCCCGCGCAGCAACTGCGACATGATCACGCCCGAATTGCCGCGTGCCGAGGCGACCGCGCCCTTGGCGAGCGTCGCCAGCGCCTGGCCCGCGCCCGCCGGCCGCTCGTCCGCCAGCGTCGCGTTCGCTCCGGTGACGGTGTGCAGCAGATTGGAGCCGGTGTCCGAGTCCGGCACGGGGTAGACATTGATGCTGTCGATGCCGGCACGGAGCTCGTCCAGGCGCCGAACGCAGGCCGCCGCCCACGCCACCACGGCTGCCGCGTCCATCGCCCGCATACTCCTCCCTCGGTATCATGTGCCTTGCTCACCGGCCGGTTCCCCGAAAGCCTATCGACCCGCTTGCGCCTGCAGGTGCGGCACCAGCTACGCTATTCGAGTTGCCCGGCCTTGGGGCCGGGCGTGTTTGCGAGCGTTACTTCCCTGATCTAAGGAGTGTTCGACGTGGCTGCCGTGTGCGACGTCTGTGGCAAGGGGCCGGGCTTCGGCAAGTCGGTCTCACACTCCCATCGGCGTCACAGCCGCCGGTGGAACCCGAACATCCAGACCGTGCACGCCAAGGTCGGGCCTTCGAACAAGAAGCGCCTGAACGTGTGCACCTCCTGCCTCAAGGCAGGCAAGGTCGTTCGCGGCTGACTCTTCGGTGCCGTGACGTTGCGGCGCCGCCGTCGGCCCTGGGCCAC
>WHSS01000047.1 GCA_009379975.1 Actinophytocola sp.
CGGCGTCAGCAACGTCACCAGTGAGAGGAGTACGACCGCTGCCGACGCGCGCGGAGACCAGAAAGACACGGTTGCAGGCTATCGCGCGCCAAGTCGATCACCTCGATACGATCACCCGGACGATCGGCTGGCGTGGCCGCCTGACACGAAGGAAACGGTGAACCATGGAGTTTCTTCGACTGCTGCTGGTGTTCCTGCACCTGCTCGGCATGGCGATGCTCATCGGCGTGTTCATGCTCCAGCTCAAGGCGGGCAAGGACGCTCCGGTCAACAAGGGCTGGCTGCACGGCGGTGGCCTGCAGCTGATCACCGGGCTCGCGCTGATGGCGATCGAGCCCGCGCTCGACGATGTCGATTACAACCACATGAAGCTCGGGATCAAACTCGTGGTGCTCGTCGTCATCCTCGGCCTGGCGGGTGGCTTCCTCCGCAAACCCGCGGCGCCGAACTGGCTCAACCCCGTCCTCGGCGGCCTGGTGGTCCTCAACGTCGGCCTCGCGGTGTTCTGGACCTGAGCCTGCCGGGCCCGTCTGGCTTTGATCACACGCGCTTGAACAGCAGCGCGCGCTTGACCTCCTGGATCGCCTTGGTCACCTGGATGCCACGGGGGCAGGCGTCGGTGCAGTTGAACGTGGTCCGGCAGCGCCACACGCCCTCTGCGTCGTTGAGGATGTCCATCCGCTCCTCGGCGCCTTCGTCGCGCGAGTCGAAGATGAACCGGTGCGCGTTGACGATCGCCGCGGGCCCGAAGTACGAGCCGTCCGCCCAGTACACCGGGCACGACGTAGTGCAGCACGCGCACAGGATGCACTTCGTGGTGTCGTCGAAGCGTTCCCGGTCGGCGGCGGACTGGATGCGCTCCCGCGTCGGCTCGTTGCCGTAGGTGATGAGGTAAGGCTTGACCGCACGGAAGGCCTCGAAGAACGGCTCCATGTCGACATAGAGATCCTTCATCACCGGCAGTCCCTTGATCGGGGCGATGGTGATGGTGGTCTGCTTGTCCTTTTTGGCGAGCAGGTCCTTGATCAGCACCTTGCACGCGAGCCGGTTGATGCCGTTGATCTGCATCGCATCCGAACCGCAGATGCCGTGCGCGCAGGAGCGGCGGAACGACAGCGTGCCGTCGACGTAGCTCTTGATGTTGATCAGCAGGTTGAGCACGCGGTCGGTCGGTAGCGCCGGGACGTCGTAGGACTCCCAGTGCGGCTCCGAGTCGAGCTCCGGGTTGAAGCGGAGGATCTTCACCGTGACGGTGATCGAGCCCTCCGGTGCCGGGATGTCCGAGGCGTCGGTGCTGGTGGTGGCGGTGTCAGCGGCGGCTGTCATCGAATCTCCTCAGCGGGAACTGTTGCTTTCCACGACATCAGTACTTGCGCTCCATCGGCTCGTACCGGGTGAAAACAACGGGCTTGTAGTCCAGCCGGATGTCGGAAAGGAAACCGCTGAGACCCAGCGGTGCCTCGGTGTCCTCCTGCTCCGGCAGCAGCTTGTAGGCCATCGAATGCCGCATGAAGTTGACGTCGTCGCGGTTGGGGTAGTCCTCGCGGGCGTGCCCGCCACGGGACTCCTTGCGGGCGAGCGCCGCGGTGACCAGACACTCGGCCAGGTCGAGCAGGAACCCGAGTTCGACGGCCTCGAGCAGGTCGGTGTTGTACCGCATGCCCTTGTCCTGCACCGCGACCCTGCCGTAGCGCTCCTTGAGTGCCTGCACGTCGTGCAGTGCCTGCTTGAGGGTGTCCTCGGTGCGGTAGACGGCCGCGTTGGTGTCCATCGTTCGCTGGAGCTCGGTACGGATGTCGGCGACCCGCTCGCCGCCGGTCGCCGAGCGCAGCGTGTCGACCATGCCGGTGACCATCTTCGCGGCGCCTTCGGGCAGGTCGGAGTGGTCGACGCCCGACGCGTACTCGGCCGCCGCGATCCCGGCGCGTTTGCCGAAGACGTTGATGTCGAGCAGCGAGTTCGTGCCGAGCCGGTTCGAGCCGTGCACCGAAACACAGGCGCACTCGCCCGCGGCGTAGAGACCGGGGATGACTTCCTCGTTGTTGCGCAGTGCCTCACCGCGCACCGTGGTGGGAATGCCGCCCATCGCGTAGTGCGCCGTCGGATACACCGGGACGGGCTCGGTCACCGGGTCGATGCCCAGGTAGGTGCGGGCGAACTCGGTGATGTCGGGCAGCTTCGACTCGAGCACCTCGGCGCCGAGGTGCGTGCAGTCCAGCAGGACGTAGTCCTTCGCGGGTCCGGCGCCCCGGCCTTCCAGCACTTCCAGCACCATCGAGCGGGCGACGATGTCGCGCGGCGCGAGGTCCTTGATGGTTGGCGCGTAGCGCTCCATGAAGCGCTCGCCGTCCTTGTTCCGCAGGATCGCGCCCTCACCGCGTGCGCCTTCAGTGAGCAGGATGCCCAGGCCGGCGAGGCCGGTCGGGTGGAACTGGTAGAACTCCATGTCCTCCAGCGGCAGGCCCTTGCGGTAGTAGATGCCCATGCCGTCGCCGGTCAGCGTGTGCGCGTTCGATGTGGTCTTGAAGACCTTGCCGAAGCCGCCGGTGGCGAACACGATTGACTTCGCCTGGAACACGTGGATCTCGCCGGTCGCCAGCTCGTAGGCGATCGCGCCGGAGGCGACGGTGCCCTCATCGGTCTCGCTCAGGATGATGTCGAGCACGTAGAACTCGTTGAAGAACTCGATTCCGTGCTTGACGCAGTTCTGATACAGCGTCTGCAGGATCATGTGCCCGGTGCGGTCCGCGGCGTAGCAGGCGCGGCGGACCGCGGCTTTACCGTGATCGCGGGTGTGGCCGCCGAAGCGCCGCTGGTCGATCTTGCCTTGCGGCGTCCGGTTGAACGGCAGCCCCATCTTCTCCAGGTCGAGCACGGCGTCGATGGCTTCCTTCGCCATGATCTCCGCGGCGTCCTGGTCGGTGAGGTAGTCGCCACCCTTGACGGTGTCGAAGGTGTGCCACTCCCAGTTGTCTTCCTCGACATTGGCCAGCGCGGCGCACATGCCGCCCTGGGCCGCGCCGGTGTGGGATCGCGTGGGGTAGAGCTTGGTGAGCACCGCGGTGCGAGCGCGCTGACCGGATTCGATCGCCGCGCGCATGCCCGCGCCACCCGCTCCGACGATCACCACATCGTACTTGTGGAACTGCATGAGGAACTCCAGTGGTGGGTCGTCGATCAGATGTTCGGGTCGAACGTGAAGATCACCATGGTGCCCAGGATCAGGATGATCGCCATCGAGACGTAGAGCAGCATCTTCAGCCAGAATCGGGTGGTGTCCTTGCGGGCGTAGTCATCGATGATGGTCCGCAGCCCGTTGCCGCCGTGCAATTGCGCGAGCCACAGCATCGACAGGTCCCAGAACTGCCAGAACGGCGACGCCCAGCGGCCCGCGACGAAGCCGAAGTTGATGCGCTGCACCCCTTCGTCGAGGATGTTCATGATGAAGAGGTGGCCGAGCACCAGGACCACCAGCGCGATCCCGGAGATTCGCATGAACAGCCAGCTGTAGAGCTCGAAGTTGCTGCGCCGGGCGGCTGGCCTGCGCGGCGCCCTTGGCTTGTCGAGTGGGAGTACTCCGGTCGTCATGCTGGGCTCCCGCCGAAGATGTGCGTGAACATGATCACCGCGCTGGGGATCATCACCAGCAGCCAGACGCCGACGATCGCCCAGAGCATCGGCCGCTGGTAACGGGGGCCCTTGCCCCAGAAGTCGACCAGCATGACCCGGATGCCGTTGAGCGCGTGGTAGAGCACCGCGCCGACCAGCCCGACCTCCAGCAGCCCGACGAACGGCGTCTTGTAGGTGTTGATGACCTCGTCGTAGACC
Organism: Actinophytocola sp.; assembly: GCA_009379975.1. Classification (GTDB taxonomy): domain Bacteria; phylum Actinomycetota; class Actinomycetes; order Mycobacteriales; family Pseudonocardiaceae; genus WHSS01. Next base: position 3,829 of record WHSS01000047.1, read on the forward strand.
TCGGGCGATACCCGGACCAGCGCGGTGTCGAGCACGTGCACGAACAGGAAGAAGAACGTGAGCACGCCGGTGATGCGGTGGGCGACCCAGGACCACATCCCGGGGTCGCCGATATAGAGCGTTCCGCTCCGGCGTGATGCCCCCGCGATCCTGTCGGGCGGGCTGGCCGTGATGGACATCGGTGTCGGGCCTCCAACGTCGCTGGTGAACTGCTTGCTCAGCAGGCTGGGAGCCGGCGGAGCGTGGATAGACGGATGCTAGCCCCGACCGTTCTGTACGGCTCAACATTGGTGGGCTGGTTGTGATGGGCCCGACATCGACTTGAGCGACAGAGTGCGATGCCGGTCCTACGCTCGGTCACACCCGGTCGCCATTAAGATCAGGATCGGCGCGACGTTTCAACGATTCGGTTACGCGCCGTTGTCAGCCCTTTCATCGACGGGATTGCGGAGTAGCGTTTCGCCGTTGTTCCCGGCACGTAACCCGGCCGGGTCTGAAGACTGACCGCCACAGGATCGAGGCGGGGAGGGAGTGGCGCGGTGCGTCGAACGAATGTGATGCGAGTAGTTGCCTCAGTGCTTGCCGTAGGGCTTGCGGTCTCGGCATGTGGAGAGCCGCCGCCGGAGGAGCAGGATGCCGGCGGTGAGGGCGGTAAGGAGTTCGTCGGCTGCATGGTCACCGACCAGGGCGGACCAGACGACAAGTCGTTCAACGAGACCTCGTACAAGGGCCTGCAGGACGCCGAGAAGGATGGCGCGATCAGCGAGGTCAAGATCGCGGAGTCGAACGCGGACAGCGACTACAAGCCCAATGTCGAAGAGATGGTCGCGGGCGACTGCGGAATGATCGTCACCGTCGGTTTCCTGCTCGCCGAAGCCACGCAGGCGGCCGCGGAGGCGAACCCGGAGGAGAAGTTCGCCATCGTCGACTTCCTCTACACCGACCCGGACACGTTCGAGCCGGTCGAGATCGACAATGTCAAACCGCTGGTGTTCAACACCCACGAGGCCGCGTTCCTCGCCGGGTACCTCGCCGCAGGCCAGAGCGAGACGGGCAAGGTCGCCACCTGGGGCGGGTTGAAGATTCCGACCGTGACGATCTTCATGGACGGTTTCGCGGACGGCGTCGCGCACTACAACAAGGAGAAGGACAAGGACGTCGAGGTTCTTGGCTGGGACAAGAAGAGTCAGGACGGCCAGTTCGTCGGTGACTTCAGCAATTCCAACAAGGCCAAGCAGATCAGCGACAACCTGCTCAGCGCGGGTGCGGACATCATCATGCCGGTGGCGGGGCCGATCGGTGAGCAGGCCGCGGTCGCCGCGAAGGACGCCGGCGACGCCTCGGTGATCTGGGTTGACACCGACGGCTACGAGTCACTGACGAAGTACCAGGACGTCATCCTCACCAGCGTCGAGAAGGGAATGGACGTCGCGGTGCAGGAGGCGACGACGGCGGCGGCCGAGGACAGCTTCTCCAACGAGCCCTTCGTCGGCACGCTGGAGAACGAAGGCGTGTCGATCTCTCCGTACCACGACTTCGAGGACAAGGTCGACGATGGACTGAAGCAGGAGGTCGAAGACCTCAAGCAGCAGATCATCGACGGTGAGCTCAAGGTGGAGTCCGACGCGGCTTTCTGAGGTAGCCGGGTCTAGGTAGCGCGTGTCCTGCGTTCAGTCTCGCGCGTCCTGCGTTCGCGCCCCCAAGGCGCGAACGCAGGACCCGCGGAAGGCCGCGTGGGGACTTGGGAGGGCAAGTGAAGCTCGAATTGCGGGGGATCACCAAGCGGTTCGGGTCGCTGGTGGCCAACGACCACATCGACCTGACGGTCCAACCAGGCGAGATCCATTGCCTGCTCGGCGAGAACGGCGCCGGCAAGAGCACACTGATGAACGTCCTCTACGGGCTGCTGCAACCTGATGACGGCGAGATCCTGATCGACGACAAGCCGGTCAGCTGCCAGAACCCCGCTGATGCCATGGCCGCCGGGGTCGGCATGGTGCACCAGCACTTCATGCTCGTGCCGGTCTTCACCGTCACCGAGAACGTCATGCTCGGCGCCGAGCAGACCCGCAGGGGCGGTCTGCTCGATGTCGAAGCGGGCCGCAAGCAGGTGCGACAGATCTCCGAACAGTACGGTTTCCACGTCGACCCGGACGCCGTCGTCGAACATCTACCGGTCGGCGTGCAGCAGCGGGTGGAGATCATCAAGGCGCTGGTGCGGGACGCGCGGGTGCTGATTCTCGACGAGCCGACGGCGGTGCTCACGCCGCAGGAGACCGACGAGCTGATCGAGATCATGCGGCAGCTCAAGGCGGGTGGCACGTCGATAGTGTTCATCACGCACAAACTGCGCGAGGTTCGAGCCATCGCCGACCGCATCACGGTGCTCCGGCTGGGCAAGGTGGTCGGCGAGGCGGAGCCGACCATGAGCGAAAGCGAGCTCGCTTCGCTCATGGTGGGTCGCGCCGTGAGCCTGACCGTTGACAAGCAACCCGCCGTCGTGGGCGAAACGGCACTCGAGGTCACCGGATTGACGGTGATCGACGAGCGTGATCACGTGGTCGTCGACGACGTCTCGTTCGACGTGCGCAAAGGCGAGATCTTGGCGGTCGCGGGCGTGCAGGGCAACGGACAGACCGAGCTGACAGAGGCGATACTCGGGCTGCAGGCCAAGGCCACCGGGTCCATCCGGCTCGATGGCTCCGAGCTGCTCGGCCGCAGCGTGCGGCAGGTGCTGCGCGCGGGCGTCGGATTCGTGCCGGAGGACCGCAAGGTCGATGGTCTGGTCGGCGAGTTCTCGGTCGCGGAAAACCTCGTGCTCGACCTCTACGACCAGCCGCCGTTCGCCGCCGGTCCGTCGTTGAAGCCGGGTGCGGTGCGCAGCAACGCGGCCGAGCGGATCGCGGAGTTCGACATCAGGGCGGAGGGCGGCGGCACCCTGGCCAAGACGTTGTCGGGCGGGAACGCGCAGAAGGTGGTGATCGCGCGGGAGCTCACCCGGTCGCTGCGGCTGCTCATCGCGGCCCAGCCGACCCGCGGGCTCGACGTCGGCTCGATCGAGTTCGTGCACCGGCGGATCGTCGCCGAGCGGGACAAGGGCACCGCGGTGCTCATGGTGTCGACCGAGTTGGACGAGGTCAGCGCGATCGCCGATCGGGTCTTGGTGATGTACCGGGGCTCTGTCGTCGGCATCGTGCCCGGCGACACCAACCGCGACGTGCTCGGCCTGATGATGGCGGGCGTGCCACCACAAGAGGCGAGTACGGCGGCGGAGGCCAGTCCCACGCTGATCGAGCACGCGGACGAAGTGCTCGCCGATGATGACGAGGGAACCAACACATGACCGAGCAGCCGCCGGCGCAGGCGGAACCGACCGTCGGGCAGCGCTTTGTGAAGGAGTTGACCACCGGTAACACCGCGCTGACGTTTCTCTCGATCGTGCTCGCACTGCTTATCGGTGCCGTGCTCATCGTCGTGTCCGACCCGGCCGTGCAGGAAGCGGGCGGGTACTTCTTCTCCCGGCCGGTCGACCTCATCGCCGCGATCTGGGAGTCGGCGAGCAGCGCGTACGGCGCGATGTTCTCCGGCTCGGTCATCAACTTCGATGCCTATACGGTCGGCGACGCGCTCTTGCCGTTCGGCAAGACGCTGACCTTCGCGACTCCCCTGATCGGGGCCGGGCTCGCCGTCGCGCTCGCATTCCGCGCCGGCTTGCTGAACATCGGGGCCCAAGGGCAGATCATCATGGGCGCCACCTGTGCCGGGTACGTCGGCTTCACCTACGAGATGCCCGCGTTCTTTCATGTGATCGTCGCGATCGCGGCCGGCTTCCTCGGCGGCGCGGTCTGGGGCGGGATTGCCGGGTTCATCAAGGCGCGCACCGGTGCGCACGAGGTGATCGTCACGATCATGCTCAACCACATCGCCCGGCTCCTGCTCGCCTATCTGCTCACCATCGAGCTCTTCAGCAGGCCGGGGGAGGCGCTGCCGCGCAGTCCGGTGGTCTTCGAATCGGTGCAGTTATGGCGGCCCGTCGCCGGCTCGACGGTTCACATCGGGCTGCTGTTCGTGCTGCTGGCCGCCGGCTACAGCTGGTGGCTGCTTTCCCGCAGCACCATGGGTTTCCGGTTCCGCGCGGTCGGCCACAACCCGAACGCGGCGACAACGGCGGGCATCTCGGTCGGGCGATCTTATACCGCGGTGATGTTCATCGGCGGCGGAATGGCAGGCCTCGCGGGCGCGGCACACCTGCTCGGTACCGAGCACTACCTCACCGACGGCATCGCGGGCCAGCTCGGGTTCGACGCCATCACGGTCGCGCTGCTCGGCAGGTCGAGCCCGGTCGGCACGGTCGCCGCCGGATTGCTCTTCGGCGCGCTGCGCGCGGGAGCGACCACGATGGCCGCGCAAACTCAGACGCCCATCGACATCGTGTTGGTCGTGCAGTCGCTGATCGTGCTGTTCATCGCCGCACCGCCGCTGGTGCGGGCGGTCTTCCGGCTCAAGGTGCGGTCGACTAGGGCGATCGCACCCGAGGTTGGGGGGCGGGTATGACCGCTCCCACGGTAGACACGGTTGTCGTCGAGCCGGAGACCGAGCAGGCCCGCGTGCTGGCTCGCAGCTGGGGCCCATCCGTCGCCTTCGGGGTCTTCGGGTTGGTCGCGTTGGTGTTCTTCGGTATCCTCCCACCCAACGGGCGGGAGACCAGGTTCGGCCTGTCGACCGCATCGGATGCCTTCCGGTTCGATCCGATCGGTGTGCCGTCCAAGATCGCCGCGATCGCGCTGGCCATCGTCTGCCTCGGCATCGCGGTCTATGCGGCCGTGCTGACGAGCAGGCCACGGCGGGTCCCGCTGTGGCTGCCGATCACCTTCGGGATCGCGTTCGTGATGTCGTTTCTGAGCTGGGCCGTTGCGGGCAACACATTGTCCCTGCCCGTGGTGCTGAAGGGCACCATCGCGCTCGCCGTGCCGTACATCTTCGGGGCGCTCTGCGGGATGCTCGGCGAGCGGACCGGTGTGATCAACATTGCGATCGACGGTCAGCTGCTCGCCGGCGCGTTCCTGTCCGGGGTCGTCGCATCCCTGGCCAGCAACCTGTGGATCGGCCTGATCGCAGCGCCCGTCGCGGGAGTGCTCGTCGCTTGGCTGCTCGCGGTGTTCTCGATCAAGTACGTCGTCAACCAGATCATCGTCGGCGTCGTGCTGAACGTGCTGGTTTACGGCGTGACCAACTTCCTCTACGGCAGGCTGCTCGGCCCGATGAAGGACACCTGGAACGCGCCGGGCAAGTTCGCTGAGTACCACGTCCCGCTGCTGTCGGATATCCCGGTGGCCGGGCCGGTCCTGTTCAAGCAGACCGTGGTCGTCTACCTCATGTACCTCGCGGTGGTGCTGGTGCACATCGCGCTGTTCCGGACCAGATGGGGCTTGCGGGTCCGGGCCGTCGGTGAGCATCCGGAAGCGGCCGATACCGCGGGTATCCGGGTGAACGTCGTCCGGTTCCGCAATGTGCTGCTCGGGGGTGCCGTGGCGGGGCTCGGTGGCGCGTACTTCACGCTCGGGTCGAGCGGTGTGTTCAGCAAGGAGATGACCGCGGGCGCCGGCTTCATCGCTCTCGCCGCGATGATCATGGGGCGGTGGACGCCGGTCGGCGCGGTCTTCGCCGCGCTCCTGTTCGGTTTCGCCGACAACCTGCAGAGCATGCTGGGCATCATGCGCTTCGGCATTCCCAGCGAGCTGATGCAGATGGCGCCGTATCTGCTGACGATCTTCGCGGTGGCGGGGCTGGTTGGCCGGATCCGGCCGCCCGCGTCTAACGGCCAGCCATACATCAAGTCATGACTCAGGACGTGCCGATGAACAACGTAGCGATCAATTGGACCGTGCTGCGCGAGGCCGCGGTGGCCGCGGCGGCGAACGCCTACTGCCCGTACTCCGGGCTGCGGGTGGGCGCCGCGGCGCTCGTCGACGACGGCAGGATCGTGGTCGGCTGCAACGTGGAGAACGCCACCTACGGGCTCGGCCTGTGCGCCGAATGCACCATGGTGGGACAGCTGCGCCTCTCGGGCGGCGGGAAGCTGGTCGCGGTGGCTTGCCGCAGCGGTGATGGCGAACTGCTCATGCCGTGCGGGCGGTGCAGGCAGGTGCTGTACGAACTGGGCGGGCCGGACTGCGTCGTGGATACCCCTCGTGGCGTGCTTGCGATGGCCGAAGTGCTGCCGGAGGCGTTCGGACCAGAGGCGCTCCCGTGACAGCGCTGAAAGACGCCTTCAGTCCGCTAGATGTACTGAGTGGCCCTTTCAGTCCGTTGAACGGTGGGTGTCGGTGACGGGGCCGCTGTTCACCACGGTCGACGTCATCCGAGCGAAGCGGGACGGCCTGCGGTTGACCGATGCGCAGATCGACTGGGTGATCGACGCCTACACCCGGGGCGTAGTCGCCGAGGAGCAGATGGCCGCGCTGGCGATGGCGATCGTGCTGCGCGGAATGGACAGCGCGGAGACCGCCCGCTGGACCGCGGCGATGATCAACTCCGGCGAGCGCCTGGTGCTGCCCGTCGACCGGCCGACCGTGGACAAGCACTCCACCGGCGGCGTCGGCGACAAGATCACGCTCGTGCTCGCGCCGCTGATCGCCACGTGCGGTGCCGCCGTCCCACAGCTGTCCGGGCGAGGGCTCGGGCACACCGGCGGCACACTCGACAAGCTCGAGTCGATCCCGGGGTGGCGCGCGGAGCTTTCCACCGCCGAGATCATCGATCAGCTCGCCCGGGTCGGTGCCGTCATCGCCGCGGCGGGCAAAGGCCTGGCGCCTGCCGACCGCAAGCTCTACGCGTTGCGCGATGTCACCGGCACGGTCGAGTCGATCCCGCTGATCGCGAGTTCGATCATGAGCAAGAAGATCGCCGCGGGCCCGCAGTCCCTCGTGCTCGACGTCAAGGTCGGCGCGGGCGCGTTCATGAAGACGGTCGAGCAGGCCCGCGAGCTCGCCGCCACCATGCTCGGCATCGGCGACGCCCACGGTGTGGCCACCACCGCGGTGCTCACCGACATGCGAACCCCGCTCGGGCTCACCGCAGGCAACGCGGTCGAGGTCGCCGAGTCCGTCGACGTGCTGCGCGGTGGCGGTCCGGCCGACATCGTCGAGCTCACCCTGGCACTCGCCCGCGAGATGCTGCTGCTCGCCGGACTGCCCGAAGTGGACCCAGCCGCGGTGCTGGCATCGGGCCAGGCGTACGAGACGTGGTGCCGGATGATCCGCGCACAGGGTGGTGACCCGGAGGCACCCCTGCCCACCCCGGAACACGTGCACGCGGTGACGGCCGACCGCGACGGCGTTCTCACCGGGCTCGACGCGTACGCGGTCGGAGTCGCGGCCTGGCGGCTCGGCGCGGGGAGATCGGCGCCGGGCGAATCGGTCCAGCCCGCTGCGGGCGTCCGGCTGCTGGCGAAGGTGGGCGAGCCGGTGAGCGCGGGTCAGCCGCTGGCGGAGCTGCATACCGACACACCGGACGCCGTGCCCGCCGCGCTGGCCGCCTTCACCGAAGGTGTGCTGATCGCCGACGGTGAAAGCAGCCCGCGGGCGCCATCACCACTGGTGTTGGACGTCCTGCGGTCGTAGGCGCACGAAGCCGCACGTCCCTTGGGGCAAACGGAAACGCCCCGCCGCAGCTGCGACGAGGCGTTTCCGGGGCTCTCGGGCTATTCGCCCGAGACGTCCGCGGTGTCTTCCTTCTTCGAGCCGTTGCGTGCCCGGCCCGCGTTGCTGCGGGTGCGACGCGGCTGCCGCGGCGGCGGCGTCGGCTGCGGGAGTTGCTGGTGCTGCGGCGAACCGCCGAGCATCAGCTCCGCGAAGGTGGCCATCGCTTCGTCGAGCTGACCGCCGATCCGGCGCTCGGACTCCTCGTTGCTCTTGCGCACCAGCGAGCTGACCGAGTCGGTGTCCGGCCGCTGGGCGATGACGCCCTCGACGCCGGAGAGCCGGGCCTTGAACACGCCGTCGAGATCGCCGAAGCGGGTCGCGATGCTGTCCTCGACCTTGCCGATACGGCCCTCGACCTCTTCCAGGCTGGCGCCGAGCAGGTCGACCTTGTCCGAGATGGACCCGAGGCTGCCGGAAGCGTCGAGCTCCGTCGTGGCTTCGCGCAGTTGCTCACGCAGGCCGGTCTCGGCCGCGGCGACCCGGTCCTTGGTCGCGGACTCGAGCTCGTCGATCCGCTGCCGGTTCTCCGCGTCGATCGACTCGATCCGCTCCCGCAGCGCGGTCTCCGCGGTGTCGATGCGTTCGCGCACCGGGCCATGCGTGGAGCTCGGAATGCTCTCGAGCCTGCTGTCCTGCTTGTCCAGGTGGACGTCGAGCTCGTCCAACCTGCGGTGGATGTTCTGGAGCTTGTCCTCTAGTCCGTCCATCCGGCCTGCGACGCCTTCGAACCGGCCTGCAACGCCGTCGAGCCTGCCGCCGAGTTCGGCGAAGGGCTTCGCGAGCTTGTCGACGAGACCGTCGACGGCGCGCGCGATCGACGCGATGGCCTTGTCCTGGGTTTCGAGCCGGGACATGGTCTCGTCGATGCGTTCGGCCAGTACACCGACCTCGGTACGGTCGGGGAGTTCGGACAGTCGCTTGCGGACGGCGCCGAGAGACTCCACGGGGGCGAGCCGCCCGTAGATGTCATCGAGGGCGTCGAAGATCTGCTGCTGTTCGCTCTCACGGATCTCGGCGGCGCGCACAAGCATGTTGCGCATGCGGTCGAAGGACGGGGCAATGGAGTTATCAGTCACGGCATTGACCTTCGTCGGCACTGGGGGCTGGGTGAATGAGAGCTTAGCCATAGTCATGTTGCTATCTGTGGCACCCCCGTGCGAGCGGCGCTTTCGCAGGTCAGCCGTTCGGCCCAGTCGGAACGCGGACTTTGCCTGAGCCTTGACCTGAGGGTGAGACTCTAGCGCGGCCATGTGTGTGACCGGTGTGTGACGAACCGAAGGACGATTGCGTAGTTGTGCGGCGGCACCAAGGTGCCCTTGAGTGCGTATGTGGCTGCGTATGTGGCACCGGAGGGGCCCCTCCGGCTCGCTGGACCAGACGCTCAGTGCGTGCGGAAACGGTCCTCGAGTCCGTTGACGAGCTCCTGCCACGCGGCGACCTCATCGGTGAACGGCGGGCTCGGCTCCAGCCTGCTCAGATCCGGCTTGAGCACAAAGGACACCAGCCAGCCGAGACTCTCCGAGGTGACCAACGCGTCGGAGACGCTGTCGTCGCCCGCCCAGTCGGCCGTGTCGGAGAGCAGTTCGACGGCGAGGTCGAGCTGGTTCGGGTCGATCGCCTGCGGGCCGTCGGCGATGTCGTCGGCGAGTCCGGCGAGCACATAAGTGTTCACATCGGTCACTTCGACGTCGAGGTCGGCCGTTGTCGCCCTGGCCACCACGTCCTGCCAGGTCGGCATTTCGGCGAGGTCGTTGCCGTCGAGCTCGCCGGCATCGGCCAGCTGCCGCGCCAGCGCCCGCGGCGAGGTGAACACGTCGATCCTGCCGTTGGCGCCGAGGAAGACCGGCTCGTCGTCGAGGTAGCACCGCAAGGTGTAGAACTCCTCGTTCTTGGTGACGATCTTGATCGGATCGATGCCGACATCGCCCCAGAACCCCGGCGTGCCTTCGTCGGCAGGCTCGTCGTCGACGGTGTCGCTCAGCTCGTCGTCGCTGTCGACGCCCGCCTCGGACTCCGCGGACTCCTCGTGGAACGCCGCGAGCTCCTCCGCGGTCTCGTCGAGCGTGGACTTGTCGATCTCCGGCACGGTGACCAGATCGTCGATGGCATCGAGCACGATGTCCCACTTTTCGGAGACCGCCTCGGAGAGGTCGTGCCACAGCTTGGCACCCTCGCGGCCGGTGAACGGCAGCCTGCCCTGCTGCAGCAGCGAGAAGCCCTCGTGCGCGTCGAGCACCTCGTGGACCTCGTCCAGCTCGCATACATCGGCGAGTGACCGGATGATGCCGATGATCTCCGCGAGCTCGCCGATGGTCCACGAGTCCGGGTCCTCGGCGACGAGCTCCGGCACGCCGACCAGGTCGTAGGAGTGATCGTCGTCCGGGATCAGCTCGGGCACGTTGAGCGCGGGCACGATGTGCCACGATGGATGGTCGATGAGATCGTGCTGGTCCGCGGTGCGCACGTAAGCGGCGAGGTGAGCGGCGTCGGGGAAGCCGAACAGGTCCTCCTCGTCGCCGAGGAAGGCCTCCCATTCCTCGCCGTCCTCACGCCAACGCGGCGCCCAGAGGGTCACCAGATCGCCTTGGGGTAGCCCGAGTTCGATCGGGATGATGTCGGTAGCCACTGCATCCTCCGCTGACCAGTTCCGCACGTGCACGCGGGTAACGCGCGTGTGCAGCCTACGGGTTCCCGGCAGTCGCGGCACCGAGCGGGCGGTGCTGCGCGCCGCACACCGTACGTGCCGTCAAGTCCAAGGTGGCACAGTGGTGGGTAACCATGACTGCGACAAGCACAAACCTCACCGCCGCACTACCCGCCGAACCGGATCCCGACTCGCTGTTCGAAGCCTTCGCGAGCTGGGCGGATGATCGCGGGCTGACGCTCTACCCGGCGCAGGAAGAGGCGCTGATCGAGATCGTTTCCGGCTCGAACGTGATCCTGTCGACGCCGACCGGATCGGGTAAGAGCCTGGTGGCGATCGGCGCTCACTTCGCGGCGCTGGCCCAGAGCTTGAATCGGAATGGCAGGCGCAGCTACTACACCGCCCCGATCAAGGCGCTGGTTTCGGAGAAGTTCTTCTCGCTCGTCGATGTCTTCGGCGCGGACGCCGTCGGCATGATGACCGGTGACTCCTCGGTCAACGCCGACGCGCCGATCATCTGCTGCACCGCGGAGATCCTGGCGAACATGGCGCTGCGCGACGGTGCCGAGACCCGCGTCGGGCAAGTGGTGATGGACGAGTTCCACTTCTACGCCGACCCGCAGCGGGGATGGGCCTGGCAGGTGCCGCTGCTCGAACTGCCGGACGCGCAGTTCGTGCTGATGTCGGCGACGCTGGGCGAGGTCGGCTTCTTCGAGAAGGACCTGACCCGCCTGACCGGACGGTCGACCGCGGTGGTGACCTCGGTGCAGCGCCCGGTGCCGCTGACCTTCCGCTACGCGATGACCCCACTGCACGAGACGATCGACGAGCTGCTCACCGGCGGCCAGGCGCCGGTCTACGTGGTGCACTTCGCGCAGGCCGCGGCCATCGAGCGGGCGCAGGCGCTGATGAGCATCAACGTGTGCAGCAAGGCGGAGAAGGCCGCGATCGCGGACCTGATCGGCGACTTCCGGTTCTCGGCGGGCTTCGGCAAGACGCTGTCCCGGCTGGTGCGGCACGGCATCGGCGTGCACCACGCGGGCATGCTGCCGAAGTACCGGCGACTGATCGAGCAGCTGGCGCAGGCGGGCCTGATGAAGGTCATCTGCGGCACCGACACGCTCGGTGTCGGCATCAACGTCCCGATCAGGACGGTGCTGTTCAGCGCGCTGACCAAGTACGACGGGGTCCGGATGCGGCATCTCAAGGCCCGCGAGTTCCACCAGATCGCCGGCCGTGCGGGTCGCGCGGGCTACGACACCGACGGTTATGTCGTCGTGCAGGCGCCCGATCACGTCGTCGAGAACGCCAAGGCGCTGGCCAAGGTCGGCGACGACCCGAAGAAGAAGCGCAAGATCGTCAGGAAGAAGGCCCCCGAAGGGTTCGTGAACTGGACCGAGTCCACCTACGAGCGGCTGATCGCGGCCGATCCGGAGCCGCTGACGTCCAGCTTCGCGGTGAGCCACTCGATGCTGCTCAACGTGATCGGCAGGCCGGGCAACGCCTTTGACGCCATGCGCCACCTGCTCGAGGGCAACCACGAACCGCGCGATCGGCAGCGCAAGCACATTCTCCGCGCGGTCGCTATCTACCGTGCGCTGCGCGACGCGGGCGTGGTCGAGCAACTGCCCGAGCCCGACGAGGAGGGCAGGATCGCCCGGCTGACCGTCGATCTGCAGTTCGACTTCGCGCTGAACCAGCCGCTGTCGCCGTTCGCGCTGGCCGCCATCGAACTCTTCGACCGGGAGTCGCCGTCGTACGCGCTGGACGTCGTCTCCGTCATCGAGGCGACGGTCGACGACCCGCGCCAGGTGCTGTCCCAGCAGCAGTTCAAGGCTCGCGGCGAGGCCGTCGCGGTGATGAAGTCCGAGGGCATCGAGTACGACGAGCGGATGGAACTGCTCGACGAGGTCACCTACCCGAAGCCGCTCGAGGAGCTGATCGAGGCGGCGTTCGACACCTACCGGCAGGGTCACCCCTGGATCGCCGACACGCACCCGTCGCCGAAGTCGGTGGTGCGCGACATGTTCGAGCGGGCGATGAACTTCGTCGAGTACATCGGCTTCTACGGCCTGTCCCGGTCGGAGGGGCTGGTGCTGCGCTATCTCACCGACGTCTACGACTCGCTGCGGCACACCGTGCCGGACGAGGCCAAGACCGAGCCGCTGGCTGACCTGATCGAGTGGCTCGGTGAGCTGGTGCGGCAGGTCGACTCGAGCCTGCTCGACGAGTGGGAGGCGCTGCGCCACCCGAGCGACGAGAACGCGCCGGTCAGCAGGCCGGAGCCGAGCGCGCCCCGTCCGGTCACCGGCAACGAGCGGGCGTTCCGGGTGCTCGTGCGCAACGAGCTGTTCCGCAGGGTGGAGCTGGCCGCGCGGGAGCGGTATCACACGCTGGGCGAACTCGACGGCGACGCCGGGTGGGACGCCGAGGCGTGGGAAGACGCGATGGACGGCTACTTCGAGGAGTACGACTCGGTCGGCACCGGCGCGGACGCCCGGGGGCCCGCCATGATCAGCATCGAGGCGGTCGAAGGCCAGTGGCGGGTGCGCCAGACCTTCGACGATCCGGAAGGCAACCACGACTGGGCGATCACCGCCGAGGTCGACCTCGCAGCCTCCGACGAAGCGGGCATGGCCGTCGTCCGTGTTGTCGACGTCGGCGAGATCTGACCCGGCCACCGTAGTGTCGTGAGTGAAACACCTTGCTCGGGCACGCTTGAGCACTCACGACCCAACGTGCCGGAGTCGTGAGTGCTGAGACGTGCGGGAGCAACGACTTTCACGCACGACGACGATGGCGGCTAGCTCGAACGCGCGTTGCCCGCACGGTGGATCGGGGGGCGTCCTACGATGCAGGCATGCTCCCGCGCCGAATCCTGATCGCCATGCTCGCGGCCGTCGCCTTGCTGGCGACCGGCTGCACCTCGGATGAGGACGAGCCCAAACCGACCGACCAGCTCCCAGACGGCGCGGGCCTCGTCGAGGACGCGGCGAAGCGCGCCGCCGAGATCACCAGCACCCACTTCACGGTGGCCGTCACCGGCGAGGTGCCCGGTATGGCGGTCGACGCCATCGACGGCGACATCACCCGCGACGGCGAATCCGTCGCTGCCAAGGGCACGGCGAAGCTGACGGCGATGGGCGGCACCGCCGAAGCGAAGTTCGTACTCGTCGACGGCACCCTTCACCTCGACCTCGGCAGCGGCCAGTACCAGCAGATCCCCGAGGCGCAGGCCGCGATGGTCTACGACTTCTCCGCCGTGCTCGACCCGGAACGCGGGATCGCCAAACTCATCAGCAGCGTGCGCGACGCCAAGACGGTCGCCGAGGCCGACGTCAACGGCACGCCCGTGTACCAGATCAAGGGCACGGTCGGTAAGGACGCCATCGCGGGCCTGGTGCCGAAGGCCGACGCCGACGTGCCGGTCACGCTCTGGGTGAGTAAGGAGGGGAAGCTGCCGGTCAAGGCGAGCACCGAATTCCCTGCCAAGGAAGGCAAGGACGCCAAGCCGGGCACGATGACGGTGACCTTGTCGAAGGTCAACGAACCGGTCACGGTCGAGCCGCCTGTCTGATGCGCAGCCCTTCTGGCGCCTTGACCCGGCGCGCGCGGGTCGGCGCGATCGGCGCTGGCGGGCTCGCGGTGCTGCTCGGCGCGCTCGACACCTACGTCGTCATCGCGCTGTTCCGCCAGATCGTCGAGGACCTGCAGATCCCGATCAACCGGCTGGAACGCCTCACCCCGATCGTCACCGGTTACCTGCTCGGCTACGTCGCCGCCATGCCGCTGCTCGGCCAGGCGTCGGACCGGTTCGGGCGCAAGCTGCTGCTACAGGTGTGCCTGATCGGCTTCGCGGCAGGATCGGCGGTCACCGCGCTCGCCGAAGACGTGCCGTTGATCGTCATCGGGCGTGTCGTGCAAGGCATCGCCAGCGGTGCGCTGTTGCCGGTCACCATGGCGCTGGCCGCCGACCTGTTCTCCGAGCGCCGCCGGGCGACGGTGCTTGGCTCGGTCGGTGCGGCGCAGGAACTGGGCGCGGTACTCGGTCCGCTCTACGGCGTGCTGCTCGCGGCGGTCGCGGGCTGGCGCGGGGTGTTTTGGGTCAACGTGCCGCTCGCGGTGATCGCCATCGCGGTGGTGCACTTTGCCCTGCCGCGGCGGGCGAGCCCGGCCGGCGCCGAACGTGCCAAGGTCGACGTCGTCGGCGGCGGCCTGCTCGCGATCACGCTGGGCCTCGTCGTCGTCGGGCTCTACAACTCCGAACCCGGTAAGCAGGTGCTGCCGGAGAATGGGGTGAGCCTGCTGATCGGCGCCGCCGTGGCAGCGGTGGCCTTCGTCGTGTGGGAGATGCTCGCGCGGACCAAGCTGATCGACACCGCTGGCGTGGCGCTCGGCCCGTTCTTCGCCGCGCTGGGCGTGAGCGCGGCGGCCGGGGCGGCGCTGATGGTCACGCTGGTCGACGTGGACCTGTTCGCGCAGTCGTTGCTGGACACCGACGACGCGGGCGCGATCATGGTGCTGCTGCGTTTCCTGATCGCGTTGCCCATCGGGGCCGTTGCCGGTGGCTGGCTCGCCGCGCGGTTCGGTGAGCGCATCATCGGCTGTGCGGGCATGTTGATCGCGGCGGCGGGCTTCGCGTTGCTCGCGGGCTGGCCGATCAACCCGCTGGCGGCACGGCATGACCTCGGCGTGTTCTCGCTGCCCCGGCTCGACACCGATCTGGTGCTGGTCGGGCTCGGGCTCGGGCTGGTGATCGCGCCGGTGTCGGCAGCGGTGCTCCGGGTGGTGCCGCCGGTGCAGCACGGCATCGCCTCCGCCGCGGTCGTCGTGGCGCGGATGACCGGCATGCTGGTCGGCATCGCGGCGCTCTCGGCATGGGGCCTGCACCGGTTCCACAGTCTCATGCAGGAAATCCCGCTGCCGCTCACCATCGGCATGTCCGAGGCCGAAGCGGAGCGCGTAGAGGCGGTGTTCCGGCATCGCGTCAACGAGGCGCTCCTGACCCAGTACAGCGAGATCTTCTTGATCACGGCCTTCGTCTGCGTCGCAGGCGCGGCTATCGCCCTGTTCATCGGCTCGCGGACCCGGGTTGTGAATCCCCGCTGAGGTCATCGCCGCCTCGCAGGCGACAATGGGGCGGCAGCCGCTCAACCCAGGAGGACCAGCGTCATGGCGCAAGCCGCCGAACCACCGTCAGGCACCCGCGACTTCCTCGCCGACGAGGTACGCCGTCGCGAGGCCGCATTCAGCGCGGTGCGCGATGTGTTCGAGCGTTACGGCTTCGATCCGCTGATCACGCCCGCCTTCGAGCGCATCGAGGTGCTTACGGGTAAGTACGGCGACGAGGGCGACAAGCTGGTCTTCAAGATCCTGCGGCGCGGCGAGCACGAAGCCACCGGCGAAGCCGACCTCGCGCTGCGCTACGACCTCACCGTGCCGCTGGCCAGGGTGGTCTCGACCTACGGCAGCCAGCTGCCCTCGCCGTACAAGCGGTATGCGATCGGCCCGGTCTGGCGCGCGGATCGGCCGGGCAAGGGGCGCTTCCGCGAGTTCACACAATGCGACATCGACATCGTCGGCTCGCCGTCGGAGATGGCCGACGCCGAGATCGTCTCGGCGGTCAACGACGGGATTCTCGCGCTCGGCGTCGAGGACTTCACCTTCGAGGTGAACTCCCGGCAGGCGTTGTTCGGCTTGCTGGAGGCTTACCGGGTGCCCGCGGAACTGGGCGGCCAGGTGCTCATCACGCTCGACAAGCTCGACAAGCTCTCACCGGAGAAGGTGGCGGCCGAACTCCTCGAGCGTGGCCTGGCCCTGGAGACGGCCGACTCGCTGGTCGGTGACCTGAGCGCGGGCGACGAAGGCCGGATCCGCGACCGCCTCGACGGTTCGGAGCAGGGCAAACGCGGCCTGGCCGAGGTCGATCGAGTGCTGGAGCTGACAGCGGGCCTGCCCACCGGCCGGGTGGTTTTCACGCCGCGGATGGTGCGCGGCCTTGACTACTACACCGGCGCGATCTTCGAGGTCACGGCGGCGGGCTACCCGGGCTCGATCGCCAGCGGCGGCCGCTACGACGGGCTTGTCGCCTCGCTCGGCGGGCCCGACCTGCCCGCGTGTGGTGGCTCGATCGGTCTCGAGCGCATCCTCTCGATGCGGGACGCGGCCGAGGTCACGCCGGGGGGCCTCGATGTCGCGATCACCGTGCTCGGTGCCGAGGCCGATGTCGCGAAGCTGGCCGCTGAGCTTCGGTTGAGCGGGTTGCGCGTCGGCGTCTACCTCGGCACGTCAGGCAAGCTCGCGAAGCAGCTCAAGTGGGCGAACACGCAGAACGCCGCGTTCACGCTGCTCTACGGGCCGCAGGAGCAGGTCGCGGGCGAGGTCATCGTGCGCGACATGAGTACCGGTGAGCAGACCAGGGTGCCCTTCGGCGACGTCGCGGCGCACCTGCACATCCGCCGCTGAGGGCGGACGCTCAGCGATCGCCGTACTGGCGGTCGCCCGCGTCGCCGAGCCCCGGCACGATGTAGCCGTTGTCGTTGAGCCGCTCGTCGATGCTGGCGGTGACCACGCGTACCGGTAGCCCGGACTCGCGGAGCCGGCCGAGGCCTTCCGGCGCGGCGAGCGCGCACACCGCGGTCACGTCGGTCGCGCCGCGTTCGGTGAGCAGCCGGATGGTGTACTCCATCGAGCCGCCGGTCGCCAGCATCGGGTCGAGCACGAACACCGGCAGGTTCGACAGATCCGGCGGCAGCGACTCCATGTAGGGCTCCGGCCGCAGCGTTTCCTCGTTCCGCGCGAGGCCGACGAAGCCCATCAACGACTCCGGGATCAGCCCGTGTGCCTGATCGGCCATGCCGAGCCCGGCGCGTAGCACCGGCACCAGCAGCGGCGGCTTGGCCAGCCGGTAGGCGTCGGTGTCGGTGAGCGGGGTGGTGATGCGCTCGGTGCGCACCGGCGCTTCCCGCATGGCCTCGTACACCAGCATGGTGGTGAGCTCGTGCAGCGCGGCGCGGAAGCCGGCGTTGTCGGTGCGGCGGTCACGCATGACCGAGAGCCGGGCCTTGGCGAGCGGATGATCTACCACGAGCACGTCCATGAGCTGAGAGTATGCCCGGTTGTGAGGCGGCTCGGCTGCCGCGGGCAGGTGAAGTGACGAGCCCAAGGCCTCCTTCGGTGCCACATGCGCACCCCATGGCACCTTGGTGCCGACTGGTGGCCCCACCCGCCGACTGGCGAAGCTCCCAACCGTTAAGCTCGGGCAGGTGACCGAAATGCCTCGCGAGGACACCCCTGAGCCGCCGAAGCCGCCGTCGTTGCGCGCCTCCGATGCGGACCGGGAACGGGTGGCGACCGTGCTGCACCGGGCGATGGCCGAGGGCCGCATCACCATGATCGAACTCGAGGACCGGTTGTCGTCGGTCTACGCCGCGAGGACGCTCGACGAGCTGGAGCCGATCACCGCCGATCTGCCGCAGGGTGCCGCGCTGGAGCAGCGGCAGGCCGCCTCGGTCGCGGCGCCGCATCACCTCATCGGCGGCACGCCTGGCTCGACGTCGTCGGTCGCGATCATGTCCGGCACCGACCGCAAGGGCAACTGGGTCGTGCCGCCGCAGCACAACAGCTACGCGTTCTGGGGCGGTGTGGAGCTCGACCTGCGGCGCGCAACCTTCGCCGAGCAGCATTCGACGATCACCGCGGTGGCGATCATGGGTGGGATCAAGATCCTGGTGCCCGACGATATCCGGGTCGAGGTCACCGGCATGGGGTTCATGGGCAGCTTCGAGAGCCACGGTGATGCGCCGGAGCATCCGGACGCGAGCGGCCCGGTGGTGCGCGTGAACGGTTTCGCGTTCTGGGGCGGGGTCGCCGTCCAACGGGTGCCGCGCAAGCCGCCGCCGGACAAGCACAAGATGATCTGACGGGCCAAGGCTCAGTGCTGGCCCGCACCCTCCATACGCGCTGAAAGACGCACTCAGTCCACTGGGTGGAGTGAGCGACGCTTTCAGTCCGTTGAACGGGGTTACGAGTGCGTCATGGCGTCGCGGACCTCGGCGAGCAGTTCGCGCATGGCGTTCTCGGCATCCGCCCTGCTGCCCGCCGCGACCGCGGCCGCCACCGCTTCGTGCAGGTCCAGCGCCGCGGGGTTCGGCTTGCTCGGCATGAGCCCGAGGGTCGTGCGGCCCCGCAGCACCACCGCGACGACGTCGGTCAGCGCGGCGAACATCTCATTACCACCCGCGTCGAGCAGTAGCCCGTGGAAGGCGATGTCGAGCTCGAGGAAGATGTCCAGCTCGCCCGCTTCCCCGTGACGGCGCATGGCGGCCGCGAGCTCGACGATTTGCTGCCGCTGCTGTGCCGACGCGCCCCGCGCCGCGGCGGCGGCGGCCAGCGGTTCGACGGCGATCCGCAGTTCGGTCAGCGACCGCAGCTGGGCGTCACGATCGGGGCCTGCCAGCCGCCACCAGATCACCTTGGGGTCGAAGACGTTCCAAGACGACTGCGGCTGCACGGTGATGCCGACGCGGCGTTTCGACGTCACCAGGCCGCGTGACTCGAGCAGCCGCATCGTCTCGCGCGCCACGGTGCGGGAGACACCGAAGCGTTGCTGGATCACATCGAGCGTCAGGACGTCCCCCGAGCGCAGTGCGCCGCCGGTGATTTCGCGGCCGATCGTGTCGAGTACGGAGTCGTGCAGTGCCCCGAGTTGGCCGCGCTCGTCCGGGTTCGCACTGGTCACTGGCTCCACCCTGCCGAGGGTAGACGCAAGTTGTGCCATCGGGTTCCGCTCCGGCACCAATGGTGATACCTTTCACTCGAAAAGGTAATACCTTTCGACGGCTGTCCCGCTATCGTGCGCGATTCCTGGGCCGGTCGTCTTTCGCCATCGACGCCGAAGAGGAGCTCGGATGTCTGTCAGTTCTCCCGTGACCTGCGTGGTCGTCATGGGGGTTTCCGGGGTCGGCAAGAGCACCACCGCCGAGCTGCTCGCCGAGAGGCTTGGCTGGCCGATGGCCGAAGCCGACGGGTTCCATCCGCAGCCCAACATCGACAAGATGTCGGCGTCGATCGCGTTGACCGACGCCGACCGGATTCCGTGGCTGCACGCCATCCGGGATTGGATCAGCGAACGCGCCGCCGCCGGGGAGAGCGTGGTCGTCACTTGCTCGGCGTTGAAGCGGACCTACCGGGACGTGCTGCGGCAGGCCGACGCCAGGGTCCGGTTCGTCTATCTCCACACCACGACGGGGGTGGTGCAGCGGCGGATCGCCGGCCGGTCCGGTCACTTCATGCCGCCCGCGTTGCTCGGCTCGCAGTTCGCCGACCTCGAAGCACTCGAGTCCGACGAGGACGGCGTCGTCGTCGACCCGAGGGCGTCACCGGGCGAGGTCGCCGAAACGGCACTGGTCCTGCTGGGCCTGGCTTCACCGGCCCCGCCAGACCCGCCATCTCCACCCGCTCCGCCACTTCCCCCAACCCTGCTGACATCTCGACGAACGACGGGAGCTTAGGCAATGGACACCCTTGAAGGCTGGGAGCAGACCCTCACCGCTGGGCCGCTACTCGGCATCGCGGCGGCCGCGGTCGCCCTACTGCTGTTCTTGATCATCAAGCTGCGGGTGCACGCGTTCCTCGCGCTGGTCACGGTGAGCCTGCTTACCGCATTCGCGGTGGGGATCCCGCCCGCCGGTGTGATCGACGTGCTCGCTGACGGCTTCGGCTCGACGCTGGGCGGGGTCGCGCTGCTGGTCGGCTTCGGCGTGATGCTCGGCAGACTCATCGAGGTCAGCGGCGGCGCCCAGGCGCTCACCGAGGCGCTCATCGCGCGGTTCGGCGAGAAGCGGGCCCCGCTCGCCCTCGGCATCGCCTCGCTGCTCTTCGGCTTCCCGATCTTCTTCGACGCCGGGCTCGTGGTGATGCTGCCGATCCTGTTCACCGTCGCTCGGCGGGTCGGTGGCGGCGTACTTCGCTACGGCTTGCCCGTCGCCGGTGCGTTCTCCGTGATGCACGTCTTCGTGCCGCCACACCCCGGCCCGGTCGCGGCGGGCGAGCTGCTCGGCGCCGATGTCGGCCTTGTCGTCCTGCTTGGGCTCCTCGTCGCGATCCCGACCTGGTACGTCACCTGCTATCTCTACGGGCTGTGGGCCGGTCGCCGGTTCGTGCTGCCGGTGCATGACATCCTCAGCGCGGGACAGCAAGCCGAGCACGACGATGACCCGCCTCGGGCGCGCACCATTGTGCTGCTCCTGCTGCCGCTGGTGATGATCTTCATCAACACCGGGCTCGACGCACTCCGGGCGGCAGGCATCGTCGACGGCGACGCGGTTTGGTACGGCATCGCCAGGACCATCGGCTCGACGCCGGTGGCATTGCTGGTGACGGTCTTCGTCGCCACCTACGTACTCGGCGCCCGGCGGGGCAAGAGCAAGGACCTCATCGAGAAGCTGCTCGACTCGGCGCTCGGCCCGGTCTGCGCGATCATCCTGATCACCGGTGCCGGTGGCATGTTCGGTGGCGTGCTCCGGACCGGCGGTATCGGCGACGCGCTCTCGGACAGCCTCGAAGGCATCGGCATGCCGGTGATCGTCGCCGCCTTCGTCATCTCGACCGCGTTGCGGATCGCGCAGGGTTCGGCCACGGTCGCCTTGATCACCGCGTCCGGGCTGGTGCAGCCCGTAGTCGCCGCGGGGGACTTCAACGCGGTGCAGCTCGCCGCGATCGTGCTCTCGCTCGCGGCGGGATCGGTGATGGCCAGCCACGTCAACGACTCGGGCTTCTGGCTGGTCGGCCGGTTCATGGGGATGGACGTAAAGACCACGCTCAAGACCTGGACCGTCATGGAGACCACCATCGGACTGATGGGATTCGCGATAGCGACCTTGGTCTTCGTGGTGGCCTAGTACTTGAGTCTCGGCACGGCGGTGTGCGCGGGCCCTACACTCGGTGACATGCCAGAAGCCACGACGGTGATCCCGTCAGGACTGACCGGCGGGCTC
>WHSS01000271.1 GCA_009379975.1 Actinophytocola sp.
CAAGAAGCGAAACGTCAAGGGCCGCTCGTCGATGTCGAAGAAGCAGCTCGAGAAGGCGCTCGGACGGTAACTCGGACGCAGGCCGGCTGTGCCGGTTCGCGAGCGGCGGGTGTGAGGTTGGCCGTTAAGCGCGCAAGGGGCTTGCGCGATTCCAGTTGATCTGTTGTGCTTAGCCTTACCTAATTAATACGCCATGAAGGAAGGATGTCACCGCTCGTGTACGCATGTGTCTGCGCGGCCGTGACGACCTCACAGGTCGAGGCCACGATCCTGGCCGGCGCGAGGACCGTGTCCGAGATCGGCGACAAGTGCGCCGCGGGCACGGGATGCGGCACGTGCGTGGACCGGCTGTGCGAGCTCCTCGAGCAGACCGAGCCGCAGGGCGACGCGGTAGGCCGCTTCGCGAAGAGCGCCTGATCCGGCAGACGCCGCGGCTGGATGGAGTGAGTGGCGCCTTCAGTCCGTTGAGCGGACTGAGCGGCTTTGAGTTGTGACCCCTATGGCGCGCGAGTAGCCTCCGATCATCGGATTGATCGGAGGTACGCCGATGCGCGGCGACGATGAGGTGATCGCCCTTCTCAACGAGCAGCTCACCAGCGAGCTGACAGCGATCAACCAGTACTTCCTGCACGCCAAGATGCAGGCCAACTGGGGCTTCACCAAACTGGCGGAGCACACGCGCGCCGAATCCATGGAGGAGATGCACCACGCGGAGTGGATCACCGACCGCATCTTGTTCCTCGAAGGTCTTCCGAACTTTCAGCGCCTGCTGCCGCTGCGGTTGGGGCAGACGGTCCCCGAGCAGTTCCGCAACGATCGTGAGATCGAAGTGGAAGTCATCGACCGGCTCCGCCCCGGGATCGGGATGTGCCGGGAGAAGGGCGACATCACCACGGCGAACCTCTTCGAAAAGATCTTGGCTGACGAAGAGCATCACATCGATTACCTGGACACCCAGCTCGACCTGCTCGACAAGCTGGGTGAACAGCTCTATCTGAGCCAATTGGTGGAACGTCCGCCGACCGCCGGTTGAGCTAACTTCGCCGCCGTCAACGCCTGAGCGAACGTGACGTTGGGCCCATAGATTGGGCCGAATGTCACGTTCGCTCAGTTTTGCGCGGCAATAAATGATTCGAACGGCCCTTGTGCTTCTGAGTAGTACCCGATTGGGTGACGGCACAAGCCGGGCAATACCCGACTTGCCGACTACTCGGGAGGAATGATGAGGGCATCAATCGCTGTTGCGGCGATAGCGCTACTCACAGCGGCGGTCGCCGGCGCACCGGCAGCGTGGGCGCATGAACAGGCCTATGACCAGGTCTCGCCCCCGACCGCCGAAGAACGGCAGGCAGAACTCGAGGCGGCACCGGAAGGTCAGGCCAAGTGCGTCAACGGCGTGGCGGCCGATACCTACGCCTGCGACGGTGTCGACATGCTCGACCACCTGTGGTTGGAGGATCTCGGCCTGAGCTTCGCCAACGACATGTGGGGCTGGACCGACCCGTCGAACGGCAAGGACTACGCCATCGTTGGCGGCACTGAAGGCACCGTGTTCGTCGACATCAGCGACGCTAAGAACGCGACGGTAGTCGGCATGCTGCCGGCACATGTGCTCGACCCGAACCGGCCGTTCTGGCGCGACATCAAGGTGCATGACAACCATGCGTTCGTGGTGTCGGAGCAACAGCCGCACGGCATGCAGGTCTTCGACCTGACCAGGCTGCGCTCCGAGAGTGGCACGTTCACCGAGGACGCACACTATGCCGGGTTCAGCAACGCGCACAACATCGCCATCAACGAAGATTCCGGATACGCCTACGTCATCGGCACCAACACCTGTGCTGGCGGACTACACATGGTGGACATCTCCACGCCGAGGAGCCCGAGTTCCGCGGGCTGCTACGACGGTGACGGCTACATCCACGACACCCAGTGCGTGAACTACTCCGGACCGGATGCCGACTACGCGGGCCGGGAGATCTGCGTCAACTCGAACGCGGCTACCGACGGCCACTTCGTGTCGGTCACCGACGTGACGGACAAGTCGAACCCGGTGCAGGTCTCTCGGATGGCGTACGACGAACCCGGCTACAGCCACCAGGGCTGGTTCACACCCGGTCAGCGGTACTTCCTGCACGGTGACGAACTGGACGAACTCGATCACGGCCACAACACCAGGACACGGATCTGGGACCTGGCCGATCTCGACAACCCAGTGCACAGTGGCACGTTCGACAATGACACCACGTCGATCGACCACAACATCTACACCGAGCGCAAGCTCGCGTTCGTGTCGAACTACACCTCCGGCCTGCGCGTGTACCACACGGGCAAGGTCAGCCAGGGTGAGCTGAAGGAGGTCGGCTACTTCGACGTCTACCCGGAGAACGACAACGCGTCGTTCGAGGGTGGCACGTGGAGTAACTACCCGTACTTCAAGCAGGACGTCGTCGGGGTCAGCACCATGGACCGCGGCCTGTTCATCCTGAAGTACAAGAAGTAGCTCGAACGCCGGCATCACTGGCCGGTCCTGCGCCGCCGAGTGCCCCTGCTGCGGGGTCACTCGGCGGCGCAGTCGTATGCGCCTAGCTAGGGGCTTTCGCCGGAGTCAGCAGGACGACGTCGCAGATCAACGCGCGCAGCGGTGAGCTGCCACTGATCGGGTCGCTGGGCTGTTGGCTCAGCACCGCATTGAGATTGGCACTGCCGGGGCCGAACGGCGGGTAGCCGGGCTGGTCGAGCTCGGCGCAGGCCTGCCACCAGCCGTGCTGGCCGCACACCACCTGCGGATCAAGGCTGACGGTGAGCTTGGCGCGGGCGCGGATGCTGCCGTGCGGAGTGTCCAGCCGGACCCAGTCGCCGGCGGCGATGCCGCGTGCGCGTGCGGTGTCCGGATGCATTTCGACCTGCGGGTCGGGGACGCGGCGGCGCAGGCTCGCCACATTGCGGTGCTGGGATTCGCAGAACCACAGCGACTTCGCGCAGGTCAGGATGAGCGGGAACCGCTCGGCGAGTTCGGGCCGTGATCGCGGGCTGACACCTGGCTCGGCGAACTCGGCCAGCGGCGGGTAGCCGTGATCGCGCAGGACTTCCGAATACAGCTCGATCTTGCGTGATGGCGTGCGGAAACCACGTGGGCCATCGCCATTGCCATCGCTTTCGGCGTATTTCCGGTGACGGGTCCGCAGCGGCACCCTTATGCCCGCGGGTTCGGCGCGGAGCTGATCGAGCGTCAGGCCGCTCGGGGCAAGCTGGTACCGGAGCGCTGCGTCGATGTCGCCGTCCCAGAAGTGCTCGCCAAGGCCGAGGCGGGTCGCGAGCGCGAAGATGATCTGCATATCCGATCGGGCTTCGCCGCGAGGGGGCACGAGCGGCCTGCGCAGCTGCACCAGCGACTGTGCCGCCTCGTTGATCTCGAACCCGATTTTGAGGCCCTCCGCCTCGAACGCGTTCGTCACCGGAAGCACGATGTCGGCCTGCTCGGCGGTCGGGCTCATGAACAAGTCGGCGTGGACGCAAAAATCGAGCGCCGCCAGCGCGTCCCGCCCACGTTCACTGGAGCCGTGGGCCATGACCAGGTTGGCGCCGAAGTTCACCAGTCCCCGCGCGCGGTAGGGGTGGCCCTCGAGGGCCGCGGTGTAGAAGTCCTCACCGGTGACGAACTCGAACCGGGCAGGCCCCAGCGGCCGGTGCGTCACGCCGATGGTCTTGGCGAGCTGTTCCGGCGCCAGCAGCTCGGCGCCATCGATCGAGTTGGCAGGCACGCTGGGGAAAGCGACGTTGCCCCCTGGCGCGTCGAAGCTGCCGGCCAGAGCGTAGAGCTGATTGATCGCGCGCATGGTCTGCGTGGTGTTGCCGTGCTGCTCCAAGCCGCTCCATGTGTAATACGCCACGGGACGCGACTCCCACAGCGTCCGCGCCGTCGCCTCGATGTCGGCGGCAGGCACTCCGGTGATCTCCGACGCCACGGCCGGTGCCATCCGGCGGCACTGCTCGGCGACGAGGTCGAACGCCGGTCGGCAGGTCACCGGGCCATTGCTCGTCGCGACTTCTCGCGTGCCGAACAGCGCGAGTCGAGCCTCGTCGATCGCGTGGCGGCCATGTGCCGGGTCGTAAGCGACGGTGCACGCGCCGGTCTCGTCCCACGCGACGTAGTGGGCCGGATCGCCATCGGGCGAGACCTCGCTCGCGCGCAGCAGGCGAGCCGTGTCGGTACGGACCAGCAGCGGCGCGTTCGTCCAGCGGCGGACGAAGTCGCTGTCGAACCAGCCGTTGGTGATCATCACGTGGGTCAGGGAGAGGGCCAGCGCGGTGTCGGTTCCCGGGCGGACGCGCAACCAGTGGTCGGCCTTGCCTGCGAGTCCGGCGCGCCGTGGATCGACGACGACGAGGCGTGCTCCGCGCGCGACCGAGGCCGCCGTGCTCGTCGCGTGGCAGAGCCGAGCGACCGAGGGGGTTGTAGCCCCAACACAGGATGCAACCCGCATTGTCGAGATCCGGCATGTACACCCCCGGCACGGATTCGCCGTAGGTGTAGATCGAGGCCATGTAGCGGCCCCATCCACACAGCTCCATGGACACGCGCATGTTCGGGCTGCCGAATGCGCGCTTGAGCCGCATTACCCAGTCGACGGCGTCGGACATCGCCGAGGTCGAGGGGGAACTGGAGCTGAAGACGACGGACTCCGGGCCGTGCTCGCGCGAGAGCGCGCCCAGCCGTTGCGCGACCGTGTCAAGCGCCTCGTCCCAGGTGATGCGCTGCCAGCCGGGGTCGGCGGAGCCCTTGGGACTCGTGCGCTTGAGCGGGTGGAGCAGCCGTTCGGTGTGGTTGACAATCTCGGGCGCCGCCTTGCCCTTGATGCACAGCGCGTGACCGGTGGGGTGCGAGGGATCGGGTTCGAGTGCCACGAACTTGCCGCGTTACGGCGTTGCCGACAACGTGATCGGGAGCCCAAGGTGGCCCTGGGCGCCTATATGGCGCCCAGGGCCACCTTGGGCTCCGATTCCACGCTAATCGCGGGATTCCCTGTGCGGATACTGGCGTGAGTCGCGCAAGTCCGTTCAGTTGAGCAAGCGAGCGGTCACTCCGGGGAGTTCGCCGAAGCGGGCCTGTTTATCGGTGGTCAGAACGGTGCGTCCCGTTGCGCGGCCGGTGG
>WHSS01000100.1 GCA_009379975.1 Actinophytocola sp.
CATGGCCCCCGCGTCGAGGGCGCGCAGGATCGCACCCGGATCGGCCTCCGGTACCCGCACGAACGGCGTCAGGTCGACCGCTTCCGCCGCCCGGATCAGGTTCTCCAGCTGCTGCGGGTCGACCAGCGTGTGTTCGCTGTCTATGACGACGAAGTCGTAGCCCGCGCAGCCCACCATCTCGACCAGTGCGGGCGCGGGTATCGAGCAGAACAGCCCGTAAACCTCGTCACCGTCGCGCAGCTTCCGCTTCACGGCGTTGGGCTTGAGCATGATCACTTCACCTCGGCGTGCCGTACCGCGAGCGGGTTCGGCACGGTGTGCAACAGCGGTTCGGTATCGGGCACCAGCCTGCGGGAGGTCAGCTTCTCCACCTCGACACCGGGCCGGTTTACGTCGAACAGCGCGAACCGGTCTGCAAGCTCGGGGAACCGCTCCTGGTAAACGCGGATCCGCTCGGCCACGATCGCCCAGAATTCCCGTTCGGCCAGCCCGAACCGATCGGCCAGCAGCATGCCGAGCTCGGCGAGGTTGACGAAGCAGAACGCGTCGAGCACGAAACCGGTGACCGCATCGACGTCCTCGGTCTCGAGGAAGGAGTTCGCGTTCACGTGGTGAGCCGGGGTGCCGGCCAGCGGTGGGCAGCCGCCTGAGTCGGCGAGGTGATCGCGGGAGAACCGGACCCCGTCGTGGAAGTCCTTCAGTGCCACCCGCACCGGCACGCCGTCGCGGAGCACCAGCACCATGTTCTGCGCATGCGCCTCGCAGCCGATCCCGTGACGGAACAGCAGGTGCAGCAACGGAATCGCGGCCACGTCGACCAGCCGTCCCACCCACTCCCGTACTCCCGTCGCGTGCAGCCACGGCTCGATCATCGCCGTGCCGTCCAGTTCGATCGCGGTCAATGCGGTGAACGGCACCGCCCGCTCGCCCGGCGCCAGGAACCCGTACAGGCTCTCCCGCCAGATGCAAGCCAGCGTGCCGTAGGTCTCGCCCCGGGCGAAGCCCGCCGCGGGGGCCGGGGTCACCGCGCTGCCCATGACCTCGCCGAGCACGATCAGGCCGAGCTCGTCACGCAGGAACTCGTCGCCCGTCACCACGTTGCGCAGCCAGTCGGAGATCGCGGGCGCGTTCCGCACGGTGTGCGGCGCGAGAACCCGGCTCGTCGAGGTGTTCACTATGGACAGTGCGAGCTTGAGGTAGGGCCGAGCCGGCTCGTCGCGGCAGCTCAACGTACGGATCGACTGCTGGGCGGCGAAATCGTGCGGGTCTTCACCGACCACGATCAGCTCGCCGGAGCGCAGCTGCGGCGAGAACGCGCTCGTCACCTGCCTGCGCCATTGCCACGGATGCACCGGCAGCAGCGTGTAGTCGGCCGGAGCCCCACCTGCCGCCCGGATGCGGTCGTTGAACTCCGCGAGCGTCGCCTCGCCCAGTTGCGCCAGCAGGAAGCCGGCCTCATCGCGATCGGCCGAGACGGTGACCTCGGTGATCGAGCGGTGCGCCGCTAGCCACAGTGGACGAATCGGCCGCAGGAACTCGGGGCCGTATGCCAGATTGTCTTCGATGTCGAAACCGATCCGCGACTTGTAGGCCGGGTGGTAGCGATGGCCGTCGGTGACGGTGCCTTCCAGCGTGTCGTAGGCGGCCTCCCGCAGCACATCGGATCGCTCGGCACGCACGTACTGCGCGAGGGCGTCCTTGACCAGCGTCTCTTCCAGCTCGTGCGCGAACCGGGTGAGGCAGTCGTCGTCCGCCGTCAGCGCTGCCCGCACCTCGTCGAGGAAACGGGTCACCGACTCGGGTTCCTCGGAGGACACAGCGGTTTCGCGGCGGAGCGTCCCGACGACGGAGACCCGGTCGAAACCGAAGCGCCGGACCGCGGTGAAGCGGTAGCGCACCGCCGCGCCGTGCTCGTCCACGCCGTGGACCGTGCATCGGCCGTCATCAGCGCCCTCGTGCACAAGGGCGTCTTCATACAGCAGCGACTCCAGCAACTGCCGGAACAGCCTGCGGCGCACCGGCACGAAGCTCGGTGCTCGCAGCGCACGTTCGATCGTTTCCATCAGCGACTCACCTCGAACAGGGGATTAGGTACGTCGACATACAGCGGTTGCTCGCCACGGCGGGCGAACCGGCTGACCAGGTTGGCCTTCGCGGGCAGTACCGGAGAGTTGATCAGGGCTTCGGCGCGCTCACCGCCCGCGTGCAGCAGGCATTCTCGGGCGACGCGCCATAACCGCGCCTCATCGGCATCGGTGAAGCGGCCGAGCACCGCGACCAGGTGGCCGAGGTGATTGCTCACCGCGTGATACCGCAGCCGTCGCCACGCCTCCTCATCGTCGTAGAGCAGCGGGCTGTCCGGCGCGAGTTCGCAGTTGCGTAGCCGGTCGCGGCTGACGCTGGTGCCTTCCATGTCCCGCACCCAGAACCGCGCGGGCCAGCCGTCCTCGGTGTGCAGCAACGAGTTCTGCACGTGTGCCTCGAAACTGACGCCGTCACTACCGAACACGTCGAGCAATGGCAGCAGCGAGATGCGCAAGTACCGGCGCAGCCACTGGCCGACATGCTCCGGCGTGACACCGCCCGCCCCCGCCGAGCGACGTACTTCCGCGATCAGGTCCGGCGCCCCACCGACTCGTTCCTCGAGCAGGCTCGCCACCACCCGCGGCGCGTATCGGCCGTCGGCGAACGGGTTTTCCCGGTACACCACGGCGAAATCCGCGGCCAGATCCTGGCCGACACGCGCCGGGTCAACCCCCCGGAAGCCGGTTTCGGCCAGCACCGCGAAGCCTCGGTGCCGCCACCGCGGTGCCAACTGCGCGACGAGTGCTCCGGCGTCGGCGGCTCGCCTCAGGTGTTCCACCGGATTGTTGCGGACGAAGTTGGTGATCCGCACGTGCAGCGGCAGTTTCCACGAAGTCGGGAAGCTCGGGTCGCACACCGTGCGCACCGACGACGTCGGGTAAACCGGCTCACCGAGCTCGCCCAGCGCCACCAGCGTGCCCTCACGCACCAGGTCGGTGACGCGCGGCTGTCGCAGGAGGTAATTAGCCTGCCACGGGTGGACCGGCAGCAGCTCATAACCGTCGATGCCGGGCCGCCCCCGTACCGCATCGACGACATCGGGCGGCAGCCACGGCCCAGGTGCGACCCGCCGCTGCAGCACCGCGTCGGGGTGCACTGCGAAGTAGTGCAACCTAAAGCTCGCACCGAGCTCGGGCGCGTAGCGCGGTAACTCATCGCCGAAGCCTTCGATGCTCTTCGGGGTCGGGTGAAACGGGTGACCGTAGACCAGGGACTGTTCGGCGGTGCGTGTCAACGACTGCGCGTCACCGTGGTGTGCGAGCCGGTCGTGCCGCAGGTAGCGGGCGGTGGCGCCGATGCTGCCGTTGATGTGCGCGATGAGCTCGGCGCTCCGCCGAGCACCGCCGTCGATGCCAGGAAACGCGTGCGCGGCAACGACTTCGACTTCGGCGAGCACCAACGTCATGAACTCGCGGTTGGCCAGCGAGAGCCGCGGCTCGCCCGGCCGTTCCAGCCATGTTTCGTCCCCGTAGGCGTGATGGCCGAACACCGACCGGTGGCGCAGTTCGACCACCAGGGCGGTGCCCGGCGCGGTCAGCCGCACCCGTGCCAGGCCGTCGCCGGTGGCGGTCATGCTGCGGCCCGACTCGCGCAGGTAGCAGTTGAGCAACCGCTGCCGGGCGGCTCGTTCGGCGTGCAGGCGTGCGTCGTTCAACTTCCCACCTCGGTGAGTTCCGGTTTTCGAGCGGCAGCAACGGTTACGGGGGCACTGGGCGATGATCGTCGCAGCCCGCAGACGGCGAGGACGGCGGCGCAGCCGAGCAACGCCCCGATCGCGGCGAACGCACCACCAGGCGGCAGCACGGTCACCGCGAGCGCACCGAAGAACGGACCCGCGACCTGTCCGAGATCGAGGCAGCCGCTGCTGAAACCGACCGCGGTGCCCCGAGCCTGCCGTGGCGCCAAATCGCAAGCAACGTGCAGGACCGACTGAGCGAACGCGGCGAAGCAGAAGCCTTGCACCAGCCGCAGCGGCAGTAACAGCTCCGGCGAGGCGGGTAGCGCCTGCAGCGCGACCGCGACCCCGCAGCACACCGCGGCGATCGCGAACCCGGCGTTGGCCGGGCGCCGGTCGTTTCGCCTGCCCCACCACGGACCGCCGAGCAGCGAGGCCGCCCAGGTGGCCGCCTGCAATGCGCCGACCCACATCGTGGCCGCCGCGATGCTGCCCGCGATCCCGGCCACCCGCTGCGCGAACACCACGATCAGCGCGTAGATCGCCGCCTGACCGAGCAGGCCTGCCAGCAGCAACGAGCGGCCGCTGCGTTCGAGCAGCAGGCTGCGGGCGGCATCTCGCAATCCGCCGCGCCGGTTCTCCCGGGATCCGGCCTCACCGCACGACCGGGGCAGCAGCACCAGCGCGAGGCCGCTCGCGATCACCAGGAGAACGGCGACGCTGCCGAACAAGGCGCCGAAGCCGAATCGACCGGCCAGCACACTGCCCAGCAACGGCCCGACCAGCGAACCGGCACCGGTCGCGCCGAACAGCCCGCCGAGCGTCCGGCCTCGCCGCTGGGGTGCCGCGACGGTGCTGGCGTAGGCCGCGGTCGCGCTGACCACGCCGCCGCAGGCGCCCTGCAACAGCCGGCAGGCCAGGAACTCGCCCGGCGTCTCGGCGAAGGCCATCAGGCCGACGGCCAGCGCGAGGCCGGCGTGTGCGCGCACCACCATCGCCTTGTGGCCGTAGCGATCGCCGACCATGCCCCACAGCGGCGCGGTGATCAGCTGCGTCACGGCGGGCGCGGCGAGCGCGATACCGGTCCACCACGCGACATCGGCCGCCTCGAGCCCGAAGCCCGCCAGGTAGAACGGCAGCAGCGGTACGACGACGGTGAGCCCCGCGATGGCGGCGAACTGGCCGAACCACAACACCGCGAACGCGCGATCACGCCTCGCCGTATCCCGCGCCAGCAACATCAGCCGACCACCGTCCGCACCCGCTGCGCCGCGAGCAGCGGGTTGGGCACCCGACCGGCCGAGGCGGGCATGCTCACCCCCGCCGAACGCCCGCGGCGCAACAACGGGCCGAGTACCTGCCTGCTGGGCCACTCCGGTGCGCGGAGCACCTGCGAGGACACCAGCTCCGCGACGTGAGCGGGCAACACGCCAACGCCTGCGGCGATCGATTCTCGCAGCTCATGCCACAACGTGAGCTCGTCGATGCCGTAGTGCCGCACCATGGCGTCGGCGATGCCGTACAGGTTGACCTGGAACCCGAGGGTCTGCGCGTAGCCGAGCAACTCCTCGGCACTCGACAGGTGCAGCGACTGCGGCGCACCGGGCTTGATCCGGTAGCCGGGATCCGGCACACCGGCGGCGCGCAGCCATTCCGGGTAGAGCCGGAGCGTGTCGTGATCGCGCAACACGAACTGGGTGACTCGGCCGTTGGCCAGCATGACGAGGACGTTCTGGCCGTGCAACTCGGGCAGTACGCCGTAGCGCAGGAATCCGAACGCCAGCGAGCAGAACGCTTCGGCGAGCGCGCGAAAGAACGCAACCGGGTCGGTGAATCCGGCGGCAGCCAAGGCCGTTTCCAGGATGGGCCATTCATGTGCGGCAAGCGCGGCCATCGGGAGGACGAGCGCCTCGGCGTCCAGCACCCCGGCCGGGTAGCGGCGAATCTGCGCGGCGAGTTGCCCCGGCCGATCGTCGAATTCGTCGCCGCCGACCGGGTCCCGCCAGCCGCACCAGGTGTTCTCGTCGCACAACATCACCAGTTCGCGGAGCCCGTCGTCCCGTTCGATCAACTGCCGCATCGTGCGCTCTGCCCGCTCGGCATTGTCCAGGTACCGGGGCGGGAGCAGCCGAGCCGCGCCGAGGGTGGCGACCCCGAGCGGCAGTTTCAGGTGCCGTTCGGCCTCCGGGCAGGTGATCAGGGTGCGCAGCGACGAGGTCGCATGGCAGCGGCCGAGATCGCGCGCCAGTGGCACCACGTCACGGCGGGCAAGCTCGCTCGCGTACAGCTCCGGCAGCACGTGCTCGGCCTGCCACGGATGCACGGGCAGCGGCTGATAATCGTCGAAGGACACCCCGGCATGCCGCGCCGCGCCCGCCAGCAGGCCGAGGTCCACGTCGTCGAGCACCAGGTGTTCCAGGCGGTGTGAGTCCTCCCCGCTGCCGTGGCGAAGCCGCTCGCGACGCACGGCGATCCAGGGCATTCCGAGCGCGCCGCGGCGCATCGGCCCGTAGCGGCTCAGCTCGGTGGCGGACCAGCCGCCGACGGCTCGCGCCGTCGGGTGAAACGGCCGGTTCCTGGTCGCGGCCATGCGCTCCGCGGCGAGCATCGACCCCGGCCTTGGCGAGCGGTCGGGTAGGCCCGCCCAGTCCGCCAGCGTGGTTCCGGTGTGCACTACGGCGGCCCGCAGATCCGCGGCGATCGCTTGGGTGGCGCCGGATTCGTGTTGCAGTCTGGTGAGCAGGGTCAGCACCTCGTCGGGTCCGACCGTTTGAGGCTCGACGTGCGCGCTGCCGTGCCACACCGGCGCGCGCGAAAGCCGATACGCCTGCAAGCCACCCCCGTCGCGCCCGCGGAAGGCCAGCCAGCCGTCGGGCAACGGGATCCGGCACCAGCGTTCGCCCGCCGCCAGCCCGCCTTCGGGACGGGGTGCGGGCGTGTCCACCAGGAGCGCGTCGGCGACGCCATAGAGGTTCTCCTGCAGCAGCGCGTCGATCAGGTCGCGCAGCACCAGCTCGGCGGGTTCGGCCTCGGTCATGCTCACCGGCTCAGTACAGGTCCAGCCAGGTGCCTACGCCCTGGCGGACGGCACGCTGGTACACCTCGGCGGCGCATGCGATGTCCTCGACCGCCATACCCATCGGGTTGAGCACGATGATCTCGTCGTCGCGTTCCCTGCCGGGACGGGATCCCGCGAGCACCTCGCCGAGCTCCGCGTGCAGCTGCTCCCGGGAGAACTTCCCCTCGAGCACCAGCTGGTTGATGATCTTCTTCTCGCGGTTGCTCTGTTCCCAGTCGTCCACGATCACCTTGTCGGCACTGGTGAACACGTCCTTGTGGACGTCCATAATGGACACGTTGGCCAGGAAGGCACCTGTCTTGAGCCAGTCGAAGGGGATGTAAGGCCGGTCCGTCACGGTGCAGGGCACCACGACATCTCCCGCACGGACCGCGGCCTCGGCGCTTTCCGCGACGGTGACCGTGACGCCTTCGTGCGCGACACTGATCCGGTCCGCGAGCGTGCGCGCCGCGTCGGGCCGCTCGTCGAACAGATGCACCGTGCGGACGTGGCCGAACTGCTGCAGCAACGCGGTCACCTGCGCGGTGCCGATGACCCCGCAGCCGATCAGCGCGACGTCGGTGAAGTCCTTACGTGCCAGGTGTTTCGCCGCCAGCGCGGTGACCGCCGCGGTCCGCCACGCGCTGATCAGCCCGCCTTCGAGCAGCGCGATGGGGTAGTTCGTCGCGGGATCGTTGAGCACGATGACCGCGCTCGCCCGCTCCAGCCCGCGCCGTTCGGGATTGTCGTGCTTGCTGCCGATCCACTTCAGACCGGACACGCCGGGATCGCCGACATGCGCGGGCATCGCGATGATCCGGTCGGCAATGTGCCCCGCCTTGCCCTGCACCCGCAGATACGGCTTGAGCGGTTGCACGGTCTTGCCTTCGGCGTGGCTGATGAGCGCTTCGCGCAAAGCGTGCACGTAGAGGTCGGAACGGTCACCGCCGAGTTCGGCGATGTCGCCACGGTTGAGGTAGAGAATGCGCGGCTTGCCTTCGTCGGTCAGCGCCAGCTCGATGGACACGGTCCGGACTCCTTGTCTCGATGGGGGGTTAGTGGGTGCGGCGACGGATCATCGCGTCCAGCCAGCCGTCGTCGTAGACCAAATCCAGATACCGGTCGCCGCGATCGGGGAAGATCGCCAGCACCCTCGCGCCGGGCGCAAGCCGGGGCAGCGCGCGCCGCACCGCGGCGACCACCGCCCCGCTGGAACCACCGGCGAAGATGCCCTCGGCGGCGAGCAGGTCACGGCAGCCCTGCGCGGCATCGACGTCGTCGACGTGAATGACCTCGTCAATCTCGCTGGGACTGCACAGTTCCGGCACCCGGCTCGACCCGATGCCGGGGATCTCGCGCGGGCCCGGCGCGCCGCCGAAGATCACCGACCCGACCGCGTCCACCGCGATCACCCGCAGGCCGGGGAAGCTTTCGCGCAGCCTGCGCGAGCAGCCGAGGATGCTGCCCGTCGTGCTGACTGCGGCGAACAGGTACGCGGGCGGGTGGATGAGCTGAGTGGCCAGTTCCGTGCCGGTGCCGTGGTAGTACGCCTGCCAGTTGCGATCGTTGGCGTACTGGTTGATCCACACCGCGTCCGGGGTGTGGGACAGCAGTTCCCGGACCCGGCGGATGCGGGTGTGGAGGTAGCCGCCCGCCTCATCCGGCTCCGACACGATCTCGACCGTCGCACCGAGCTGCCGCAGGATCGCCACGTTGGCGGCCGTGGTCTTGGGATCGACGACGCAGGTGAAGTTCAGCCCGTGGATCCGGGAGGCCATCGCCAGCGCGATGCCGAAGTTGCCGGAACTGCTCTCCACCAGCGTGCAACCCGGCGTTATGGAGCCGTCGGCGAGGCCGGATTCGACGATGTAGCGCGCGGACCTGTCCTTCATGCTGCCGCCGGGGTTCATCAGCTCGAGCTTGGCGAGCACCTCGACGCCGGTGTTCGCGAAGAGCCGGCGCAGGGCGACAACCGGGGTGTTACCCACGCAGTCGAAGACGGACTCCCGGACACATTCCTGCGCGGCCTGGCATGGCTGCGATCCGGAGCGCCTGGGCTCGACGGCGGCCTCAACTGTCACGACTCTCCCTCAACTCGGCGGCGTCCTTAATGTAGGTGAGCCTACCCTAAGCTGATCAGAGGTCTACCCCGCTTGTCCAGCCCTCTGGGCACCGCACGGCCGTGGCCGCCGGATTTCCGGAGGCCACAGCGGGTGCCGGGGTCAGGCGGTGATCCGTATCACGGGTCGGTCAGTTCGCCTTGGCCCGCGCCTGGCGCGAGTGTTTGCCCTCGGCGATTTCCTCCACCAGCTTCGCGCAGAACGCGGGGAGGTCGTCCGGCTTACGGCTGGTCACCAGGCCGCCGTAGTCGTCAACGAAGGCCTCGGCCACGACCTTTGTCCACCGGGAAGGTGTCCGCCGCATCGAGGTGACGGTAGGCCTGCACCAAGCCGGCTTGGCAGGAAATCAGTTCCGGCTCAGCGCCTGCCTCCTTGACCGCCTGCCACGGCTCGGTGAGCTCTACCTGCTCGACTCCTTCCGGTGCGACGACGAATGCGATCCGCTTTCCTGCCAAGGTCTGCACAACGATCTCCTTCCTACTGTCCGCCGGATGCCACACCGGTGAGGTGGCGAAACACCTCCGGAGGTTTTCCGGGGTCAGGGTCGATACCGGGGTCGAATCCGGGTCCTGCCCTGATGTGCGCCGGGCCGGCCGCGGCGAGCATTGAGGTATGACAAACGACCTCAACACCCACACTCCGAAGCGGCTCCGCAGGAGCTCGTCCGACAAGATGATCGCTGGTGTCTGCGGCGGCTGGGCACAACTGCTCGGGATCGACGCGGCGATCCTGCGGATCCTGCTCGTCGCCGCCACCATCTTCGGCATCGGCACCCCGATCGTGATCTACGCGATCTGCTGGATCGTGATGCCGGAAGAGTCGACCGCCTAAGCGCGTCCGCGCCCCAGACCCACGCGTCCGCACTCCAGGCACGCGGCAGGAACAAAGCGACAACTCCGTACGTTGTAAGGTGTTGTTGCTGGCCGCTACCTGGAAGGCTTGACGTGACTGAGTTCGACCCCGGCGCCGAGTTCGATCGACAAGTTCAGAACCTGCTCGACAAGGGTTATCCGGCGCTGACCGACATGACCCGCGACAACTTCATGGGTCTCGTTGCACCGCTGCGCGACGTTGCCATCACCGGCAGTGAACGGCGGCCACCGAGCCGAGCACACGTGCCCTTCGTGCTCGTGATCAAGGACAGACTCATCAATGCCAACCAACTGATGCCGATGACGGAACTCAAGAGGAAGGCCGGCTTCTCGATCTTCGAACCCGACGACATCGCGCGATTCAACGCCACCCACGAAGTCCAGCTACCCGAGCGCGATGCGTACCTGATCTTCGATGTCGATCGAGAGCGGGAGACGCTGAATCTTTCGCCGGAAAAGGCCGTACTCACCATCACCGAACGGGGTAAAGCACCGATCACGGTGGCCGAAGGGATCGCGTTCATCACGCAGTACCCGGACTCCTCGGAGAAGAACAACTGCTTCTCGCTCGCGGCTTCGCGATGCGGCGACAGACGCGTTCCGGCGCTGTGGATCAGCAAAGGTGCGCCCAAGCTCGGCTGGTGCTGGGCCGGCAACCCGCACACCTGGCTCCGAACAGCGAGTTGTGTCGGCCGGGCTGGATAGACGACCCCCGCGGGTCTGGAGCGCGGACACGCGCGAAAAGCAGAAGGGCCGGACGCGCCTAAGCGCGTCCGGCCCCTTTGCGTGCTATAGGACTTAGAAGTCCATGCCGCCCATACCGCCGGTCGGGTCGCCTGCCGGAGCAGCACCCTGCTTCTCCGGCTTGTCGGCGACAACCGCCTCGGTGGTGAGGAACAGCGCGGCGATCGACGCTGCGTTCTGCAGCGCGGACCGGGTCACCTTGGCCGGGTCAATGACGCCGGCAGCGACCAAGTCCTCGTACTCGCCGGTCGCGGCATTGAGGCCGTGGCCTTCGGGGAGACCCTTGACCTTCTCCGCGACGACGCCACCCTCGAGACCGCTGTTCACCGCGATCTGCTTGAGCGGAGCCTCGACGGCGATCTTGACGATGTTCGCACCCGTCGCCTCGTCGCCCTCGAGCCGCAGCCCGTCGAACGCGGCCTTGGACGCCTGCAGCAGGGCAACGCCACCACCGGCGACGATCCCCTCCTCGACGGCGGCCTTGGCGTTGCGCACCGCGTCCTCGATGCGGTGCTTGCGCTCCTTGAGCTCGACCTCGGTCGCGGCGCCGGCCTTGATGACGGCAACGCCGCCTGCCAGCTTCGCCAGCCGCTCCTGCAGCTTCTCGCGGTCGTAGTCGGAGTCGCTGTTGTCGATCTCGGAACGGATCTGGTTGACCCGGCCCTGGATTTGGTCCGCGTCGCCGGAACCTTCGACGATGGTCGTCTCGTCCTTGGTGATGACGGCCTTGCGGGCCTTACCCAGCAGCTCGAGGTCGGCGTTCTCCAGCTTCAGGCCGACGTCCTCGGTGATGACCTGGCCACCGGTGAGGATCGCGATGTCCTGCAGGATGGCCTTGCGGCGGTCACCGAAGCCAGGCGCCTTGACGGCGCAGGACTTGAAGGTGCCGCGGATCTTGTTGACCACCAGGGTGGCAAGGGCTTCGCCCTCGACATCCTCGGAAATGATCAGCAGCGGCTTGCCGGACTGCATGACCTTCTCCAGCAGCGGGAGCAGGTCCTTGACGTTGGAGATCTTCGAGCCGTACAGCAGGACGTAGGGGTCCTCCAGCACGGTCTCCTGGCGCTCCGGGTCGGTCACGAAGTAACCGGAGACGTAGCCCTTGTCGAAGCGCATGCCCTCGGTGAGCTCGAGCTCGAGGCCGAAGGTCTGGCTCTCCTCGACGGTGACGACGCCTTCCTTGCCAACCTTGTCGAG
Source organism: Actinophytocola sp. (assembly GCA_009379975.1). GTDB lineage: Bacteria > Actinomycetota > Actinomycetes > Mycobacteriales > Pseudonocardiaceae > WHSS01. Next base: position 11,752 of record WHSS01000100.1, read on the forward strand.
CGCCTCGGCGATCAGCTCGCCGATGGTGCGGTCAGCGGCGGAAATCGAGGCGGTCGCAGCGATCTGCTCCTTGGTCTCGACCTCCTTGGCCGACTTGTGCAGCTGCTCGGTGACGGCCTCGACGGCCTGCTCGATCCCGCGCTTGAGGGCGATGGGATCGGCACCGGCAGCGACGTTGCGCAGACCTTCCTTGACGAGGGCCTGGGCGAGCACGGTGGCGGTTGTGGTGCCGTCACCTGCGACGTCATCGGTCTTCTTGGCAACTTCCTTGACGAGCTCTGCCCCGATCTTCTCCCACGGGTCCTCGAGCTCGATCTCCTTGGCGATGGAGACACCGTCGTTGGTGATCGTCGGCGCGCCCCACTTCTTCTCGAGCACGACATTGCGGCCACGAGGGCCGAGCGTCACCTTGACGGCTTCGGCGAGGGTGTTGAGGCCGCGCTCAAGCCCGCGGCGCGCCTCCTCGTCGAACGCGATCAGTTTGGCCATTTCGGTGTGGTCCTCCGGTATTGGGCGCCGTGATACAGCACTGCCAGCATTAGTTGGCAGGACCGCCCACAGCAGGAACCTTCCTCGGCCAGGCTCGGTGCCCGCGACGGACGACCAGACCCGGAAATCCGAGTCAAGCCTCACCGTCCCGACCTTCTAGGCGAAGCTGGTGCCTCACCTAGCACTCTCATCGTGAGAGTGCCAACTCGTGTTTAGCACTCTCAGGCAGCGAGTGCAAGTCTCGAGGGTCACGAAAGCCCATCACGCGGTCGCGGCGAGCACCACCATGACGGCGATGACCAGCACGGCGATGACGACGAACAGCGCGGGTACCAGCCAGCTCGGATAGTTGCCGCCAGGGGGCTGAGTGAAAACCGACGTGCCGGTGGGGGTCGGCGGCCGTACGCGCACCGGCTCGCTCAGTCCTGACCCGTAGCCGGGCGGTGGCGGCATGCCCTGCTGCGGCCATGGCCCCTGGCGCTGGCCGGGCACTTGCTGGAACTGGCCATGCGTGTGCTCGAACTGCGGCGACGGCGGCGAGGTTTGCGACGGCCGCGGCCCGGCGCCTACTTGCCCGTTGCCCGTGACCGGTGGCCCGGCGGCGAGCGCGGCACGGGCCGCGGCGATCAGCTCGACACAGCTCGGGTAACGGCCGCCCAGGCTCTTCGACATCCCCTTCTCGATCACCGCGTCGATGCCTGCCGGCAGCGTCGGCACGAGCCGGGTGGCCGATGGCGGCGGCGCGTTGAGGTGGCCTTTGATGACGGTCTGCACGTCCCCTCGATACGGCGGCCGCCCGGTCACGCAGGCGTAGAGCACGCAGGCCAGCGCGTACTGGTCGGTGCGCCCGTCGAGCGGCTCACCACGCAGGTGCTCCGGCGCGGCGTAGGTCGGTGAGCCGAGGAAGTCCCCGCCGCGGGTCCGGTGTCCGGTCGCGCCGCGCCGGGTCAGCCCGAAATCGGCGACGTAGACGTGCTCCCTGATCGACTCCCGCTTGGTGACCAGCACGTTGGCCGGCTTCACGTCGAGGTGCACCAGCCCGCGGTGGTGCAGCGTGTCGAGAGCGTCGGCGACCTGCTCGAGCAGGCTGAACGCCCGATCCGGCCGCATCGCGCCCTCGGCGATGAGGCTCGCCAGATCCGAGCCGTCGACCAGCCGCATGCCGATGTAATGCATGCCGTCGAGCTCGCCGAAGTCGTAGAGCGGAACGATGTTGGGGTGATCGATGGCCGCGGTGTTACGCGCCTCGTCGACGAAGCGTTCCCGGAACTCGGCATCGGCGCCGAGGTGCTCACCGATCACCTTGAGCGCCACCTTGCGGCCAAGGCGCACGTCGGTCGCCCGGTACATGACGCTCATGCCCCCTCGGCCGAGCACACCGTCGATCCGGTAGTTCCCGAGGCGACGCCCCGTGAGGTCGGCGGCCTGCTCCTCTGACACGCTCCGCAGCTTAACGTGTCACTGTGTGCCAGCGCGGGCGGTTCGCACGGCCGTGCCGGTTACGAGGCACGTGCCCGGGAAAGCACGGTGCCCGGCCCGGCGAAATCGAGCACCAGCCCTTCGCCGGTGCGCAACGACTGCGGGCCAGCCGGGTCGATCGCCCGCAACCGGGCCTGGATGCCGTCCGGGTAGGCCAGCAGGTACGACGGCGTCATGGAGATCAGGTCGCCCTGCGCCAGTTCGAAGGCGTCGATCGGGCCCGCGCAGGTCAGCACGAGCGAGCCGTAGCCGCTGTAGTGCTCGAGGAAGCCCGCGTCGGACCCGAACAGCGCGGTCAAGCCCGGCCACATGGCATCGCGCTGCACGGTGGGAGGCTGTGCCAGCAAGACGTCGCGCGCCACGCACCACCCGCGCTTGCCGTCCAACTCGAGCGGGTAGACATCACCGGGGCCCGGCGGCGCGAGATCGAGCCAGCCGCCGTCGGCCGGTGCGGTGAACACCGCGGCGCCCTTGCCCTTGGTGCGCGCGCCGGACCTGCCTTCCGGTGTGATGGCGATGCCGAAGCTGGATGCGAGCATCGCGCTCTGCTCGGCGCGCACCGACTCGCCCGCGGCGAGCACCAGGCGCGCCACCCCGAAGGACGGCGTATGCCGGGTGTGCACCTGCACCGGCTACCTCCCGTTGCGGTGAAATGATGACGTTGGCGGGGAGAAGTTTCGCATGCCGCCGCCGTCAGAGAGGATCTTCCGCACATGAATCAGCCAATTGCCGTGGACGACCACGCGGCAGCGGTGGCCGAACTGCTGCCGCAAGCCCTCATCGACCGGCTCCCGCTCGAGCGTTGCCACGGGCTGGTGCTCGCCGAGGACGTCGCCGCGGCCGTGTCGCTGCCATCGTTCGACAACTCCGCGATGGACGGCTACGCGGTACGCGCCGCCGACATCGCGGCGGCCACCGCGGCGCACCCGGTGGAGTTGCCCGTCGATGAGGACATTCCCGCCGGGCGCACCGATGTGCCGCCGCTGAAGCCCGGCAGGGCGCACCGGATCATGACCGGGGCGCCGATGCCGAACGGCGCCGACACGGTCGTCCGGGTGGAAGACACCGACGCGGGCACCGAGCGAGTACGCATATCGGTAGCCGCCGAGCAGGGCAAGAGCGTCCGCTACGCGGGCGAGGACGTCCAGCGTGGCGAACTGACGTTGCGGGAGGGCACCGTTCTCGGCGCGGCGCATCTCGGGCTGGCCGCCGCATCGGGACGGCATCAGCTCGCGGTTCGCGTGCCGCTGCGGGTCCTGGTGGTATCCACCGGCACCGAACTGGTCACCGCGCCCGAGCCGCTGCGGCACGGCCAGATCTACGAGTCGAACAGCATCATGCTGGCTTCGGCGATGCGGGCGCTCGGCTGCGAGGTGCGGGTCGTGCGCAGCGTGGCCGACGACGTCGAACGGTTCATGACGACGCTCGCCGAGCACAGCGACGAGGTGGACCTCATCGTCACGTCGGGCGGGGTCAGCGCCGGGGCATACGAGGTGGTCAAGGACGCCCTCGCGGAGAACGGCGTGCGGTTCACCAAGGTCGCGATGCAGCCGGGTGGCCCGCAAGGCTGTGGCCGCGCGCTCGGTGTGCCGATCGTGACCCTGCCCGGCAACCCGGTGAGCGTGCTCGTCTCCTACGAGGTGTTCCTGCGGCCGGCGCTGCTCGCCGCGCACGGTCACGGCGAGGTCAGCAGGCCCGCGGCGCGAGCACGGCTCCTGGAACCGCTCCAGGCGCCGAGCGGCAAGCGCCAGTTCCGCCGCGGGTACTACGTGCCGGCGAACGAGGATACCGCGGGCAGGGTCACCGGGACGGTAGGTCCGCGCGGTGGCCCCGGCTCCCACCTGCTCGCCGCCTTCACACAGGCCAACTGCCTGATCGTCATCGACGAGGAGACGACGACGCTGGCGGAGGGCGACGAGGTCGACGTGCTGCTGTTGAGCTGATCGCGCTGGTGTCGACGGCCACCCACTAGCAGTGCTGAGTAGCTGCCTCGTCAGCGTGCTCGTCGGGGTTGTCGGCGCCGCGTTGGGCGGCTTCGTCTACCGGCTCGCCACGGGCGAGCAGAAGAGCTTCGCCTTCGATTTCCCCAGCTTCGGGGTCGCCGTGCTGGGCGCGATCCTGCTGCTCGCCGTGCTCAGGCTCGCGTCCGGCGCGCGGAGCGGGCGCGGCCGCGAGCACCGCTGATGTGACGCGGTAGCGTAGGGGCACGACAAAACGGGGTAACCATTCCCCGCCCGACACGACGACGTAACGGGGAATCAACGTTGACTTCCTCCCCACGCCTGAAGGCGGGGGATTCCAACCTTCGCAGGTTGGGTTTCCTGCTTCACGGGCGAGCGCCTCGCCGACTCACGCCGGGTTGGTCTTACACCGCCTCCACAGGCAGTCACCGCCAGCCCGGCGGC
>WHSS01000181.1 GCA_009379975.1 Actinophytocola sp.
CCCTCGCGAGCTCGGGGTGGCCCCGTCCACCGACTGGCGAAGGGAACAACCGCGATGACGAACCGACTCGTACTGGTCGGCCCCCCAGGGGCGGGCAAGGGCACGCAGGCCGTCAAGCTTTCCGAGAAGCTCGGTGTCCCGCACATCTCCACCGGTGACCTGTTCCGCGCGCAGATCGCGGCGCAGAGCGAGCTGGGCCAGGCGGTGCAGCGCTACATCGACGAGGGCAAGCTGGTACCCGACGAGGTCACCAACGCGATGGTGCGGGAGCGGCTGGCCGAGCCGGACGCGGCGGACGGTTTCCTGCTGGACGGCTTCCCGCGCAACATCGGCCAGGCGGACGTCCTCGGTGAGATCCTCCGCGAGATCGACCACCCGCTCGATGCGGTCATCGAGCTCAAGGTCGACGAGGATGTGCTGGTGGAGCGGATGCTCGCGCGCGGCAGGGCCGACGACAACGAGGACGTCATCCGGCATCGCCTCGGCGTCTACCGCGACGAGACGGCTCCGCTGATCGACTACTACTCGGACCAGCTCATCACCGTTGACGGCGTCGGTGAGGTCGACGAGGTCTCCACGCGGGCGCTGGACGCGCTGCACGCGAAGAAGTGAGTTCCCGTCTCGCCCAGGTGCTTCGGGTGGTCAAGGCCAGGAACGCCATCGAGGTGAAGTCCGCCGGTGAGTTGCAGGCGATGCGGGCCGCGGGGCTGCTGGTCGCTCGCACGCTGGCCGCGGTGACCGAAGCGGCGCGGCCCGGCGTCAGCACCGGTGAGCTGGACGAGCTGGCCGAGCAGACCATCTGCGATGCCGGTGCCATCCCTTCGTTCAAGGGCTATCACGACTTTCCGGCCTCGATCTGCGCTTCGGTGAACCAGCAGGTCGTGCACGGTATCCCCGCGGCTTCGCAGGTGCTGGCCGAAGGCAACCTGCTCTCGGTGGACTGTGGCGCGATCCTCGACGGGTGGCACGGCGACTCAGCCGTGACGCTGGCGATCGGGGAAGTCTCCCCGGCCGATCAGGCGTTGTCGGATGCGACCCGCAGCGCCATGGTGGCGGGGATCGAAGCCGCCAAGGCGGGCGGCCGGTTGACCGACATCTCCCACGCGGTGCAGACGGCGGCCGAGCGGGCATGCGAAGCCGATGGCGTCGACTACGGGTTGATCATCGAGTACGGCGGTCACGGCATCGGGCGCGCCATGCACATGGATCCCTTTCTGCCGAATGCGGGCAAACCGGGCAAAGGCCCCCGCTTGCGGCCCGGGATGGCGCTGGCGATCGAGCCGATGCTGACCGCGGGCAGCGCGGAAACCGTCGAGCTCGACGACGGCTGGACCGTGGTCACCGCGGACGGGTCGCGTGCGGCGCATTGGGAGCACACCGTGGCCATCACCGACGACGGTCCGTGGATCCTCACCGCCCCCGACGCCAATCCGTGAGCGAACGTGACGTCCGGACGATAGGTCGGGCCGAACGTCACACCCGCCGGCAGGTCACGCCTCTCTACCGACGATGGTCGGTAATTCCGCTGCACCCGACTTTTGGGCCTACAGCAGCGCCGATCGTCCCCTTAACGTCCCGCTAAACCGCCTGTTCACCCTGCTCGGCGGTAGCGATGGGATGGGAGAGGGACATGAGAGGTCCATGGTTGAGGTCGATCCTCGCGGGAGTGGCGCTGTTCGGGGCGTCCTCCGTGATCGCGATGCCCGCGGTCGCGGCGCCCGCGGCACCGGCGGAATCCGCGGTTGCTTCGCAGGCCGCGGCGACGACGGATGCGGAGCAAGAACGCATCGAGGCGTACTGGACCGAGGACCGGATGGATGAGGCAACGCCCGCCGAAGAGCGGTTGGGCAAGGGACAGGGCAAGGGCCCGGGCTGTAAAGGCAAGAAGTGCGCCTCGGCGGTACCGGAGGAACCGCAGCCGGAGCTGGGCAAGGTGTTCTTCACTCTCGGCGGCACCAACTACGTGTGTTCCGGCACCGCGACCACCAGCGGGAACAGTGACGTGGTCACGACGGCCGGTCACTGCCTGCATGAGGGGCCGGGCAGCTTCGCGACCAACTTCGCTTTCGTGCCCGCCTACGAAAACGGCGCGGAGCCCTACGGCAAGTGGACCGCGAAGGAGCTGTTCACCACGGCCGAGTGGGCCGCATCGGGCGACTTCGAGTACGACGCCGGCTTTGCGGTGATGAACGAGAACTCCGGCGGCGCGAGCCTGACCGATGTCGTCGGCTCCTACCCGATCGCGTTCAACAAGGCCCGTGGCCTGCAGTATCAGTCCTTCGGCTACCCCGCGGCATCGCCGTTCGACGGTGAAACCCTGTGGTCCTGCACCGGGACGGCCACCGACGACCCGTTCGGGGCCAGCACGCAGGGCCTGCCGTGCGACATGACCGGTGGCTCTTCCGGCGGCGGCTGGATCACCGGCGGCGCGGTCAACTCGGTGAACAGCTACAAGTATCGATCCGACTCGTCGACCATGTATGGACCGTACTTCGGCAGCACCATCGAGGCGGTGTACCGGACCGCCGCGGCGGCCTGATACCGCACGGAGCGAGGAGCCCGCGGCCATGCAGGCCGCGGGCTCCTCTTTTGGATTCACTACTGGCAACCCCGGTTACATTCCTGTCCTGGGCGTGCGTACACTTATGGACTGGCGTGCTCATCACGTCGGCTCCATTGCGTCTAATTTCGCTCATTGGATTCGATGTGGTGCGCGTGCCTGCACAGCAAGCACTCACCGCTCAACTAATCACGAAACGCGGAGGACATGGCTAAGAAGGACGGGGCCATCGAGGTCGAAGGCCGCGTAGTCGAGCCGCTCCCCAACGCGATGTTTCGCGTCGAGTTGGAGAATGGCCACAAGGTCCTTGCCCACATCAGCGGCAAGATGCGGCAGCACTACATCCGCATCCTGCCTGAGGACAGGGTCGTCGTGGAGCTTTCGCCCTACGATTTGTCTCGTGGCCGCATCGTCTACCGCTATAAGTGATCTCGGCGAGTTCTCGGCGGGGCTGACCTCGCCGCTGGCTCGGCAACAACACAGCACAAGCAGGAGAGCACGGACGTGAAGGTTCAACCGAGCGTCAAGAAGATCTGCGACAAGTGCAGGGTGATCCGGCGTCATGGCCGGATCATGGTGATCTGCGACAACCTGCGGCACAAGCAGCGGCAGGGCTGATCACCAGGCATTTGCCTGGTCGGACGGACAACTAAACCATCTCCCCGCACCTGCCTGGGCTTCGACCCAGGTTCACCCCCGGACTTCAGGCCGGGGCCGGGACACCCCCAGCGAGAGCTGGCGGCACGACGCGCGAGTCGGTCCCGGGATGGACGGGGAGCAGACCTGAAGCACGAGAAGAAAACTAAGGAGCACACGCGCCAATGGCACGACTCGCAGGCGTTGATCTCCCCCGCGAAAAGCGGTTGGAGATCGCGCTGACCTACATTTTCGGCATCGGCCGGACCCGCTCCAAGGCAATGCTCGAAGCGACGGAACTGAGCGCGGATACCCGTGTGAAGGACCTCAACGACGACGACATCGCCAAGCTGCGGGATTACATCGAAGAGAACTACAAGGTCGAGGGTGACCTCCGCCGCGAGGTGAACGCGGACATCCGCCGCAAGATCGAAATCGGCTGTTACGAAGGCCTGCGGTGGCGTCGGGGACTTCCGGTGCGCGGACAGCGCACGAAGACCAACGCCCGCACTCGTAAGGGTCCGAAGAAGACGGTCGCCGGCAAGAAGAAGGCCCGGTAAAGGTGAGCGTTCGAGGCAGGAAGGTCGTGCGCATGGCTCGCAGCCAGCGTCGCGGCACTTGTGTATCCGCCAAAGCGTTGTACGCGCGGCCCATGGCCCTGCGTCAGCTCTACACCGACGCCGGATCCGTTATCCGGCAGGGCCAGCGGGATGCCGCAGCCGCACATCTTAAGAACTCGCGTTAGAGGAGTAGACCCCACCTATGCCACCGAAGACTCGCGCAGGGGCCAAAAAGGTCCGGCGTAAGGAAAAGAAGAATGTCGCGCATGGCCATGCGCACATCAAGAGCACCTTCAACAACACGATCGTTTCGATCACCGACCCCACGGGTGCGGTGATCTCGTGGGCGTCCTCGGGCCACGTCGGCTTCAAGGGCTCCCGTAAGTCCACCCCGTACGCCGCGCAGATGGCCGCCGAGAGCGCCGCCCGCAAAGCCCAGGAACACGGCATGAAGAAGGTCGACGTGTTCGTGAAGGGCCCGGGTTCGGGCCGGGAGACGGCGATCCGTTCGCTGCAGGCGGCCGGCCTCGAGGTCGGCAACATCCAGGACGTGACCCCGCAGCCCCACAACGGCTGCCGCCCGCCCAAGCGGCGCAGGGTCTGAGGAACGGGGAGGAGTAAGAAGACTATGGCTCGTTACACCGGACCCGCGACTCGTATTTCGCGTCGTCTCAAGGTCGACCTCGTCGGCGGCGATCAGGCTTTCGAACGCCGCCCCTACCCGCCCGGCCAGCACGGCCGTGGCCGGATCAAGGAGAGCGAGTACCTGCTTCAGCTTCAGGAGAAGCAGAAGGCTCGCTACACCTACGGCATCCTCGAGCGTCAGTTCCGCCGCTACTACGAAGAAGCCACCAAGCGTGCCGGCAAGACCGGTGAGAACCTGCTGCAGATCCTCGAGTCGCGGCTGGACAACGTGGTTTACCGTGCGGGCATCGCCCGGACCCGCCGTCAGGCGCGTCAGCTGGTCAGCCACGGCCACTTCGTGGTCAACGGCAAGAAGGTCAACATCCCGAGCTACCGGGTGAGCAAGTTCGACATCATCGACATCAAGCCGAAGTCGATGAACATGCTGCCCTTCGTCGCCGCCAAGGAGTCCTTCGGCGACCGGCCGATCCCCGGCTGGCTGCAGGTCGTGCCCGCGAGTCTGCGGGTGCTCGTGCACCAGTTGCCCGAGCGGGCGCAGATCGATGTTCCCGTGCAGGAGCAGCTCATCGTGGAGTTGTACTCGAAGTAACCAAGCCGGTCGTCTTCCCGGCATCGGCCCACCCTCGTGGCGGGCCAACACCGGGGAGATGGCCGGGCGGCGGCGTCAAGAGCGCGTTGCCGCTAACGCCATCCCTTTCGGCGTCATATGGCGGTCGCCGGCAGGAAAGGAAGAAATACAGTGCTGATTTCCCAGCGACCGGGTCTGTCGGAGGAGTCGATCTCCGAGACGCGGTCTCGTTTCACGCTCGAGCCGCTCGAGCCCGGTTTCGGTTACACGCTTGGCAACTCGCTGCGCCGCACGTTGCTGTCGTCCATCCCGGGCGCCGCGGTGACGAGCATCCGCATCGACGGTGTGCTGCACGAGTTCACCACGGTGCCGGGGGTGAAGGAAGACGTCACCGACATCACCCTGAATCTCAAGGAGCTGGTGATCTCCTCCGAGGAGGACGAGCCGGTCACCATGTACCTGCGCAAGCAGGGCCCGGGTGAGGTCACCGCGGCCGACATCGTGCCGCCCGCCGGTGTCACCGTGCACAACCCGGATCTGCACATCGCCTCGCTCAACGGCAAGGGCAAGCTCGAGGTCGAACTGGTCGTGGAGCGTGGCCGTGGCTACGTGCCCGCGCTGCAGAACAAGCAGTCCGGCGCCGAGATCGGCCGTATCCCGGTCGACTCGATCTACTCGCCGGTGCTGAAGGTGACCTACAAGGTCGAGGCCACCCGTGTCGAGCAGCGCACCGACTTCGACAAGCTGCTCCTCGACGTGGAGACCAAGCCGTCGATCACGCCGCGGGACGCGGTCGCGTCGGCCGGTAAGACGCTGGTCGAGCTGTTCGGGCTGGCCCGCGAGCTCAACGTCGACGCCGAGGGCATCGAGATCGGCCCGTCGCCGCAGGAGGCGGACACCATCGCCGCCTACGCGATGCCGATCGAGGACCTCGACCTCACGGTGCGCTCCTACAACTGCCTCAAGCGCGAGGGCATTCACACCGTCGGCGAACTGGTCTCGCGCAGCGAGGCCGACCTGCTCGACATCCGCAACTTCGGTGCGAAGTCGATCGACGAGGTCAAGATGAAGCTCGTCGGCCTGGGCCTGACCCTCAAGGACAGCCCGCCCGGGTTCGACCCGACCGCCGCCGCCGCGTCTTACGACGGCGAAGGCTGGTCCTCCGAGGATGTCGGTGGACTATCGGACAACAGCCGCGACATCGGTGACGACGGCCAGGATTACGCAGAGACGGAGCAGCTGTAATGCCCACCCCTACCAAGGGCCCGCGCCTCGGCGGATCGCCCGCGCACGAGCGGCTGATGCTGGCCAACCTGGCCACCTCGCTGTTCGAGCACGGCAAGATCACCACGACCGAGACCAAGGCCAAGCGGGTTCGTCCGCTTGCGGAGAAGCTGATCACCAAGGCCAAGCGCGGTGACCTGCACAACCGGCGTCAGATCCAGCGGGTCATCCGCGACAAGGACATCGTGCACAAGCTGGTCGCCGAGATCGGGCCGTTCTTCTCCGACCGCAACGGCGGTTACGTGCGGATCACCAAGACGCTGCCGCGTAAGGGCGACAACGCCCCGATGGCGGTCATCGAACTGGTGGCGGAGAAGACGGTCACCGCCGAGGCGGAGAAGGCGCGCGGCACGAAGTTCGCCAAGGACGCCAAGCCGGCCGAGGCTACTGAGGCTGTTGAGTCTCAGGTCGAGGCGGAGGCCACCGAGGCTGCCGGTGAGACCACCGAGGCCGAGACGGCTGAGGCGGCTGAGTCCACCGAGGCTCCGTTCGATGAGGGCAGCCACGGCCCGCTCGAGGACGGTTCGCAGCCCGAGGGTTTCCCGATCAAGGGCAATGCCGGCTCGAAGCTCTACCACGTGCCGGGCAGCTCGCACTACGACCGCACGGTCGCCGAGGTCTGGTTCGCCGACGAAGCAGCGGCCGAGGCTGCAGGCTTCCAGCTGCCGCCCTCGCAGCGCGAGAAGGCCGCTGAGGCCGATGAGGATGCCGCCACGGAGGACGAGTCCTGACGGCTGATTCTTTTCCGAACGAGCCCGCCGCTCCCGCTGGGGAGGGCGGGCTCGTTCGTCTGCGTATCGACGTCGGCTACGACGGCACCGACTTCTCCGGCTGGGCTCGCCAGCCTGGCCGCCGCACCGTGCAGGGCCTGATCGAAGACGCGCTGGCCAAGCAGCCACCGGGTGCCGATGTGCCGCGGCCGGTCGTCGTGGCGGGCCGTACCGACGCGGGTGTGCACGCCGAAGGTCAGGTGCTGCACGTCGACGTCGTCCCGTTCGCCGAGGGCGCGGCGGGCAGTCTGCCGGTCGACGAGCACGGCATCGCCGAACTCGGCCGGATGCGCCGCCGGTGGAACAGCTACCTGCCCGCCGATGTCAGGGTGCTCGATGCCCGCATCGCGCCGCCGGGGTTCGACGCACGGTTTTCCGCGGTGCGCCGTCACTACCGCTACCAGGTCTCCGACGCGTCCTGGGGCGTCGACCCGCTCCGCCGCCACGACACGCTCGCCTGGGCGCGGCCGCTGGACGTCGAGCGCATGAACACGGCGGCGGAGGCGTTGCTCGGGTTGAACGACTTCGCCGCGTTCTGCAAACAGCGAGCGGGCGGCACCACCATCCGCGAGCTGCAACGGCTGCGGTGGGAGCGGACGTCGGAGCACCTGTTTCGGGTGGACGTCTCCGCCGACGCGTTCTGTCACTCCATGGTGCGCAGCCTCGTCGGAGCGTTGCTGCTCGTCGGTGACGGCCGCCGCGATCCGGACTGGCCCGCGCGGTTGCTACGCGAGGGTGTGCGGGACAGCGCCGTCGCCCCCGCGCATGGGCTCAGCCTCGTCGGTGTCGACTACCCGCCGGACGACGAGCTCGCCAGCCGTGCCGAACGCACCCGCAACGTCCGCCAATTCTGACCGCGCGCGGGGGAGCCCAAGGCCACCTTGGGCTCCTATATGGCGCCCGCGGCCACCTTGGGCTCCCCTGACGTTCGCTGCGCGCGGTTATCCACAGCTGGCCGGGTTATTCACAGATGTGAAATCGGCACCGTTTCCGACCGCGTTGTGCGCGATGTTGAACCCGTGGCACGAGTACAGGTCGATTGGGAAGATGTCGATGCGGCGGCGTCCCATCAGGTCCTGACGTGCGCCGAGCTGGCAAGCCTCGGCGTCACGAAGAAGATGATCTGGCGGCGGGTACGCAATGGCGGCCCGTGGCGACGTCTCCTGCCGGGCGTGATCATGTTGCGCAACGGAACTCCGACACGCGCCCAGTCGATCGACGCCGCACTGCGCTACGCGGGCAAGGGAGCGATCGTCACCGGCCTCGCCGCGGCGACGCTGCATGGGCTCCAGAAGTTCCAGCCCGCCGACCGGATCCACGTACTCGTCGGACACTCACACCAGCGCACGAGCAGCGGGTACGTGCTCGTCGAGCGGACGACCAGGCTGCCGGCGCACGTCCTGAAACACGGGTTTCCGACCGCCGAGGTGACGCGCGCAGTCCTCGACGCGACACGTCGGATGGAAAAGCCGAACGAGGTTCGCGCACTCATCGCGGAAGCCGTGCAACGCGGCCGCACCACACCGTGGCGACTCCACGAGGAGCTCGAGTCAGGCTCCGACCGCGGGTCCGCGCTTCCCCGTGCCGTCCTTCCCGAGATCGTCCAAGGCGCTCGATCAGTCGCCGAAGGGTGGGGCATGCGCGTCGCCGCCCGGTCCGGACTGCCCACCATGCGGTGGAACGTGCGGTTGCGTACGCCTTCCGGGCTGATCCTGCCCAGCCCCGACGGCTGGATCGACGAAGTGGCCCTCGCCATGGAGGTCGACTCGATCGAGTACCACATCAGCCCTGACGACTACCGCCGCACGCTCGATCGGCACAACGTCATGACCGCGCACGGCATCATCGTGGTGCACGTCGTGCCCTCACAGCTGCGCGACGATCCGGGAACGGTGATCGCCCGCCTGCGGGACGCCTATCGGCACGCCGCCCGGCGACCTCGTCCCGACATCATCGCCGGATGGTGACCCCGCCGCGGGGGAGCCCAAGGTGGCCGTGGGTTCCTATATGGCGCCCAAGGCCACCTTGGGCTCCCTCCCGGGGCGCCAGGCGAGCTAATCCCCGCGGCGGACCGGGCCGAGGATCTGCTGCTCCCGCGCGGTGGTGACCAGCCGTACCGGCTTCCACAGGTTGCGGCCGAGCGCGATGATCTGGTCGTCCTTGAGTGCGGTGAGCTGTTGCATCATCTGCGGCGGCAGGTTCCAGATGCGCGCCGCCAGTTCCGCCTGGCCGACCGGCAGCCGCTGCATCAGCACCAGGTCCGAGGCGTTCGCCAGCGTCGTGGCCTGGGGATGCAGGTACGGCAGCACGTACACGGTGGTGTGCCACGACGCCCGCGGCGGGAAGAGGTCCTGCGGGGTCGGCCCGCCGTCGTGCACGACCAGCAACGGGGCGTTCTCGGAGGCACGAGGTAACTCGACCGGTGAGAGCCTGCGTAGCTGCACGTGCGGCGACGGCCTGCCGTCCGGGCCCATGCCCGCCGAACGCTGCACCACGTGCCACGCCTGCTCGCGCCCGGTGGCGACGACGACCCAGGCGCCGACGGCCATGGCACGCAGCGCGAACTGCCGTGCCAGGTACAGGCCACCGACGATGACGATCCTGGTCGGTTCGGAGCGCAGCGCCGAGATGGTCAGCGGCTCGCCCGTCATCCCGGAGCCGAGAACGATGCCGCCCCGGTCACCGGACGGGCTGATGGCGTCGAGCAGCCGCGGGTCGACGGCGAACTCCGGCGCCACGCCTGCCTCGTTCGAGATGTCGCGCAGCCGTGAACTCATGCCGCCTCCGTATGGCGCGCGGCAAGCCGCGCCGATGACTTGGCGTCGGCCGGCATGGTGTCCGATGATTCGGACCTGCAAGCAGTCCTCATGC
>WHSS01000210.1 GCA_009379975.1 Actinophytocola sp.
CCGCGCGGGACGGCAGCACCAACAGGTCGCTGTCGGCATATAGCTGCGCCAACTGCTTCCGCGTGCGGGGGCCGATCAGCTGGATCCGGTCGGCGAGACCTAGCTGCTCGATCCGCCCGTTCAGGCCCCCGGTGAACTCAAGGTCGCGCGGCGGGCCGACGCACCGGCAATGCCACGCGAGATCCGCCAGTCCGGCCATCGCTTCGACGAGCACGTCCTGTCCTTTGAGCGGGGCAACCGAACCCACGCACAGCACTTCACTCCCGGTCTCGGAGCCGGAGGAGAGCGGTGCGTGATCAACTCCCGGCGGGACAACATCGACCGAGCCCAGCCCGTGCCAATCGACGAGCCGACGCGCGGTCGCTTCGCTGGTCGCCACCACCGCTGCCGCCGCGACGAGCGTCTCCCGCTCGCGCCGATCCAGCTCGGCAGCGACGTCGCCGGGCAGGCCGACGTCGTCCGCCAGGGGCATGTGCACCAGGACGGCAAGCCGCAGACGCGCTACTCGTGGCACGACGACCTCGGGGACACCGCAGGCCACTAGACCGTCGAGCAGCACGACGGCGCCGTCGGGCAACGAGTCGAGCGACCGGGCGAGCTCTGCGCGGGCTGCCTCGGCGGGCTGCGGCCAGGTGCCCGCGACGGCGATCTGCCGCACGCCGATCCCGGCGGACGCCAAGCCGTCGCGTATCCGCTGGTCGTAGATGTTGCCGCCGCTCGGCGCCATCTCATCTTCGACGCCGCCCGGCACGACCAGTACAACGCCGGTCGTCATAGCGCTCGCTCGTAGCTCGCCCAGGCCACGTGGGATTCGTGCAGGGTCACGGTGATCCCCGCCAGGCCACGTGCTCCCTCACCGAGGGCCCCGGCGGCGACCCGGTCCACCAGCCGATCGGCGATCACCTTCGCGAGGTGCTCGGTCGTCGTGTTGACGCCGGCGAAGGCCGGGGCGTCGTCGAGGTTGCGGTAGTTGATGGGCTCCAGCACGGCGGCCAACTCGCGCGCGGCGGCACCGATGTCCACGACGATGTTGTCGGCGTCGAGCTCGGCGCGCCGGAACGTGGCGTCGACCAGGAAGGTCGCGCCGTGCAGCTGCTGCGCGGGCCCGAACACCTCGCCGCGAAAACTATGGGCGACCATCACGTGATCGCGAACCGTGACACTGAACATGAACCGAAGCCTAAACGCTGGCGGTACGGTCGTGAGGTGCTCAGCCGCGCCAAGGGGATCGCCCGCTCGCTGGCCATGTACTACGGGGTGCCGGGCAGGCGCCGCCGGATGGTGCGATTCTACGGCGAGTTCCTCGGCCCCGGGGATGTCGCTTTCGACATCGGCGCCCATGTCGGGAGCCGGGTGCGGGCATGGCGGAAGCTGGACGCGCGGGTGGTCGCCGTCGAACCGCAACCCGACTGCTTGCGCGTTCTGCGGTTCCTCTTCGGGCGAGACCCGGCTGTGGCGATCGTGCCGCTGGCCGTCGGCGCCCGCCCCGGCCGCGCCCGGATGGGCATATCGACCGCGACGCCGACGGTCTCGTCGATGTCGTCCGACTGGATCGACTCGGTCGGCGCGGACCCCAGCTTCGCCAGGGTGCGGTGGGATTCGTCCTTCGAAGTGGCGGTGACGACGCTCGACGACCTCATCGCACGGCACGGTGAGCCAGCATTCTGCAAGATCGACGTGGAGGGTTTCGAGGTCGATGTCCTGAAAGGACTCACCCGCCCACTGCGCGCCCTGTCGTTCGAGTACCTGCCGCCCGCGCACGACGCGGCCCTCGAAGCGCTGGACCTCGTGGAGCGACTCGGTGCGGGCGCCGGCGGCTACCGCTACAACTACTCGCCCGTCGAAACCATGCGGTGGGCCGGCGACCGCTGGCTGGCTGCCGCGGACCTCGTCCGGCTGCTCGACCAGTTCCGCCCCTTGGGTCGATCCGGGGACGTGTATGCCCGCCTGGCGGATCCCGCGAGTGGACCGGGTAGCCGCCTCAGTGGACGACGTCGTAGACCAGCTTCTGGACGCCGTTGGGGTAGGTCTCGCTCTCCAGGACCTTGAGCATGGTCTTGTCGACGTCGGCGTCGCTGAACAGCCGCTTGCCCGCGCCGAGCAGGACCGGGAACACCAGCAGGTGATAGCGGTCGATCAGGCCCGCGTCGGACAGGTTGCGGTTCAATGTGGCGCTGCCGTGGACGATGATCGGCCCGCCTTCGGTCTTTTTCAGTGCCGCCACCTCGTCCAACGAACGCAGGATGGTCGTCTCGCCCCAGTTGTCCACGAGGTCGTCGTCGCCCAGCGTGGCAGACACGACGTACTTGGGCATCGCGTTGTACCCGGGGAACTCCTCGGTCATCGTCGGCCACACCGGGCTGAACGCCTGGTAGCTGACCCGGCCCAGCATCATCGCGGCGGCCTCATCCTGTTCGCGGCCTTTGAGTTCGTAGGCCTCGGGCAAGAACTCGATGTCCTGGAACGTCCAACCGGTGTTGCGGTAGCCCTCCTCCCCGCCGGGAGCCTCGATGACGCCGTCCAGGGAGACGAAGGCGGTTGTGATCAGGGTGCGCATGGCTTCTCCTCGTAGTCAGGGCTGATCGCCTCTTTCGCCTGCGACGTCGGAGCCATGCACGCCCCTTCGACATGGCGCGTGAACTTTTTTTGCGACCCCGCGGTGGCAGGCCATGGTCGAGCCCGTCAGGCCTCGAGAGTCCCGATGGTCCAGGCGGCCGTGTGCTCCGCACCCGCGGCCAGCATGACGAGGTCCGTCCCGGAGTTGAACGCGTCCGGCGGACACGTCATGGGCTCGAGAGCCAGGCTTCGGCGGCTCTCGTCAGGGTCGGGGCGGTCGGCGGTGTGCACCTGCACCCAGGGCAGGACGGCCGGGTCCCAGGTGCACTGCACTCCCTCGTGCGACCCCGCGTGCAGGCGGGCGCGCACGAGTCCGTCGGTGTCGGGCACGAGTCCGGTGAACGCGTGGTCGATCTCCGTCCGCCCGATCTCACGCGGGCTTCGGAAGTCCATGTCCTCCCCCACCGGCCGCAACGACTCGGGCAAGAGCCGGTCCGGGGTCACGTCGAGGACCTGACCCGCCGGGAGGGACAACGTCCACGTGTCCACCCGGCCGTCCCCGGCCAGAAGGTAAGGATGCGGGCCGGTGCCCCACGGGGCGGCCCTGCGCCCGAGGTTGCGAGCCGTGACCGTGGTCGTGAGCCCCGCCTCGCCGAGCTCGTAGCGCGCCCCGATCTCGATCTCGAACGGGTAGCCGGGCGTCGGCACCAGCCGGTGCGTCAGGGTGACCGCGGTGTCGTCGTGCCGCTGCGCGTCGAAGCGCTCCCAGACCACCAGCCCGTGCAGCGCGTTCCCGCGTGCCGTGGTCGCAGCGTGCCAGGGGGTAGGTCAGGACCAGGTCGCGCCCGGCGTGCTGGAGCAGCCGCAGGCCACCGCCCACCTCCGTGACGACGGCGCGATACTCGCCATGGGCCAGGAAGTGTTCATTACCCCCGACGCTCATCGGTCCCTCCCCGCACCAGGTGACGGCCGGCCGACGTGGAACGCGGGCTCGGTGAACCCGCGTTGCCGGAACGCGTCCGCCACGGCGACCTCGACGGAACTTCGGTCGGCGTTTTCGACCAGTGCGATCACCGACCCACCGAAGCCGCCGCCGATCATACGGGCGCCCAGCGCACCTGCGTCGAGAGCCGCGTCAACGGCTACGTCGAGCTCGGCGACGGAGACCTCGTAGTCGTCGCGCAGCGACGCGTGCGAGGCGGTGAGCAACCGGCCGATCTCACGCACCCGGCGCTCGCGGAGCAGCTTGACGGCATCGAGGACCCTCGCGTTCTCGCGCACGACGTGCCGGACCCGCCGCACGGCCACCGGGTCGGTGAGGCGTTCTCCGCGTGCTGCACGAGAAGGGCAGGGCGAATCCCCCGTTGTAGTCGGTGTGCTCGCCGATGATGTTCACCCGCCCGGGCGCGGACCACGTTCCTTCGCGCACTGCTCAGACCTCGCGCAGGCGGCGGGCCACCTGCTCCGGGAGGGCGTCGGTGACGAAGGCACCCATCCCCGACTCGGAGCCGGCGAGGTACTTCAGCTTGTCCGCGGCGCGCCGTATCGAGAAGAGCTGCAGGTGCAGGTAACCGAGGTCGTCAGGGTCCTCGACCGGCCCCTGGTGCCACGCCGCGATGTAGGGCAACGGCATGTCGTACAGCCGGTCGAGGCGCGCGAGCAGATCCAGGTAGATCATCGCCAGTGCGTCGCGCTCCGCACCGTCGAGGTCGGGGATGGACTTCACCCTGCGGCGGGGATAGAAATGGACCTCCACCGGCCAGCGTGCCGCCGCTGGTACGAACGCCACCCAGTGCTCGTTCTCGGCGACGACACGGATGCCGGCCCGGCGTTCGGCATCGATCACGTCGGTGTGCAGGTCCCCGCCCGTACGCCGGCGATGGTTCGCGGCCGCCTGGAACATGCGCGACGTCCGCGGCGTCGTGAACGGGTAGGCGTAGATCTGCCCGTGCGGGTGGGACAGCGTCACGCCGATCTCCTCGCCGCGGCTCTCGAAGCAGAACACCTGCTCGACGCCATCGACGCGGGACAGCGCCACCGTGCGGTCCGCCCACACGTCGATCACCAGCCGCGCGTGGGCGGGAGTCAGGTCGGCGAAGCTCCGGGAGTGGTCACTGGAGAAGCAGACCACCTCGCAGCGCCCGACGGCCGGGCGGACCTCGACCAAGGAGTGGTTGCTGTGGGCGCCGTTCAGGTCCGCGCCGGTCGAGAGGCTCGGGAAGCGGTTCTCGAAGACCACGACGTCGTAGTCGTCCGCGGGGACCTCCGTCCGGCGTCCGTTTCCGGAGGGGCACAGCGGACAGTCATCGGTGGGAGGGAGGAACGTGCGTTCCTGCCGGTGTGACGCCATCATGACCCACTCTTCGAGCAACGGGTCCCAGCGCATCTGTGAGGTCGTGTTCACCGGCGGCAGCGACCGCGCGTCGTGCCCCACCTGCCGTGCATCGGCACCCAGGTCGAAGTAGATCAGCTCCCGCCCGTCGGCAAGGGTAGTGGCGGTCTTGTTCGGGGTCATGGCTCCTCTGGTCCGCACTGGCGACTGGGGCGCACGGCGGCTCGCCAGGCTCCCTCATCTAACCATAAACGAACAGAAACGAACAGAGTCGAAAACCCGCTAGGCGTGCCCGGTGGGCACCACGACCAGCTGACCGACCCTTGTCCGGAGCTCCTCCTGTGCCTCCACGGGCAGGCCGTCGTCGGTCACCACGACATCGACCTGGTCGAGGTAGGCCATCGTGCTGATGCCGACCGTGGCCCATTTGGTGTGATCGGCAAGGACCACCAGCCGCTTGCCTGCCGCGACCAGCGCCCGGTTGGTGTCCGCCTCGAGCAGGTTGGGTGTGGTCAGGCCGGCGCCGAGGTCCATGCCGTGCACGCCGACGAAGACCAGATCGAGGTGCAGCAGCCGCATCGAAGCCACCGCCACCGGGCCGACTAGGGCGTCGGACGGCGTACGCACCCCGCCGGTGAGGATCACGCTGGGAGCCAGGGAATCCATCGTGTGCAGGGTGTCGGCGATCCGCACGGAGTTGGTCACCACGGTCAGGTCCGCGATGCCGCCGAGGTGCCGCGCGAGGGTCCAGGTCGTCGTGCCCGCGGAGAGCCCGATCGCCGCGCCGGGCCGCACCATCTCGGCGGCGGCAGCGGCGATCGCCTCCTTCTCCTCGGTCTGCCGGTGCTGCTTCGCCTCGAACCCCGGTTCCTCGGTGCTCGGTGACCGCTTGACGGTCGCACCGCCGTGCACCTTGTCCAGCCTGCCCTGACCGGCGAGCGCGTCGAGGTCGCGCCGGATCGTCATGTCCGAGACCCGCAAGAGCTCGGCGAGCTCCCTCACCCGGACGCCGCCGCGGCGCTTGACCTCTTCGAGAATGCGGACCTGCCGCTCTGCTGCCAGCACGCAATTCCTCCCAACATCGCACATTGCACGTGTGCGAGTGTGCTGGTTCAGTCAAGCACGTAGGCGCGTCCGGTGCCGCGCTGCCGGTCCGGCTACTCGATCACTCCGCAGAGCGCGGGCATCGAGATCTCGTTGCCCGGAGGCTCTCCGGCCCCGTTGCCGTCGACGTCGGGGTTGTCCACCACGCCATCGCCCTCGAGGTCGACGCCGTGGATCACGATGGCGTACTGGTCCAGCGACCCGAGCGAGGCGATCCCGTCGCCGCTGTCGAGGTGCCGGAAGGCTCGGACGTAATCCAGCATCGTGCCCGCCTCACCACGGCTCAGGGTGAGCTGCACCGGACCGTAGTCGGGCAAACCCTCGGCGAAGTCGACCCGCCCGTCCATGTTCGCGTCGGCGCTCAGCGCGGGACACTCCGCCTCGGCCTGCCGCATCCCGTGGATGTGGGCCAGGTGGGTGCCGTCGTCGAGGCCGTCGACGGAGACGTGGACTTCGAGGTTGGAGCCGGTCTGGTGCAGGTCGACCGTTCCGGTGGTGTCCTTGTTCAGCGGCAGGAGATCGGCCGAGAAGTCACCGGCTCGCGATGCCGCGCCGGCCGAGGCGGAGGTGCCCGCGCCGAGAACGAAGAGGAGGCCGCAACAGGTTGCTGCGACGACACGGTTACGCATGATGAGGTCCCTTCGGGAGAGTGTGCTGTCCTCGTACGTGTACGGACCCCCGCCCCCAACGGTTCACCGCATCCGGTGAACCGACCCGGACCGGTCGTCGTACACGAGGTCGACGAGAGGATCGCCGATGAGCCCGACGCCCGAGGAGCAGCTGATGACCGCGCTCTACCAGGAGCACGGCGACGTCCTGTTCGCCTTCGTGCTGAGGTACGTCGACCGCGCCCAGGCCGAGGACGTGGTCCAGGAGACCTTGTTCCGGGCGTGGCGACACCTGGACCGGCTGGACACCGAACACGGCAACCCGCGCGCATACCTGATGACCGTGGCCCGCAACGTGCTCACCGACCAGTGGCGTGCGCGACGGAGCCGGCCGCACACCGTGGACGACGAACGGCTCGAGAAGCTGCCTACGGAGGACGAGATCAATTCCACCCTGGAGCGTTGGGTCGTCGGGGAGGCACTGGGCAGGCTGACTCCGGAGCACCGCGCTGTCGTGCGGTCGCTCTACTACGAAGGGCGAACGGTCGACGAGACCGCGGCCTTGCTGGAGGTCCCGCCAGGGACGGTGAAGTCACGGAGCTACTACGCGGTCCGTGCGTTGCGCACGGTGTTCGAGGAGATGGGGGTCGTGCGATGAACGGTCACGACGAGCTGAAGCACCTGCTCGGGGCTTACGTCCTGGGCGGGCTCGACGCGCACGACCGGCAGCGGCTCGAGGAGCACATGGCCGGTTGCGAGGCGTGCCGGGAGGAGCTGGCGTCGTTCGCGCCGCTCCCCGGGTTGCTCCGGCAGCCCGGACCCGTCCCGGACCGCGACGACAGTCCGTCCCCGGACGTGCTGCCGCGGCTGCTGTCCGAGGTCCGCCGACACCGGACGGCACGACGGCGCGCGACCGTGCTGGCTGCCGCCGCGGCGGTCGTGGTGGCCCTGGCCGGAGTGTTGCTGGCCTGGCCCGCCGCGGACCCGACATCGGAGCGCGCTGCGAAGACGGTCGCGCTCGCGGCGGTCGGCGATGCGGCCACCGAGGGCCGGGCCGAGCTGGTGGAGAAGGGCTGGGGCACCGAACTGGTGCTCGAGGCGTCCTCGCTCCCGACGACCGGCCCGTTCACGCTCGAGGTCGCAGCGGCCGACGGCACCACCCAGCGAGCGGCCACGTGGGGACCGACGCCCGCCGGAAAGGCCCTCGTGACCGGTGCGACGTCGGTGCCCCGCGCCGAGATCCGGTCGGTGACGGTGGTGGGCCCGGGCGGACCGTTGCTGGGCGCACGGCTGTCCGGCTGAGCCGGCTCTCGGCAGTACGAAGGATTGCGACGCTCGGGCATCTGCGCTGTGATGAATCCGTGCGAGGAGCATTGCTGGATCTCGACGGCGTGCTGTACGTCGGGGACGAGCCGATCCCCGGTGCGGCAGATGCGGTCGCGTGGCTCCGTGACCACCACGTCC
>WHSS01000294.1 GCA_009379975.1 Actinophytocola sp.
GATCCGCGAACACTTCGGCGAACTCGCCGATGCTGGAGTCGATGGAGGCCTGCAGCCCCACGTTCTGCCACGTCTCGAACAGGCGCTTCTGCGCGGCGAGCGCCACCGGTGAATGACCGCTGACCCGGCGGGCGAGGTCGGCGGTGGCCTTGTGCAGGTCGTCCGGTGCGACCACCTGGTTCACGAAACCCAACGGCTCGAACTCGGCGACGCCATAGAGGTCGCCGGTGAGCAGGACCTCTTTCGCCTTGGCAAGGCCGAGGTGTTGCGGCAACAGGGCGGCATCGAGGACGGAGGGGATCCCCACCTTGATCTCCGGCATCCCGAACACGGCATCCGTCGCGGCGACGCGCAGGTCACACGCCATGGCCAGCTCCATCGCGCCGCCCAGGCAGTAGCCGTGGATGGCGCACAGCGTCGGGACCGGCGCTCGACGCGCAGCGGCGATCATGGCACCCAGGTCGCTGATGAAAGCGCGTGCCTCGGCCGCTGACAGGTCGTGGAAGATGTCGACGTGCACGCCGGCGGAGAAGGCACGGGAGCCCGCGCCGGTGAAGATCACGCAGCGTACGGCGTCCGGTAGCTCTGCCACGGCCTGTGTCGCGACTCGGATGTCGTCACGGGTCAATGCGTTGAGCTTCTCCGGGCGATTGAACGACACCCACCGTGCGTGGTCGACGTCGCGGACGGTTGGTAGTGGCACGGGCATCCCATCTGCACAGTCGATTCGGATCGCAGGCCGGCCTTCGCCTGCCGGCAACGCGCTTCGTTGCCAGTGTACTGACATGTAGCATGTTACTTGTGACACGCGATCTGGCTCGCTCGCTGGTGCGGGGGCTCCAGGCCGCGAGCGTGGGGAAGATCTTCGGCATGCCCGGCGGGGGGCCGAACCTGGACATGATCGGCAGCGCCGAAGAGGTCGCCATCGACTTCGTCCTCACCCACGGTGAGAACGCGGCGTGCATGATGGCCGCCGGCTACGGCAGGCTGACCGGGACACCCGGGGTGGCCGTGGTGACCCGAGGACCGGGACTGACCAGCGCCGTCAACGGCCTCGCGCAAGCCACCCTAGATCGGTTCCCGCTGGTACTCATCAGCGACACCGTGTCGCACGCGCAAGGCCGCCGGGTCGCGCACCAACGCCTGGACCAGGTCGGTGTGGCGGCGCCAGTGACCAAATGGAGCGGCACGCTGGGCATCCGTGATCCAGAGGCAGTGGTCAACGCCGCGGCGAGACTGGCCATGACGGCGCCGGCCGGTGCCGTGCACCTGGCTTTCGACCCCACCGTGCCAGGTGATGAGGTCCCTGACGTGCCGACGCCCGTGGTGGCCGATGACGCCGTGCTCGAGCGGGTCCGGCGGTTGTGCGCCGCGGCCCGCCGGCCCGTCGTGATCGTCGGCCTCGACGCGGCCCGTCACGCCGCCGGGGTCCGCGACTCGCTCGAGTCCCTGAGTTGCCCGATCCTGGTGACCTACGAGGCCAAGGGCACGATCCCGGAGTCGTGGCCGAACTACGCCGGCCTCTTCACCGGTGCGGCCATCGAGCGTCCGCTGCTCGAGCAAGCGGACCTCATCATCGCCCTCGGGCTCGACCCCGTCGAACCGACGCCCGGCCCGTGGTCTTACCGGGCGCCGATGGTGATGCTGCACAGTCATCCGATCGATACCGCGTACTTCGGCGAACCTGAGCTGCTCGTCGGTCCCTACGAGGACCACCTCAAGGACCTGGTTGGAAGCTGTCACTCCGAATGGCCGCCGCACGCCGGACGTGAGGCACGCGAACGTGACGTGGCAGCGCTCGAGTACCCGGCACAAGGCCTCAGCCCGCATGAGGTGGTCCGCGTGACCCGCCAGGCACGGGGCGACGCCCTGCTCACGGTCGACGCGGGGGCGCACATGCTCGTCGTGATGCCGCTCTGGGTGACCGACGACGCGGATTCGGTGCTCATCTCCAATGGGCTCGCGACCATGGGGTTCGCCCTTCCCGCGGCCATCGGTGCGGCGCTGGCACGCCCCGGGCGGCGGGTGGTGTGTTTCGTCGGCGACGGCGGCCTCGGCATGGTGCTTGCCGAGTTGGAGACGCTGGCACGTCTGCGTCTCGACGTCACCGTCGTTGTGCTGAACGACGAGGCGCTGACGCTGATCCGGCTGAAGCAGCAGCAGGACCAGGGCGGCGACTCGGCGGTCGGCTACGGCACGATGGACTTCGCGGCCATGGCGCGCGGGATGGGTGTGCCCGGCACGACGGTGAACGACGCGGAAAGCCTGCGTGCGGCCCTGACCGCGGCGGAACCGGGACCTTGCCTCGTGGACGCCCGGATCGACCCGTCCGGCTACCCGCATGTGCTGCGCGTGACCCGAGGATAGGATGAACGGAGAAGCTCGGTGACATCTCTGACGGCTGGAGCCGCCAGCTTCTTTTCACGCCGCCGCGGCGTGACGGGCCAGTCCGGCCCGGAGGATGTTGCGTGCGGCGTGTTCGTCGGCGTGGGCGGCGTATCCGCACGACCCACAGACGAACAGCGCCTGGGTGACGCGGTTCTGTTTGGCTGCGTGCCCACAGTGCTCGCAGCGGTCGGAGGTGTGCCTGGGGTCCACGTCGATCACCACGCGTCCAGCGTCTTCCGCTTTGGCACGCAGGATCGATACGAACCGTCCCCAGGCGGCGTCACTGATACTGAGATTCAGCCCGGTCTTCGCGGCCCCGCCGTTGGCGAGGTACTGCCCCGGATTGTTTGGGTCTTCAACAGGTTTCGCCCGGCCCAGCATGTTGCGGATTTCCAGGTCTTCGACCGCGATCAGCTCGTAGGACCGCACCAGGTCGAGCGCAAGCTTGTGCTGGAAGTCGCGCCGCTGATTCGCGACTTTGCGATGCCGCGCCGCCACCGTCTCCCGCGCTCGTTTCCGGTTGTTCGAACCACGCTTCTTCCGTGCGAGGTTCCGTTGCGCGGCAGCCAGTTCCGCCGCACCGGTCCGCGCCCAGCGAGGATTGTCGACGTGCTCACCATCGGACGTGGTGGCGAAACTGGCGATCCCGACATCCACACCGGCCTGTTTCCCGGTGGCGGGCAGCGGATTCGGCGGCACGTCGTCACACGACAGGATCAGGTACCAGTGCCTGCCCTCCCGTTTCACCTGGATCGTCTTCACGGTTCCTTCGACCTGCCGGTGGGCGGCGACCTTCACCTGCCCGATCGCCTGCAAGTACACGCGCTTCGTGTCGGGGTGCCAGCGGCATCCGTCGCCGTCTTTGGGCCACTGCACACTGTCGAACCGATTCGCGCCCTTGAACCGCGGATACCCCGGTATCTGACCGGTGTTCACCCGGCGGAAGAAGCCATCGAACGCCTTGTTCAACCGGCGCAGCGTGGCCTGCTGGCTGGAGAACGACCACACCCCGACATCCGGACGGACCGCCCGGATCTGCGTGAGCTGGGCCGACTGATCCCTGTAGAAGATCCGAGTCCCCTTGGCGCGCCACGCGTCGCGGCGCTCCTGCAGCGCCGCGTTGTACAACTCCCGATGCGAGTCCACACACCGCGCCAACGCCACGTGCTGGCGCGAGGTCGGGCGCATCCGGAACTTGTAGGAACGTCTCACGCGACCGCGTCCCACTGGTGCTCGTTGTACCGGCGCACCGTCGCCTCCGACACGTACCCGACCGACGCCCCGAAATACGACTTCGACCACAACACCTTCGACTTGGCCAGCCACCGAAACTCTTGGCGCCGCACCCGAGCGGTGCGGCCATTGAACTTCCGCACGACCTCGGCCGGCATATCGGCCGGGCGCACCCGCACGAACAAGTGCACGTGGTCGGGCACGACCTCC
>WHSS01000225.1 GCA_009379975.1 Actinophytocola sp.
CACCATGCGCCACAGGAATCGAGCACTGTCTCGCGTCAGCGAGGCGATCGCATGAGCGAAGCTTGCGAGCGAATCATGGACACCATGCGCCACAGGAATCGAGCACTGTCTCGCGTCAGCGAGGCGATCGCATGAGCGAACCGGAGAACCGGGCAGCCGAGCCGCAGCCCGCGGGCGATCGGATCGCGTTGCACGGTGACGACCCGACGATCCGCCGCAAGCGCCTGGTGGGCGGTCTCATCGCGATATCGCTGCTCGCGGCGGCCGTCGGTGGCATCGTCGGACTGTTCACCGGCCAGGAGGGCGGGCTGATCGCCGCGGCCCTCGTCGGCGTGCCGCTGCTCTACCTGCTGCTGCACAACACCCGGCGCAGGATATGGCTGGAGGGCAGCCAGCTTGTGGTGCGGACCTGGGGAGTGCGTCGCATCGACCTGGTCGCGGTGGAACGCATCGACGTGCTGATCACCGAGGTGCGGGGCGCGCGGACGGTCGCGCTGATGGTCAGTCCCGCGCGCGGGACCGGGGTCAAGATCGACCTCGCGATCTACGCAGGCACTCGCGGCAGGGAGTTGGACATTCTCGCGCTGCGCAAACTGGCGAACGCGCTGGTCAACAACACGGCGGCCAACGGGATGGTGTTCTCCGAGCTCCTGGTGGCGCAGCTGCGTTCGGAGGCGAAAGGCGACTCGGCCGAGGCCCGGCCGCTGCACCGGCTGGCCGCCGCGGCGCCCAGCGGCAAGCTCGCGCAGCGCTACCCGTTGCAGGCCGTCAGCAAGTTCGTCGCCTCGCTGGAGTGAACCCGCCAGGCCCTACGCGACGACGTCGTCCTTGCGGCCACGGCCCAGCGCACGGCCGAGGTCGCCGATCCGGTTGACGGAGTCGTTCAGCTGCGTGCTCAGCGTTTCCAGCTGCTTCTGGGTCTCCGGCAGCTCTTCTGCGACGAATTCGCCGATCCGGTCGATGCGGTCAAGGGTGCGCTTCATCTTGACCACTTCCTCGAGCAGCACACCGCCCGGTCGCAGTTGCTCGAGGGTGCGGGCGAGGCTGGGTAGCGCGCCGAGCGCGGCGGAGGTGTTCTCGATGGCCTTCGCCGAGGTGTAGATGGTGGCGTCGGTGGTGTCGATCGGCCTCGTCACGATCATCTTCACGGTGACGTCGCTGAGCCGCTCCCTTCGTGGGCGGTAAGGGCTGCGCTGGCTCATGCTTGTCCAATCCTGATCCGGTCCTGATCCGGGCGGCTCGGCGGTCGGGCCGCCCGGCAACCGTCCAGCACCACAACTTCCCAGGTAGACAAGTACGTATCAGAATGTGGTCCTCGCCATGACGCCGACGTAGCCCGTTATACGTGCTCGTCGATCCGTTCCCGGGAGACGATCAGCGCGGCGAGCACCGTGGTCACCGGCACGGCGGCGACGATTCCGATGCTGCCCGCCAGGGTGCGCAGGATTTCCTGGGCGATGTCCTGTGAGCCGACGATCGAGCCGAATCCGACCCCGGATATCGACGAATAGAGCAAAACCGGCAGCGCGGCACCGGCGTAGGCGAGAACCAGCGTGTTGACCGCCGAAGCGACGTGATCCCGGCCGATCCGCAACGCCGCGGCGTAGAGCTCACGCCAGTCGAGCAACGGGTTCGCCTTGCGCAGTTCCCACACCGCGCTGGCCTGGGTCACCGTGACGTCGTCGAGCACGCCGAGCGCGCCGATGACGACACCGGCGAGCAACAGGCCGCGCGCGTCGATGGCGTGCCCGAGCGAGACGATCAGATACGAGGTCTGCTCGTCGAGCCCGGTCAGCCGGGTCAAGCCGGAGAACACCATCGAGATCACGCCGATGAGCACCAGGCTGATCATGGTGCCGAGCACCGCGACCGAGGTCCGTGCGGAGAACCCGTGGGTCAGATAGAGGGTCGCGAACATGATCAGTCCGGCGCCGAGGATGCCCACCAGCAGCGGATTCTCGCCGCTGAGGATCGCGGGGAGGATGAACAGCACGAGCACGGCGAAGCTCAGCAGGAGCCCGGCCAGCGCGCGGGCGCCCTGCCAGCGGCCCAGCAGCAGCACCGCCACCGCGAACAAGCCGGCCAGCAGCAACAGGGGCATGCCGCGCTGGAAGTCCTTGATCAGGTAGGAGTCGGGGTTACTGCTCTCGCCGCCGCCGAAAGCCAGCACGATCTCGTCGCCCGCGGCGAACCGTGGCGTCGTCGCCTGCACGGGTTCGGTCTTGCGGATGCTCGTGCCCGCCGCTGGGCCGTCGGTGAGCTCGATGTCGAGGACGAGGCACTGCTGTTTGGGCTTCTTGTCGCCGGTGTCCTCGCCGGTCTCGACATCGATCTCGCCGGGGGAGGCGCATCCGCCGAGGGCGGCCGCGGTGACCGTGCCGTTGACCGGCATGCCGGAATCGACCGTGCTGGTCGGTAGCTCACCGGTGGGGTAGAGCAGCACCACGCCCGCCAGCGTGACGAACAGGAACGGTGCCAGCAGGGCGATGAGCATCCTGCGCAGTCGCGGCGATGCCGGTGGTGCGGGGGTGTGAGCGTGGGCGTGGGAGTGGCCGACGCCGGCAGTGGATGCCGGTGGTGCCGGTGGTGCCGGTGGTGCCGGCCTGCGATGACCGTGCCGCCGGGAGGGCGCGACGCGGGGGATCGGGCCGGTTTCCGCATCGGCCGGATCCGGGCGCCGGGAGCGCTTACCTTCATCATGACGGGCCACGCCGACTATCTTGGTGCGGGCGGTTCCGTACCGCTCAGCCGGGCTCCTTCTCGTGCAGTCCGCTGCCGTCAAGGGTCAGCCAGCGGGTGGTACCGATACGTCGCAGGAACGGCAGGTCGTGACTGGCCACGATCAGCGCTCCCGAGTAGGACTCCAGAGCCCCGGCCAACTGGTCCACGCTGGCGAGATCGAGGTTGTTCGTCGGCTCATCGAGCATCAGCAACTGCGGGGGCGGCTCGGCCAGCAGCAGCGCGGCGAGCGTGGCTCGGAACCGCTCGCCGCCCGACAGCGTGCCGACCTCTTGGTCCGCCTCCCGCCCGCGGAACAAGAACCGCGCCAGCCGCGCCCGGCGAACGTTGTTGTCGCTCTCCGGTCCGAACACCGCGACGTTGTCGACCACCGATAACGCGTCGTCGAGCACGTCCAGCCGCTGCGGCAGTAAACGCCAGGGCACCGAGGTCTGGACGGTTCCGGTGACGGCAGGCAGGAGGCAGGCGATCGTGTGCAGGAGCGTGCTCTTGCCGGAGCCGTTCGCGCCGGTCAGTGCGATCCGCTCCGGTCAACGGACCTCCCAGGAGCCTGCCGGGCCGGAGCGAAGCACCAGCTCTGTGAGCCGCAGGACGATCCGCCCCGGTGGCACGAGGGTGTCCGGCAGGTCGATCCGGATGCCGTCGTCGGCTCGGATCAGTTCTTCGGCCTGGTCGAGCGCATCGCGAGACGTGTCGAGTCGCTCCTGGTGCAGGTTGCGGTGCTTACCCGCGGAAACCTGAGCCTGTCGCTTCCGTTCCTGATCAGCCGAGCCTGATCAGCCGAGCCACGAACGAGGATCACTGACGGGGGTAAGGGAGAGCGTTGTCATGCCGCGGGCTCCTTCGCGTCCGGCGCGCCGTCGCTGGAGCCCGCACCGTCGTTGATCAAGCGGAGGAAAACCTCCTCCAGGCCGGGCCGCGCCTGGTCGACGGAGAGCAGGCGCGCTTCGTGCCACTGCACGTGCGCGAGAAGCTTGTAGAGATCGTCCGGGTTGTCGCCGGGCAAGGTGATGCTGGTGCTGTCGCCTCGTGTGTCCACATGCGAACCTTCGGAGACGGCGCCTTCGAGGCCGCCGAGCGGTCCCGCCACCGTGACGGTGTAGCGGTTCTCCGCGTAGCGGTCCAGCAACCGCCCGGTGGGCAGATCGGCGATGATCTCACCTTCCGTGATCACCGCGATCCGGTCGGACAACTCCCGGGCCGTCTCCAGTTGGTGAGTGGTCAGCACGACGGCCTTGCCTTCGTCCCGCGCCAGGCGGGTGATCCAGTCCTTGACGGTGCGGGCGGCCGCCACATCGAGGCCGAGGGTGGGTTCGTCGAGCAGGATGACCGGCGGGTCCGTGATCAATGCCGCCGCGACGGCGACCTTCTGCTGCATGCCACGGGAGAACGATCCGACCGGTTGGCGGCGCCGCTCCCACAGGCCTAACTCGGTGAGCAGCCACTTCGCGCGTGGTTGATCTCGGCGCCGCGTAAGCCCTTGAGTTGACCGAAGTACAGCAGGTTCTCCCAGGCCGACATGGGCCAATACACATTGCGGGAGCCCTCCAGGACCGCACCGATCTGCCGGACCGCATGGCTGCGCTGTCGCGCCACGTCGTAGCCGCCGAGCTTGACCGAGCCCCAGGTCGGGGTGATCAGGCCGCCGATCATCTTGATGATGGTGGTCTTGCCGGCCCCGTTCGGGCCGAGCAGCCCGATCACCTGTCCTCGCGGCACCGAGAGTGTCGTCGGCTTCACCGCGGTGAGCGTGTGCTTGCCGTGCCCGTAGCGCTTCCCGAGGCCGGACAGTTCGATCACGGCATCCCCGTGGACGCCCGCTTGATGCTGTTCTTCTCGCATGTCGCTCGCGCTCCTTCATCGCGAGTTTGACGCGGAGGATGCGGCGCTGGCTTACGGTATAAGCTCACTTTGACGGTAAGGCTTATGGTGTAAGCCATGCCAAGCATGGTGGTGGCAACCGAACCGAAGGCCGAGCAGCGCGCCCCGCTCACCCGGGACCGGATCGTCCACGCGGCGCTCCGCTACATCGACACCCATGGGCTGGCCGGGCTGAGCATGCACAAACTCGGCGCGGAGCTGAACGTCAAGGCGATGTCGCTGTACAAGTACGTCGCCAACAAAGATGACCTATTGGACGGCGTGGTCGAGGAGCTATGGCTTGAAGTCGAGCACGGCGCCCCGGCACAGGCCGACTGGCGAGACGGCTACCGGTCCTTCGCGCGAGCACTGCGCGACATGGTCTACCGTCACGCGAACGCGGCAACCTTGATCACCAGCCACGTCAGCATGCCGGCGGCTTCGCTGCGATGCATTCGAACCCAGATCGCCGCGGCCAGCGGTAACGGCGTGCCGGAGGACCGCGCCTACGCATGGCTGCGGACCATCACGTCATACGCACTGGGAACCGCGCTCAACGACGTGGCTTGGGGCGCCGGCCAAGAAACTTGCCAGGCGAGGACGGTGGCCGAATTGCTGCGTGCTGGCATCCCGCCGGACCTGGCCGAGGTCGCCGAGATCTTTTGCGGGCAGGCGGACGCTGAGGCCCAATTCGAACTGGGTCTCGGCCTCATGCTGCGTGGCATCGACACCTGAGCCAGGCGTCTTTCAGCGCGTGGTCGCCTGAGGATCGTCGGCCAGCGTTTCAGGTAACCCGAAGCGACGTGCCCGCTTGCCGCAACCGCGCAAGGGATCGCATCACTGGATGCGTCGTTCCGCACCTGCCCAGGCCGCCTCGCGCAGCACGTACTTCTGGATCTTTCCGGTGGAGGTCTTCGGCAACGCACCGAAGATCACTTTCTTGGGGACCTTGAATCGGGCGAGCCGCCCGCGGACGAACTCGATCAGTTCACCTTCGGTGGCCGAGGCGTCCTGGTGCAGTGTCACGTAGGCGGCGGGGACCTCGCCCCAATGCTCGTCGGGAACGGCGATGACGGCGGCTTCGAGCACCGCGGGATGTTCCGCGATCGCCTGCTCGACCTCGACCGAGGCGATGTTCTCGCCGCCCGAGATGATCACGTCCTTGCTGCGGTCCCGTAGCTCGATGTAGCCGTCGGGATGGACGACGCCGAGGTCTCCGGTGCGGAACCAGCCGTCGGGCGCCGCGTGCTGGGTGGCTTGCTCATCCTTGAGGTAGCCGAGCATCACGTTGTTGCCCCGCAGGGCGATCTCGCCGACCGAGTCCCCGTCCGCGGGCACGTCTGAGCCGTCCGGCGCGACTACGCGCGCCTGGCACGAGATCATGTTGCCGACGCCCTGACGCGCCTTCAGCCGCGCCTGTGTGTCGCCGTCGAGGCTGTTCCACTCGGGACGCCAGTCGCAGATCATGGCGGGACCGAACGTCTCGGTCAGCCCGTAGAGGTGAGTGACTTCGAAGCCGAGTTCGTGCATCCGCCGCAGGATCGCCGGGCTGGGCGGCGCCCCTCCGGTGGCGACCCGCACCGTGGTGGTCACCGGCTTGGTTTCGGCGGCGTAGGCCAGCATCGACAGGACGGTAGGCGCACCATTGAGGTGCGTCACCCCTTCTTCGTGAATCAGCCGCCACACGTCGGCGGGCTCGACCTTGGGCAGGCACACATGGGTGGCCGCGGCCGCGGTGACCGCCCACGGAAAGCACCAGCCATTGCAGTGAAACATCGGCAGCGTCCACAGGTGCACCGCCGACGGCGAGAGACCGGTGTGGCATGCCATCGCCAGGGCCTGCAGGTAAGCGCCCCGGTGGTGATACATCACCCCTTTGGGTTTGCCCGTGGTGCCCGACGTGTAGTTGATCGACAGCAACGACCGTTCATCGGTGACGTTCGTGGCCTGCGGGCGGGACCGTGCCAGCAGTCCCTCGTACTGTTCGCCCGCGCGGATCACCGCAGGCGGCGCGTCCATTTGGGACAGTGCGTTGCCGACAACGTCGTCGAACACCGGATCGACTACGAGCACCGATGCCTCGGAGTGCGCCAGGATGTAGGCGATCTCCGGCGCGGCAAGACGTGTGTTCACGGCAACCAGCGGAACCCCTGCCCACGGCACGCCGAAGTGAGCTTCCAGCAGCACGTGCGTGTTCGGTGCCAACACCGCGACCGGACGTCCGTTCGCGAGCGGAGCGAGGGCACCGGCCAGGCGTCGGCAGCGATTACGCAGCTCCGTATAGGTCCAGCGCTGGTGGCCGTCCACTACGGCGGTTCGGTCCCCGTGTGCGGCAGCGGCGCGATCAAGGTAGGCCGTCGGCGTCAACGGTTCGAACGACAAGGCATCCATCCACCGAGTCTGACCGACTGGGCGCCGCGCTGAAAGACGCTTTCAGTCCGCTCGACGGACTGAAAGCGTCTTTCACCTCGTTCAG
>WHSS01000053.1 GCA_009379975.1 Actinophytocola sp.
CGGCTGCTCGGCCATATCACTCAGTGTGTTCCCTGCGGCGCTCACGGTTGGGTGAACTGTCGATAAGCGGTCCCTCCACTGCGCCGAACGAGTGAGGGGTGATCGGTCGGTGAGTACCGCCGCACCGATCACGCGCGAACACCACCCTGACGGTCCGTCACTGAACTAGTACGATGAGTGGCAATTGAGCTGCGCGGGGGAAGGGTTACGGTGCGAAACAGGCATACCCGAACGATCCCGCGCGTCACAGATGTCCTCGGAAATACCGAGTTCCGGGGCCTGTGGCTGGCGGAAGCACTGTCCGTAGCCGGTGACCAGCTGGCCAAGGTCGCGCTGGCGATCATGGTCTTCGATCGCACCGGCTCCGCGCTGTGGGCGGCACTGGTCTACGCCATGACCTTCCTGCCCGCGCTGGCAGGCGGCCTCGGACTGGCCCAACTGGCCGACCGCCACCCTCGGCGCTCCCTGCTCGCCGGCTGTGCGCTGACCCAAGCGGCCCTGGTGGCGCTGATGACCATCCCTGGCATGCCGCTGGTGGTGCTCTGCGGATTGGTGTTCCTGGTCTCCCTCGTCACGGCACCGGCGAACGCGGCGCAGAACGCGATGACCCGCGAGGTGTTCACCGACGACGCGAGTTATCTGCGAAGCCAGGATCTGCGCGGCATCACGATGAACACCATGATGCTGCTAGGGCTCGCGGTGGGCGGCCTGCTGGTCGCTGCGATCGGCACCAGGTGGGCATTGGCCATCGACGCGATGACCTTCCTCGCGGCGGCCGCCATCGTCCGCCGGCTCGTTCACTGGCGCCCGAGCGCGGGCAACCCGGAGGACGGCTGGTTCGACGGCGCGCGCCTGGTGTGGTCCGACCGCAGACTGCGGGCGCTCCTGGCGATGGCGATGCTGGTCGGGCTCACCGTCGTACCGGAGGGCCTCGCCGCTCCGCTGGCCCATCAGCTCGACGCGCCCGACCACGCCGTCGGATGGCTGCTTGCCGCCGATCCTCTCGGCTTCATCATTGGGGCCTTCGTGCTGTCGCACTATCTACCTGCCGAAGCGCGGCTACGCCTGATCGGGCCGCTGTCCGTCACGTCGGCGGCCGTGCTCATCGGGTTCGGCCTGCAGCCGTCCCTTCCGCTTGCCCTGGTACTGCTCGCGCTGTCCGGAGCGACCGGCGCCTACATCCTTACCGTCGGCGCGACCTTCACCGCATGGGTGTCCAACGACCTGCGCGGTGCGGCCGGAGGCGTGTATCGCACCGTACTTCGCGTCGCGCAGGGCGTTGGCGTCGCGGCGGGCGGCGCGGCGGCCGAGTGGATCGGTTCCAGCACGAATGCCGTGGCGATCGCGGGCGTGCTCGGGGTCGGGCTGGCGATCCCGATCTGGCTCACGTGGCACCGGCTGCATTACGCCGACACCGGGGCGTGAGCGTGAGTGAAAGAAGGGAGTGCTCAGTACTCGCGGTCTAGCATCGAAAATCACCTCCATCGCCAACGGAAGACGGTCGCGGACATAACTCTCAGTACTCGCGGTCCATCACTGACGATCACCTCCGACCTTCAAGAGCAAACCTTGGCAAGCACTGTCGTACCTCCGACGGCATTACCATTGTGGAGCGGGGGTCCACAAAACTGACTGCTGTCGACTATCAATGTAAGCCGATTGCCACAGAGAGGACGTGAGCAGGTGACGTTCACGCCCCCGAATAAGGCCGAAAGCGTAGTCGATGGCGACAATTCGTCCACAATGCTACCGTCCGAGGTCGAAAAGTCACCCTCCGTTACCAACGGTGGCCGACCCGGATTGCGGGCGCTGGCTCGCCGTGCCGATCCGAGACGCTGGGAACTATGGACCAGGCCGCCGCGGGTCATCGCCTTTCAACTCACGTGCGAACTCGTCGCCGCCGTCTGCCTCGGCTTCGGCATCGTCACGTCGCGTGACATCTCGGACATGGACTGGCTGCGATTCATCGCGCTGGCCGGTTGCGCGACGGCGCACATTCAACTCACCCGGCAGCAGGAAGCGCGGCGCAGGAGCCGGCTCGCCGCGGTGCACATCGATCTGACGGGGATGTGGATCTTCCCGGCCGCGCTGCTGTTGCCCATCGAACTGGCCTTGCTGCTGCTCGCGTTGGTCAGGGGGCAGCGGTGGATCAACTCCCGCAGGCCACCCCACCGCTTCCTGTTCACCACGATGACGCTCGCCACGTCGGCGTTGCTCGCGCAGCGGTTGTTCAGCCTGCTGGACCCGGACCGGCTGACCACCATCGCCACTCGTGATCCCGTTGCCAGTTTCGGCGCACTGGCCGCCGCCGGACTGGTCTACGCCGGATTGCAGGCCGCCGCGATCGGTGGCGTACTCGCCTTGGGCGGCATCGAGCACCGAACCCTTAAAAATGTCCTTGGTAGCAAGACCGACAACTTACTCGAAGCGGCTACCGTCGGAATGGGAATCGTTACCGCGGTCCTGCTGCTCTACATTCCCCCCGCTTTGTCCATTCTTGTGCTTGTCGGCGTTCTCGGTAATAGACTGGCCGAAATCAGTCAGTTACAGGAAGAGGCCGACACCGATCCGAAGACCGGTGTGCTCAACATGCGAGGGTGGACCGAGTCGGCGGAGCGAGCGTTTCAGCGGGCCAGCAGGTCGGCACAGCACATCGCTCTCATCATGTTGGACCTCGATTATTTTAAATGGATCAACGACACCTACGGGCATCCGGCAGGCGACGACATGCTGCGCGCCGTGGCTCATATGCTCAGAAAGGCGACCAGACCAACGGATGTGGTCGGACGTTTCGGCGGTGAAGAGTTCATCCTGCTCTTGCCGGATACCGACGTCGTCGCGGCCGAGCACGCCGCGGACCGCATTCGCACCGCTGTCGCGGGCCTGCACACCGACACGACGGGCAAGCACGGCGCACCGACCACCATCAGCGACCGCACGACGTCGGTCGGTGTCGCCGTCTACCCCACGCACGGTGACACGCTCGACGACCTGCTGCACGCCGCGGACGCGGCGGTCTACGAAGCAAAGGAGCGGGGCCGTAACCAAGTCCGGCTGGCGGCCGGGCCCGGGAAGCCGTCTCCGGCCTGAGTGGGCCTGAGCCGGCGTTACTACAACCTTTGGGGGAATTTCTGGCCGGTTTCGCGTCAGAATCAACCGCTCAGTGACTTTCTCTCTGTGAGGCCCGTAGGTAGGCGCCTCGCGCGCGTGCCGCCCGCGGCGCGCGCGCGAGGCCGAGTCGAGGGAACAACTGTGTACTTCTACAGCGAGCATTACCAGCTGGCGCTCGGAGATGAGCTGCGAAAGCTACGCAAGCGGCGTGGCTTGACCCGCAAGGAGCTCAACCAAAGCCTGCAGAGCGAAATCTCGCTGCAGACGCTGGCCACCTACGAGCTCGGTACCAGGCAGTGTTCCGTCGTCCGGCTCGCCGAGATCTGCCTGGCGATGGGCGAGCAGCCCCACGAAGTCCTCGCGCGGGTCGACAAACGAGTCTTCGCTGGCGCCAGCGGCGAGGTCCAGATCAACCTGGACAAGATCGCCGGATCGACCAACCAGGAGCTCCTGCCCTTGCGCCGATGGGCAGAAGATCGCCTGCAAGCGGAAGGGCCAGCGGCCACGCGCGACATCGTCTTGAACATGGCCGCCGTCGAACGGATGGCGGAACTGTGCGGCCTCTCCGCCAACGAGCTGCTGGCTCGGCTCCGTGAGCTCGCCGGGACGACGCCGAACTCGCACGGGGTCGAGGCCGCGCGTAGCTGGCCGCCTACCCGCTGAGCAGGCCGCCTGCCGGCTACCTACGCCCGACCAGCTCGTACTCGGTGGCGTTGAGCTTGCGCGTCTCGAGCCAGTACTTCCAGGTGAAGCCCGGCCAGATGGTGCGGTTGACGCCCTTCGCGTCGAGATACCAGCTGGTGCAGCCGCCGGTGCTCCAGATCCCGTTGTCCAGCTTTCGCTGAATCCTGGTCTGGAACTTCTGCTGCGCCTCAGGCCGCACCCGCAGCGCCTCCGCTCCCCGCTGCTCCACCAGCGCGATCGCGTCGATCACGTAGCGCGCCTGCGACTCGATCATGAACACCACCGACATGTGGCCCAGCCCGGTATTGGGCCCGAGCAGGAAGAACAGGTTCGGGAATCCCTCGACGGTGATGCCCCGGTGAGTCTGCATGCCCTCCGTCGACCACTCGGTGGACAGGTCACGCCCACCCTCGCCGACGATGGAGAGGTAGTCGAACGCGTCGGTCACATGGAAGCCGGTGCCATAGATGACCGCGTCGACCTCGTGCTCAACACCCGAGGTATCGACGATGCTGTGCTCGCGCACTTCGGCGACCCCATCGGTGACGACGTCGACGTTGTGCCGAGCGATCGCCGGGTAGTAGTCATTGGCCTGCAGCACGCGCTTGCAGCCCATGGTGTAGTCGGGCGTCAGCTTGGCCCGCAGCTCGGGGTCCTTGATCGCCTTGTTGATCTGCCGTTTGCAGATCTTCTCACCGGCCTTGAGCAGCGCGGGATGGCCGTTGAAGCCGACCGCCCGCGACTCGAGGAACCAGTACAGCAGGTTCCTCGCGACGCGCTGCGTGGCAGGCGCCTTGCGAAACACCGACCGCACCCAGCGCGGCACGCTGTGGTCCGGCTTCGGCATCACCCACGGCGGCGTCCGCTGGAACAGCGTCAGCTCCGCGACCTCCGGGGCGATCTGCGGGACGAACTGGATCGAGCTCGCCCCGGTGCCGACCACGGCGACCTTCTTGCCGTGCAGGTCGTAGTCGTGGTTCCAGTAGGCAGAGTGGAACGCCTCGCCCTGGAAGTGCTCGATGCCGTTGAGCTTCGGGACGTTCGGGATGTGCAGGGCGCCGACTCCGGAGACGAGGAACTGGCCGACGAAGGTCTCTCCCCTCGTGCCGATCACCGTCCAGGTGCGCTGTTCCTCGTCCCAGGCCGCACTGGCCATCTCGACGCCGAACCGGATGTGGGAACGGAGGTCGTACTTGTCGGCGACGCCCCTGAGGTATTCGAAGATCTCGGGCTGCCCGGAGAAGGCCCTGGTCCAATCCGGGTTCTGCTCGTAGGAGAAGGAATACATGTGGGACTGGATGTCGCAGGCGCAGCCGGGGTAGGAGTTGTCCCGCCACGTGCCGCCGACCTCGTCAGCCTTCTCGAGGATCACGAAGTCGTCGCGGCCCGCATTGAGCAACTGAATGGCCATACCCAGCCCGGAGAACCCGGTGCCAACGATCACGACGGCCGCCTG
This sequence comes from Actinophytocola sp., assembly GCA_009379975.1. Classification (GTDB taxonomy): domain Bacteria; phylum Actinomycetota; class Actinomycetes; order Mycobacteriales; family Pseudonocardiaceae; genus WHSS01. Next base: position 5,252 of record WHSS01000053.1, read on the forward strand.
CTCGGTGCTGCTACTCATTGACTCCCAATCCGTGGTTCCACTGGCCCCTCGAAACGCCTACCTTACTATGAGTAGGTTACTTCCGGTAGAGTTACGGATGTGACGGTCACCAACAACTCCCCGAACGAGCGAGGCCCACGACGTAAGCGCATGCCGCGCGCACAGCGTGAACGGCAGATGCTCGACGTCGCGGTGCAAGTCTTCGCCCAACGCGGCTATGTCGCGACTTCAATGGATGAGATCGCGGAGCGGGTCGGCGTGTCCAAGCCGATGCTCTACGAGTACTTCAACTCCAAAGAGGGCCTGCTGCTCGCGGCGATCCGCGACGCCCGAAACGAGCTGCGACTGGTAACCGAGCAAGCCACGGTCGGCGCGACCTCCGGCAAAGAAGCCCTCGAACGCGGGCTGCTCGCCTTCTTCCGGTTCATCGATGGCCGCAAGGAAGCCTGGTCGCTGCTGCGTCAAGAGATGGCCTTCATCGGCAGTTCGGCTTCCGAGGAAGTGGAGGCGATCCGCGAGCAGCAGACCGCGCTCAACGCGAAGCTGCTGCAGGCCTATCTCCCCATCGGCGCGCAGCGGGAGGCCGAAGCCGCCGCGGAGATGCTGGTCGGCGCCTGCGAGCGGATCGCGGTGTGGTGTGAACGCCACGACGACATCACGCCCGAGTTGGCGACCCAGTACACCATGAACCTCATCTGGGACGGGCTCGCCAACCGGCAAGCGGCGGCCGAATCCACCCAGAAGTTGCCCACGACTAGATAAATCTGCCGTCTGAGCACCCCAATGAGACAAATGACGCAGCGCCGACTGCGCCGTTCGGGTTATTTTCATAGTGCGTCATGAGCCCGGGCGTTGAACATCTATGTAAGTGATCGAAGTTCACAGGAGAGGGTGCCGAAGTGGATACGATTACAGCGACGTACGCACAGGACGATGCGGACTGGACCATCACCGTGGCCGGACTGGGCAAGGAGTTCTCCGCCCGCGCGCCCGGCATCATCGCAGCCCGCGACCGCGCGGACCAGATGGTCGAGAAGGTGACCCCGAAACGCGCCGGCCGCACCGTCGTTCACCTGCTGAACGGCAGTGCTTTCGACTTCACGGCCGCCTACATGCAAGCCAGGCTCACGCGCACCGCGACCCCGGACGCCCAGCCCGAGCCCCCGCCTGCTCCGGCGCAAGGCAAGGCCAAGAACGCCAAGGCAGACAAGTCGGCGGCCGCGGCCAAGAAAGCCAAGGAGGCCAAGGCATCGCCGAAGGCTGCCCGGCAGCAGCGCGCTCGCTCTGCGGCGCCCCGCAAGCCGAAGCAGGCCGCGGCCAACAGTGGCAACGGGAAGGGCAAAGCAGCGCCCGCCGCGAAGCGCGAAGAGATCGATGCCGTGCCGGCGACTGCGAAGGGCGGCTCCGCGTAAGCCGGGCCCGCGCGCTAAGCAGGGCCCTCGCTAGCGCCAGAGCTTGCGCAGCAGCAACAACCCGACGAGCACGCCCGCGCCGATGAGCGGGTACTTCACCGCGGGCCGGTCGAGCTTGCCCCTCGCGGTCGTCTTGGCGTTGTCGGCCAGCCGCTTAGGGCTCAACTTGATAGCGAGCTGATCTACCGACGACACGAGGCCCTCCCTGGACTTCTCGATGTCGCGCTGGATGCTCTCTTGGTCGCGGCCCACGAATCCTCCTCAACGCCTCGCGTGATAGCCACCCCGCAGCTACCGCCAGAGCCACAACGTTAGATCACCACCGCCCGCACCCGCGCACCGGCCACGCCGAAGATGCGAGCAACGCGCCGAGCCAGGACCCCGCCCGGCGCTCCGCGGATCCGGCCCGGTCGCTACGCTGATCACACCTGGGTCCGTAGCCCAATTGGCAGAGGCACACGGTTTAGGTCCGTGCCAGTGTCGGTTCGAGTCCGACCGGACCCACTCATGGCGAACCCGGGCGGTTCAGCAGTTGATCAGTCGCGCGTATCGCTCGCGTGCCGCCTGCTTGCTGACGCCCAGCACAAGCCCGATCTCGCTCCAACTGCGGCCGTTGTTGCGGGCGGCCACCACGGCCTCCTCCAGCCTGCACTGCCGGGACACCAATTCACCTAGAGCAAGGCCGATCTCGCGCAGATCAGAGGCATCCTCGGCTGGCGTCGTGTCGGGGTCAAGCGAGTTGAGCCAGGCCTCCGCCCCGGCGGCTGCCCGCTCTAGCTCCTGTCGCGTGCGTGGCATGGTCATCACCCAATCAGGTAGCGGTAGAACTTCGGACGTAGTGGCATCGCGTGGATGATCGCCGGCTCGTCGCTGTCGACATCGACGACAACGATCTCCAGCAACCGCCCGCCGGTGTCTGCGCCGATGTACAAGACTCGGTCATCATCCTGGCGGACCAGTCGCAGCGGCACCCGCAACGCGTGCAACATGTCCGCCTCTGACACACCGTGTTTGCGAGCGTTATCTGCTATCTCAGTCATGACAGGTTACCTTGTCGATCCCAGTGCTGTCAAGTTACCTTGTCGCCCAGTGTTTAGCGCGGGAATGCAGAAGTCGCAGCGGATTGGAGTGACGATCCATGATCGACACCCGGAAAGTTTCGCGTCGATAAACGTCAGTTCCCTGCTGCCGCGCGTTCGCATCAAGGAGGTCAGGGATCGATTCCCTCAGTTCACCCAGGCTAGGGACAGACCCTAGCCGCCGGCACCGACAGTCCGCGCCGGTCAGCAGCGAGGGATGGTCCAACACGTGAGTCTGGAGCGCGGACACGTGAGTCTGGAGCGCGGACACGTGAGTCTGGAGCGCGGACACGTGGGGCTGGAGCGCGGACACGTGCGGGGTTAGCGGCAGGGCGGCTGGTAGTCCAACTGCGGCAGGTACCTGCCCCACACGTCTTCGGTGAGCACCGGGCCGGTGACCGAGCAGATCCGCGCGAGGGCGCGCGAGAGGTCGTCGTGCCACAGCCGGCTCGTGCCGTCGCCACTCCCGGTCAGGATGCCGCCGCCCGAGGTGAACTCGACGGCTTCGACCACACCCCGGTGGCCGGTCAGTTCGGTCGAACTCCCGGGATCCGCCGTACGCCACACCCGCGCGGACTTGTCGTAGCTGCCGCTGGCCATCCGGTGGCCATCCGGGCTGAACGCGATCGACGTGACGGCATCGGTGTGGCCCGCCAGCGGGCGCCCGATCGGCCGCGCGCCCTCCGCGTCGGTGACGCGCCACAGCCGAAGTGTCTTATCTCCGCTGCCCGTGGCCAGCCGCTCGCCATCGGGATGGAACGCGACCGCCCACACCGGCCCCAGATGCCCGGTCAGCGCCTTACCTCGCCGCGTCGGTCGCTCGGGGTCCGAGATGTCCCAGAGCCGCGTGGTCTTGTCGAAGCTCGAGGTGGCCAACGTGGAGCCGTCCGGGCTGAACGCGCCCGACGTGACGTAGGCCGAGTGCCCGGTATCGATCGATGACAGCAGCTCCGGGCGAGCGGGCTCGGTCATGTCGTATAGCCACAACCGGGTGCCATCCACGCTGGCCAGCAGCGTGCCATCCGGGCTGAACCGCCCGCCGACGCCTGTCAAGGGCTTACCCACCGGCTTCGGCCGCCGCGGATCCCGCACATCCCAGATCCGCACCGACGAGTCGGTGCTGCCGACCGCGAGCAGGGCATCGCGCGGGCTGAACGAGAGCTGCCGGACGACGCCTTTCGGGGTCCTCAGCGCGGGACCGACCGGTACGGGTCGCTCCGGATCCTCGACGTTCCACAGTTGCACCTGCCGGTCCGCGCCGCCGGTCGCGATGATCGTGTCGTCGGAGTTCGTCGCGACCGCTGTCACGCCTGCCGCGTGGGCGGGGAGTACCCCGTCCGGCAGGGACCACAGCCGAGCGACGTTGTCATCGCTGCCGGTAGCCAGCTGCCGCCCGTCCGGGCTGAACCCGACCGCGTAGACGATCCCGGTGCGGGCCCCGAGCGGTGAGCCCCGCGCGACCACGTGTTCCGGATCCGAGACATGCCACAGCCGGATGGTGCCGTCGGCGCTGCCCGACGCGAGGGTGCGGCCGTCCGGGCTGAACTTGACCGACCACACCAGGCCCTCGTGCCCCGTCAGCGGTGGGCCCAGGCTGCGGGCGTCCGCCGGGTCGCTGACGTCGAACAACCGCACCGTGGTGTCCTCCACGCCCACCGCGAGCGTGCGGCCATCAGGGCTGAAGTCGACCGAATGCACCATGTCTTCGGCTCCGGTCAACGGGTCGCCGAGTTGCCGCGGCCGTCCGGGCTCCGACACATCCCAGAGCCGGACCTCGTGATCGTCGCTGCCACTGGCCAGGATCCGCCCGTCATGGTGGAAGGCCACCGACCGGACGGCGGCATCGTGGCCCCGCATTGAGGTGAGCCGCCGCGGCTTCCCGGGGTCGCTGACATCCCACAGGCCGACCGTGTTGTCCCCGTTCGCCGTGGCGAGCATGCGGCCGTCGGGACTGAAGGCCACCAGATAGATCGGCCCGCTCTTCGCCGCGAGCGGGCCGCCGAGCCGCTTCGGCCGCTGCGGGTCGCTGACGTCGAAGAACCGCACGGTGCCGTCGTCGCCCGCGGTCGCCAGCGTGCTTCCGTCAGGGCTGAACACCGCCGAGCTGACCCAGCTGGTGTGACCCGTCAACGGTTCACCCAGCGGAGCAGGCTTACCGCGAAGGTCCCATAGCCGGACCGATTTGTCCTCACTCGCCGTCGCGAGCACGGTGCCGTCGTGGTTGAACGAGGTCAGATAGACCGCCGCTTGATGCCCACGCAGGGGCGTCGCCAGCGGTGACTGCTGCTGCGAAAGCAAGCGCGACCGGATCAGGTCGTGTCCGGGACGCAACCGGTGCGCGACCAGATCCAGCTGCGCCGACAGCGAAGGGTCGCTCGCCCTGGCGTGCTCGGCCTCGGTGACGATCTGCCGGAACTCGGCGTCGTCGCGCTCCTTGATGGCGATCCCGGCCGCCCCGGCGGCGATCAGCGCGAACACGCAGATCAGCGCGACCGCGGAGCGGCGCAACCACCGTCCCCTGCGGTGCTGCCGCGCCGATGTCGCGAGAAACTGCTGCGCCGTCGGGGTGAGCCCGATGGCCTCGGGTTGGCCGACGAGCCGCTCGGTCGACTCAAGGCGGGCGCCGCGATAGAGCTGTGAGGTATCCCTGCCCTGCTCGTGCCACGACTCCGCGTCCGCTTCGAGGCGTTGCCGGGCGAGATTCTCCGCCCGGTTGTCGTCGATCCAGCTCCGCAGCCTCGGCCACGCCTCCAGCAACGCCTCGTGGGTGATCTCCACCGAGTCGGCGTCGAGCGTCACCAACCGCGCACCTGCCAGCACCTCGAGCGCCTGCTCAGTGGCCCCGGCATCATCGCCGACGCGGTTGATCAGCTCACCGCGGGAGGAACGCCTGCGAACATCCCGGGTGGTGTCGCCGACCCGCACCAGGTGGAGCAGGATCCGCCGCGCGGCCGTCCTGCCTGCTTCATCTAGGTCGCCCCACGCGCGCTCGGCGGTGGCGGCGACGGCACCGTGGATCCCGCCCGCCCGCAAGTAGCCCGCGATGGTCAGCTTGTTGGCCTGGCGTCGCTGCCAGGTCGCCAGCAGGGCGTGCGAGAGCAAGGGCAGCGCCCCCGCGTCGTATCCGGCAGCGGCCACTCTGCCCTTGACGCTGTGCACGGTCGTGCCGAGATCGGCCAGCATCAGATCGACCAGGCCGGCTTCGAGCTGCAGGCCGACCGCCTTCGCCGGCCGCACGACGGCGTCGCGGAGCTCTTGCGCGGTCATCGCACCGAGGGCCATCTGCCTGCCATGCGTCGCCTCGACGATCTCGGGGAAAGCGAGGCAACGGTGATAGAAATCCGCGCGTACGCCGAGCACCACGAGACCGGCCGGGGGACCGTCGTCGTGCGGTGTGCACATCTCGTGCAAGGCCCGGATGAACAGCAACCGGATGTCCTCGTCGTCGCACAGCGTGAACAGTTCCTCGAATTGGTCGACGACGAGCACCACGGTCGCCTCCGGCCCGCCATGACGCGTCGCGTACTGGCGCACCGCGTGCCGGATCGTCTCGGCAAAAGCGCGGGCCGCGGTGGGATCGACGCCCTCACGCAGCATCTCGACGGCTTCTCCAAGGGGCTCGGCCAGCTCGGTGATCTGGGCACCGAGCTCCTTGAGCGGGTCGACGCCGGGGGTCAGCGCGACGATCGACTGGCCGGTTCCGTCCGCCGGCCCCAGCGGCTTCCTGGCGAGTGCGGAACCGACCCCGGCCCGCAGCAACGACGACTTCCCCGCCCCCGAGGCCCCGACCAGGACGACGAAACCTCCGACGTCGCACGCCTGCCGCAGCCGATCGAGCAGGTCGCCGGTACTGCGCTCCCGGCCGAAGAACCAGCGGCTGTCGGCTTGCCGGAAGGCCGCGAGCCCCCGGTATGGGCACACCCCGGCGTAGTCGGGCGGCTCCGGCACGCCGGACGAGGCATCAGGCTGTTCCGCGGCGGCCTCGGCAGCGGGTTCGCTGGGACTGGCCAGCGCGGACTCCCACCAGGCCAGCCAGGCGTCGAGATCGTAGAGCGACGGGATCACGGGCTGCGATCGCCGCTTGCGGGCTTCGCCGATGAGCACCCGCAACACCGCGGCCAGCCCCGCGAAGCGCGCGGGAACGTTGCGACCCCGGCGCCAGTCGCTGATCCGCTGAGCGGGCACCCGCACCGCTCGCCCCTGCTCGTCGACGGCACGGGCCCGAGAGACCGACTCGGTGACCCGCTTCAGCGGCGGGTTACCCGCCTCCCCGTAGAGCAGCGCGAATCGCTCCGCGAACACAACTCGCGGAGCGGGGACCACCTCGCGGTTCGTCACCTGCGCCACCTCTCGGACTCACGACTGGCAGTGGATAGACGCTTCGGGTGGCCCGTCGGCGAACTTGTGAAACAGCCCTCCGGACCGGAAAACTATCCTCTGCCAGTTGAACAGGGATTTTAGAGGTCGCCGGTGACGCGTGGGCTGCCACGGTGCCCCGCGCGCGCGAAACTCGGCATCGGTGGACCAAGGGGGGCCACACCCGTCGGGGTGCTGGGCAGGGTTGGGGGGCCTGCCCAGCATCGCGGCGTCCCGCAGCGACCCCGGCTCGCCTGCCTCAGCGGCTCGGCTTGCCGGTCGCCGGCGTTTCGGAGGGCTTCTTATCCGACTCGTCAGAGTCGTCGCTGTCTTCGGAGTCGTCATCGTCATCCGAGTCGTCGGGCTTCTCCGGCGGCGGTGCGCACTTGATCTCGGCCTGCGGGCGATACGTGACCGTCCGCTTCTCCCGCTCGATCTCCTTACCGTCGAGATCGCGAATGATCCTGGTGTCCGTCGCTTGGTAACCGGCCACACCCGCCTGCGGGGTGCAGGACGTGCCCCATGGTTTCGTGACGGTGGGCGCGCTGGTGTAACCGAGGCGTTCGCCGGTCTTCGACTCGACCTTGTAACGCTTGGTGCCCCAGAGCCTCACCGTGATGTTCGACGGCGTCCAGTGGGTCTGGATGACCACCGCGGTCGGGCTGTCGTTGCGGAACTTCAGGTCGATCACGCTGGTGCCGTCGGGATTCTGAAACACCGTCGCCTCGCGCGCCAGCGGGTAGCGGCTGATGTAGCGGCTGTGCTCCCGGTGCTCCACGTCGACCATGGCGGCGAAGTACGCCGCGTTGTACAGCGTCGTGGCGAACTGGGAGATACCCCCGCCGACCGCTCGTGTCAGCTCCCCGTTCTCGATCACAGCGGCGGCGACGTAGTCCTGCTTGAGCCCACGCGGCCCGGTGAGCTTGTTGAGGCTGAACGTCTTTCCCGGCTTCACGATCGCCCCGTTGACCTCCTCGGCGACCCGGCGGATGTTGACGCCCGAGTCCGGCGCGAACCCGCCGGTGGTGAATTCGCCGACGACCTCGGAGACGCCGAGCTTCTTCAACTCCGCCGTGGTGACCTTCGCCGCCGGTCGGCTATAGCCGACCGGCGCGGTGCGCTCGCCGGACTGCTTGACCGCCGCCAGCAGTGCGCCTGCCGTGGCCTGCCACTTCACCTCGCGGCCCTCGACCGACGGCTTCACCTTCGCCTTCTTCTTGCCGAAAGCGAACCGGGCGTTCTTGCCCTTCGACTCGGTGCTCGCGAGCCGCTTGCCCAGTTCCGCCCGCAGCCGCTTGACGTCGACCTCCGGCGTCAGGCCGCCGTCAACGGCCGGGGTGAAGGTCAGGACCCGGCCGATGGACTCCGGCGCCATGCGCAGGTCCCGGCCATGTGCCTCGAGGGTGACCGGCCCGGACACCGCGGTCTCGGCGAAACCCGCGAGCGTGGCCCGCACGCCTTCCGTTGTCGCCTTAACGGGAAGGTCGTCGATCGGCAGGTCGATGGTCTCGCCCGTCGCCCAGCCCGCGATGACCGCTGCCACGCCGGCGGAGACGTCCAGGTTCCTGCCCGGCACCGGTTCGACGGCGCGCGGCCGCGCGCCGTCGAACTCGATGTCGCCTTCGACCCTGGGCCGGTCCACCCGCTCCGCGAACTTGCCGAGTTCCGAAGTGAGTGCGCCGTCGTCACCGCGCGCGACGACGGCGACCGGACGGTCGGTGAAGAACGCGACGAGCCGCCGCCACGGGTTGAAAGTCGTCTTACCGGCGTCGTCAAGGGTCGCGTCGAAATCGACCGCGATGCGGGCGGTGTCAGGGTCGATGACGGCGTCGGCACCGGCCGCGGTAATCCGCGCTTGCTTCGCCAGCCGGGGCTCGATGCCGGAACGCAGTTCCTTTTCCGCCGCGGTTCGATCGAGACCACCGATAGCCACCCCGGCGACGGTCACGTCGCGGGGTATTTCACCCGCGGAGACAAGGAGGTCGAGCGCGTACAACGCACCGAACACACCGGCGATAGCCGCAACGATCGTCACCACCCGCCGGCGCATGAGCCGCCGGGGAGATTCCGCGGCGGGCTCGGCGGCCGCGGGGGATTCGGTAATCGGTTCTTCCGCCGACGACTCCTCGGGCTCGTCAGCCTCGTCAGCCTCGTCACTGTCGTCAGGCTCGGCACCGTCGTCTGGCTCGGCAGCCTCGTCAGCCTCGTCACTGTCGTCTGGCTCGGCAGGCTCGTCAGGCTCGTCAGGCTGGTTTGATACCTCAGGCTCCTTTGACGACTCCCCGGGCTCTTCCGCCGACTCGGAAACCTCAGGCGCCTCAGATGCGGCGGAATCCGTCGACTCGGCCGAGGACGAGGATTCGGGCGTCACTTCGGGTTCGTTCTCCGACGACAACGCGTCGCGCTCGCTCTCAGACATCGCGGGGTCCCTCACAAAATCCAGCTGCGGTCCGACCCGCATTCGACTGCGCATCATGCCAGACCGCGGTCGCCACGAACCGCGGAACCCCTCGCCGGCGGCGGGTCGGCTCCAGCGCGCTCCCAATCAGGTTTCCCGGATCAGAATGGCGAGGGCGGCACCGGCGAGCGCCTTCGGAAGAAGAAGATCGACATCCGAAAGACCTTCGGAAACAGCCGATATCGGGGATCGCCAGCGCCTTTCCGAAACGGCGGTCATCGCCAGTGAGTATGCCCTGCGATATCGCCATATCCTCATGACGGCGAACACTTTGTGCCGGGCGACATATTCTACGCATAACGAGACAGGCGTCACGTTCCATCGCCAGGACCAGATCGAATCCAGGCAAGGCCGATGCACCCACTTCACCCGTACGGATTACGCTATCAGCATTATGGGAGACGGCGATTACACCAGGAGCCTTATTCATAAGTCGGGCTATTCACAGACTCGTCGCATGTCGCCAACCGCCATGACCTCCCCCGATCGCTCAGGCAGGCCTCCGGCCCACCATCGCTGGATCGGGTTGTGAATAGGCCTCCGGGGCTGGGCGGATCTGCTCGCGACGCGGCTCGGCGCCCGATCGCCGGAGTTCCGATACGCGAACCTCGCGGTCAGGGGCAAAACCCGGTTTACGGCCCGGCTGGAGCGCCTCCTCTCGCTGGTCACCGAACTCGGCGAGCGGCATGACGCGATCGTGGTCGACCTGTGCGCAGCGCGCGTCTTCGACGATCCCCGGCTGTGGGCGGCCGATCGCATCCACCTCAACGCCGAGGGGCACCGGCGGGTCGCGGATGCGGTAGCGGAAGCGCTGCGACTACCTGGGGCATCCGACTGGGCGCCCCTGTCTCCGGCGACGGCAGGGCGTCCAAACGGCCTCAACTCACGCCACCGGAGCTCCCTGGTCCCGCCGGCGAGGAGTGACCCGCACGAGAGAACGCCCGGACCACCTCCGCACAACTTCGGGGCCGGATCCGGCCCACCCCGATGCGCATGCATGGACCGAATCGGGTACTGTCTTGGATGCCGGTCGACCCCCAGGACCGGCACGTAGCCCCCGGCGCCCCCTCCCCCCTCGGCGCCGGGGGCCCCTTATTCGCCGTGGCCTCCTAGGATGGCGCTCATGCGCAGCCTCAACCCGTTTCGGTGGGTGAACCACCTCGCCGACTCATTCGAGGAGCGTGGCGTCTACGTGCCCGGCGACGAAAGCGGCCGGGTTCGCCCATGGCGGGATTTCGGTTGGGCGATCGTCATCTGGATCTTCGCCATCGCGCTATTCGTCCTGTTCTTTGCGCTCGCCGCCTAAGCCATGCCGAATCGCCGCGGAAAACCCCGTCCCGATTTTGCGAAAAGCGTTCACTAGTAACGCCATTTTTCGTGAGCGCCGTCACGTCTCGTTGATCTTCGGTCACAGCTTGGCCACGGGCGTACACCAGGTCTGACTCAACAAAGCGTCATGACTCGCACGGAACCGACGTATGGGTACAGAGTGATGCGGAGGCACCTCGGCACATCGTCTCGATCACCAAACCTGGGACCCGGACAGCACCGGCATCGCATGAAGGAGTGGCCCCTGTGCGCAAACCCTTGAGGGTTGCGGCCATGTGCGCGCTGCTGGCCGGCATCGCCGGATGCGGAGCGTCGGCCGAGGAGGGCGCCGGCCCGGGCGCCGAGAACGCCGAGAGTGCCGCAGCGAGCGCCTCATCCCCTGCCGCCGAGCAAGCGGGTTCATCCGAGCGGGCGTTCGGTCAGCCGTACACGTTCCCGAGCGGGCTCTCCGTCACCGTTTCCCGGCCGAAGCCGTTCACGCCGAGCAAGACCGCCTACCCCAGCGCGCCGCGGGCGGTCGGCTTCGAGATCTCCCTCAAGAACGGCACGGATCAGCCCTACACCCTCTCCGAAATCTCCATCAGCACACTGGTCGACGGCGAACTGAGCCCCGAAATGATCGACTCGACGCAGGGTTACAGCGGCATCGTGGACCTGGGCACCCAGGTGTCGGGCCACCACAAGATCCGCCTCACGCTCGCCTACGTCGCGAAGCCGGAGGTCACCTCGATCAGTCTCAGGCTGCGTCCTCACCGCGATGACCCCACGACGGCGATCTATATGGGCCGGGGCTGAGTCGGTCGCGGCTGAGTCACGGCGCCCGATAGGGTCGAGCGTGTGACACAGCAGCGACTGGCCGCCGGCGACCCGGCCCCCGACTTCACCTTGCCCGACAGCACGGGCAGCAAGGTGACACTGTCCGGCTTCCGAGGCAAGTCGGTGATCGTCTACTTCTACCCGAAGGCGGCGACTCCCGGCTGCACCAAGCAGGCGTGCGACTTCTCCGAGAACCTCGCCCTGCTCAACGATGCGGGCTATGAGGTGCTCGGCATCTCGCCTGACGCCCCGGCGAAGCTGGCCAAATTCACCGAGGACGAAGGGCTGACCATTACGTTGCTGTCCGACCCGGACAAGACGGTCCTCACCGAGTGGGGCGCGTTCGGGGAGAAGCAGAACTATGGCCGCACCGTCCAGGGCGTCATCCGCTCGACCTTCGTAGTGGGCTCGGACGGCACCATCGCGGATGCTCGCTACAACGTGCGCGCGACCGGACACGTCGCCAAGCTGATCAAGGATCTTCGGCTGGCCTAGGCGGCACGTTCAAGTGGTGCGTGGTGGCGAGCCCAAGGAGACCTTCGGTGCCGTATACGCACCCGATGGCACCTTGGTGCCGCCTAGGCGATGGCCCCTGCGGCCAGCTCTCGCAACCGCGGCAGAAGTTCACGCAGCGCCCGGCCGCGGTGAGAGAGCGTGTCCTTCTCGGCGGGTTCGAGCTCGGCCGATGTCCGGTGCTCCCCCGCCGGCTGGAAAATCGGGTCGTAACCGAAGCCGTTGCGACCGCGCGGTTGCCGGGTAAGCCTGCCGGCCCACTCCCCGCGCACCACCGTCTCCGCGCCGGCAGGCGTCACCAGCGCCGCCGCGCAGACGAACGCGGCGCCCCTGCGTTCATCGGGCACATCGGCGAGCTGGCCGAGCACCAGCTCGAGGTTGGCGGGATCGTCGCCGTGCCGCCCCGCCCAGCGGGCCGAGAGCACACCGGGCATGCCGTTGAGCGCGTCGACGGTCAACCCCGAGTCATCGGCCACCGACGACAGCCCGGTGGCCTTCGCCGCATCCCGCGCCTTGGCCAGCGCGTTGCCCTCGAAGGTCGGCTCGGTCTCCGGCGTTTCGGGGAACGGCGTCACGTCCGCGAGACCCACCACGTCGAGCCCCTCGACACCCGCCGCGCCGAGGATCCGGCGCAGCTCGTCGAGCTTCTTCGCGTTGCGAGTAGCCAGTAGCAGCCGGGTCACTTGCCGCCCTTGGCCTTCTTGTCGCCCTTTTCCGAAGGCGGCTCGGGCAGCGTCCCGGGATACGGCAGGGTGAGGGCTTCGGCCTGCTTGGCGCTGAGCTCCGCGCACCCGGCGAGCGCCATGTCGAGCATCGCGTCCATCGTCGACCGGGTGAACGTGGCGCCCTCGGCGGTACCCTGCACCTCGATCAGCGTGCCGGAGTCGGTCGCGACGACGTTCATGTCGACCTCGGCGCGCGAGTCCTCCTCGTATGGCAGATCGAGGCGCACCCGGCCGTCGACCACGCCGACGCTGATCGCCGATACCCCGCTCGCCAGCGGTTGCGGGTCCGCGAGCTTACCTGCCGCCGCGAGCCAGGTGATCGCATCGGCGAGTGCGACGTAGGCGCCGGTGATCGCCGCGGTCCTGGTACCGCCATCGGCCTGCAGCACGTCGCAGTCGATCATGATGGTGTTCTCACCGAGCGCCGCGAGATCGATGCAGGCTCGCAACGAGCGGCCGATCAGACGTGAAATCTCGTGCGTACGGCCACCGATCTTGCCCCGGACGGCTTCCCGGTCGCTCCGGGTGTTGGTCGACGACGGCAGCATCGCGTACTCGGCGGTCACCCAGCCGAGACCGCTGCCCGTTCGCCATCGCGGCACGCCTTCGGTCACGCTCGCGGCGCACAACACCCTGGTGTTGCCGAACTCGATGAGCACCGAGCCCGCGGGCCATAACTGGAAACCGCGGGTGATGGTGACCTCGCGGAGCTGGTCGTCTTCTCTGCCGTCTGTTCTTGCCACGCAGTCACCCTAGTGCGTGGCCCCCAGCCGCTCGTCGGGTCCACACCTGTGACTATTTCAACAGTCGTTGACAAAGAGTTGCCGCCCGGCACATAATTCATCAACCGATGAACACGGGGTGGCGTCATGAAAAGGCTGCTCGGCAGCATCGCGGTGCTGGGGATCGCCGGGTTCACCCTGCGCGACCAGCTACCGGACTTCAGCCAGCTCATGACCGCGCTGCGGGAGGCCGACGGCCGCTGGCTCGCCGCCGCGGGGCTGGCGATGTTCGCCTCGATGGGTATGTTCGCCCGGCAACAACGACGGCTCATGACCGGGTTCGGGGTCACCTTGCCGCGCCATCGCGCGCTCGCACTCGCCTACAGCAGGTCGGCCATGTCCATCAGCCTGCCCGCCGGGTCCGCGATGTCGGCGGCCGGGCTTGTCGTGCTGTACACCACCGGCGCGCTGGCCGTCGTCGTCCTCGGCGTGTCGACGGCTTGGAAGGCGCACCCTGCGCTGACCGTTGGCGCGGTGGTGCTGCTCGCGGTGATCATCGGCTTGCTGATCCGGTTCGCGTCTCGCTCGATCGCGCCCCGGCACTGGCTGCTCGCGCTCGCGGCGTCGGTGGCGAACTGGACGATGGACCTGCTGTGCCTCGCCGCCACCGCGCGGGCTTTCGCGGTACCGCTCGGCCTGCCTGAACTGGCCGCCATCTTCGTCATGGTGCAGCTCCTACGGCAGGTTCCCCTGACCCCGGGCGGCATCGGTGTGATCGAGGCCAGCCTGCTCGCCGGCTTCGCCACGGCGGGCGTAGCGGACGCCACCGCCGCGGCGACCGTGCTCAGCTACCGCGTGCTGTCGTGCTGGCTGATCATCCCGATCGGGGCGCTGGGCTGGCTCGTGCTGCGCCGCCGGCGTGCCACCTCAGATGTCGTAGACGGCGCCCTGCTCGACGAGTTCGAGCGGCCCGCCGTAAGCGGCGCGAGCTTCGGCGTGAATCTTCGCGGGGTCGCTCCACGGCGCGATGTGGGTGACCAGCAGCCTGCGGGCACGGGCCCGGCCGGCGAGCTCCCCCGCTTCCACCCCCGAGAGGTGGATCCCGGACGGGCGGTCGTCGGCGTCGGTCCACGAGGCCTCACTGAGCAGCACGTCGGCGTCGGCCGCGAGCTCGTCCAGTATCGGGCACATCCCGGTGTCGCCGGTGTAGGCCAGCGTCCTGCCGGCGTGGCTCAGCCGCAGCCCGTACGCCGGCGTCGGGTGGAAGACCTCGAAGGCGACGACCTCGAACGGCCCGATCCGGCTCCGTTCGGTCGGCAGCGGCGAAAACGTGTAGACGTCGGTGAGGTCGGCCTCGGCGCGCTCGACTTCGTTCGGCGCGAAGAGGTTCACCAGCCGCTGCTCGGTGTCGGCGGGGCCGTAGACCGGTAGCCGCTCGGGCCTGCCGGGCGGCCGGTTGGGGTGGTAGCGCCGGAGGACGGTCAGCGCACCGAAGTCGGAACAGTGGTCGGGGTGCAGGTGAGACAGCACGAGCGCGTCCAGGTCGAACGGGCTGCGGATCGCCTGCAGCCGCGAGAGGGTGCCGTTGCCGAGCTCGAGGCCCAGAACGAAACCGTCGGCCTCCAGCAGGTACCCGGAGGCGTTGGCGTCAGGCCCGGGAATACTGCCCGCGCACCCGAGGATCGTCAGTCGCACGGTGCCTACCCTGCCATGTCAGCGGCGATCCGCGAATGACCACGCGCACATCGTGGTGGGTTAGGCCGTTCCCGACAGTGAGTTCGCGACGGCGGTCAGTTCGAACCCGTCGGGCATGCCGAGGAACCGCTTGGCGAGCTTGGTGAAGCGTTCGGCGGGCCCGGTCGAGAGGAACTCGTGCGCGGGCGCGTCGCTTGCGGGCTCGGCGAGCAGGTCCGCTTCTGTGAGCACCCTGACGACGTCCTTCGCGGTCTCTTCCGCGCTCGAGACCAGCGTGACTTCCTGCCCCATCACGATCTGCAGCACCCCGGTCAGCAACGGGTAATGGGTGCAGCCGAGCACGAGGGTGTCGACCTCGGCGGCGATCATCGGCTCGAGGTAGCCCTGCGCGAGCCCCAGCACCTGCCTGCCCGAAGTGACGCCGCGCTCGACGAAGTCGACGAAGCGGGGGCACGCGATGCTGGTCAGTTTGACGTGATGGGCGGCATGGAACGCGTCGTCGTAGGCGCGCGAGCGCACCGTGCCCTCGGTGCCGATGACACCGACCCTGCCGGAGTGCGTCGCCGCGACCGCACGCCGCACCGCGGGCAGCACGACCTCGACCACCGGCACGTCGTAGCGTTCCCGCGCGTCACGCAGGCACGCGGCCGATGCGGTGTTGCACGCGATCACCAGCGCCTTGACACCGCTGTCGACCAGGTCGTCGAGCGCGGCGAGCGCCAGTTCCCGGACGCGGGCGATGGGCAACGGGCCGTATGGCGTGTGCGCGGTGTCGCCCACGTACCGGAGACGTTCCGCGGGCAACTGGTCCAGCACCGCCCGCGCCACGGTCAGGCCACCGACACCGGAGTCGAAGATGCCGATCGGCGCGTCGGCGGCGTGTCGCTGGGCAGGCTCTGTCACGCGGCGAGATTACCGGGCGCGCTACGGCCGCTCCGTATCGACCGATCCGCCCGGGACGTGAGCCACGCCGCGAGCACGCCCGCCAGCGCCCCGAACAGGTGCCCCTGCCACGAGATGGTGGAGCCCACCGTCGGCAGCACGCCCCAGAACATGCCGCCGTAGACGACGAACAACACCGCGGCGAGCACCAGTTGCCCGGCGCTTCGGCTGAACAAACCGCGTACCAGCAGGAACGCCAGCCAGCCGAACGCGAGCCCGGACGCGCCGATCGTCACGCCGTCGGACGGGCCGACCAGCCACACCCCGAGGCCGCTGAGCAGCCAGATGGTCGCGGTCACCGCTACCCATTGCGCGAAGCCGCCCGCCATGACGAGGAAGCCGAAGAGGACCACCGGGACGGTGTTGGCGACCAGGTGACCCCAGCCGCCGTGCAGTAGTGGCGCCCACAGCACGCCGTCGAGGCCGCTGAGCTCCCTTGCCGAAATGCCCGCCATGTCCAGCTGGACCGGCAGCACCACGTCGAGCAGCTCGCTGAGATACAACAGCGCGGTGAACCCGAGCGCGACGAGCACCGCCGCCTTGGGAGCGGCGGGCAGGACGCGCTTGGCCGGGTCCACCCGCTTGGCCACGGCAGTCGGTCGAACTGGCTGCGTGCTCATATCACCAGGTTACGTACATGCGGCCGTCGTCACCTCAGGGTTTACCCCGGAATCCGTGTCAGGCCCAGAGCTGGCTGTCGAGGCGGGCCGCGGCCTCGTCGAGCGAACCGGCGTAAGCCCCGGTGGACAGGTACTTCCACCCGGCGTCGGCGACAACGAACGCCACATCGGCGGACTCGCCCTTCGCGAGAGCCTTCTCCGCGACCGCGAGCGCGGCGTGCAGGACGGCTCCGGTGGAGATGCCCGCGAAGATGCCTTCCTGCTCGAGCAGCTCCCTGGTACGGCGCAACGCGTCGTAGGCGCCGACCGAGTACCGGCCGGTGAGCACGTCCGGGTCGTACAGTTCAGGCACGAAACCTTCGTCGAGATTGCGCAGGCCGTAGACCAGCTCACCATAGCGAGGCTCGGCGGCGACGATCTGTACGCCGGGCCTGTGCTCACGCAGGTACCGGCCGACCCCGACCAGCGTGCCGGTGGTGCCGAGCCCGCCGACGAAGTGCGTGATCTCGGGCAGGTCCTTGAGGATTTCCGGGCCGGTGCCGCGGTAGTGCGCGTCGGCGTTGGCGGGATTGCCGTACTGGTAGAGCAGCACCCAGTCCGGATTGCTCGCCGACAGTTCTTTGGCCCGCCGCACCGCCTCGTTGGAGCCGCCCGCCGCGGGCGAGTAGACGATCCTGGCACCGTAGGCCTGCAGGAGCTGCTTACGCTCCTCCGACGTGTTCTCCGGCATAACGCACACCAACCCGTAGCCCTTGACCTTGGCGGCCATGGCCAGCGAGATGCCGGTGTTGCCCGACGTCGGCTCGAGGATCGTGCAGCCGTGCTGCAGGGTGCCGTCACGTTCGGCGGCTTCGATCATCGCCAGCGCTGGCCGGTCCTTGATCGAACCCGTCGGGTTGCGGTCCTCCAGCTTCGCCCACAACCGGACGTCGCGCGACGGCGAAAGGTGGGGCAGCCCCACCAGCGGCGTGCCGCCGAGCGCGTCGAGCAGCGAGGTGTACCGGCTCACGACAACCGGATGTCGGGCGCACCACCGGCGACGGCGGGCAGGATCGTCACGGTGTCGCCGTCGGTGACCTCGGCGTCGAGACCGCCTGCGAAGCGCACGTCTTCGTCGTTGACGTAGACATTGACGAAGCGGTGCAGCTTCTCGTCCTTGACGAGGCGGTCCTTCAAGCCCGCGTGGCGGGACTCGATGTCGTCGAGTACCTCGAGCACGGTCTTACCGCTCGCCTCGACCGACTTCTCGCCGTCGGTGTGAGTCCGCAGGATGGTGGGGATGGAGACGGTCACGGCCATGGGGTTTCCTCCGGTTGCCTGGATTGGGTTTACGCAATTAACTGACGCTGATCCGCGCGGTGCTATTCCCGACGGGTCTAGTTGTCGGGCTTGTCGTCACTGCCGGTGTTGGCGAACATGTACGACTCGACGACCTCCACCGCTTCTTCGGTGACGACGCCGTCCACGATGCGAAACGAGCGGAACTCGTGCGCTTCCGGGTCCCTGGTCGAGACCAGCACATAGTGCGCGTCGGGCTCGGAGGCGTAGGAGATATCGGTGCGCGACGGGTAGGCCTCGGTCGCGGTGTGCGAGTGATAGATCACTACCGGCGCCTCGTCGCGGGCGTCCATTTCGCGGTAGAGCTTCAGCAGGTCGAGCGAGTCGAACTCGTAGAAGGTCGGCGAGCGGGCGGCGTTGAGCATGGGGATAAAGCGGTCGGGCCGAGCAGCGCCATCCTGCCCAACGGCTCCCGCGATCACTCCGCACGCCTCGTCGGGATGATCCTCACGAGCGTGGGCGA
>WHSS01000258.1 GCA_009379975.1 Actinophytocola sp.
GAGAGGTTGCCCCAGTGCAGGTCCGTGTGCGCGGTCGCCCACTCGTCCACGACGGTATCCACGCCATCGAAGACCTCGGTGATCCGCTTGGTGAGGTGCCCTTGGCTCATCCCGACACGTTCGGTCGAGTGCGCGCCGAGCGCGGCCAGCGACTCACGCAGGCCCGTCCACCACGAATCCGGCAGCGTCGCGACCGTCGCAAGATCGCCCACCACCGGGGCGGTGATCAACTCCACCTCATCCGCCCGCCACACGACATCCCTGGTCGAATCGTTCCACGAAGCACCCTGGAACCATTCGGCCTTCTTGACTCCACGAATCGTCGCCGCAGCTTCCAAACCGATCCACAGTGTTCGCGCTGTCGTCGCGTTCGTGGGGTCACGATTCGGCGTCCGCGTTGTCAATCTCGCCCAGCAACCGCGCATTTGGAGGGCGGAGGCGTCGTCGCCGTTCGGGCACGGCGCGGCTGGCTGGTCAGATAACGATTTGGGGGTTACGTGTCGAAAACGGGCCGGATTTTCGGAGTTTAGGGGTGCCGGTGTCCCGAACCGGCGGCGAGATCGGTAATTGATGGGTGGGCGGGTCCGCGCGGACCCGTGACAGCCGGAAGGGGATGAGCGGTATGCGTGAGGTTGAGGCGGTCGATCGGCAGCGGTGGCAGCGGCCGAGCGTGACCGCGTTGCCGGTGCTGGCCGAGTTGGGTCGCGCCAAGGGGTTGGAGCCGCTGGCGTGGTCGGCCTCCAGAGCGCCAGCCGCGCGGTGCCGCCATGGCCGGCGCATGCCACGCTGGGGGTATGACGAATCACTTGGCATCCGCATCGAGCCCGTACCTGTTGCAGCACGCGGACAACCCGGTCGATTGGTGGCCGTGGTGCCAGGAGGCGCTCGACGAGGCGAAGCGACGCGACGTGCCGATCCTGCTCTCGATCGGTTATGCGGCCTGTCATTGGTGCCACGTCATGGCGCACGAGTCCTTCGAGACCGCCGAGATCGCGGACGTGATGAACGAGCACTTCGTCAACATCAAGGTGGATCGCGAGGAGCGCCCCGACATCGACGCGATCTACATGACGGCGACGCAGGCGATGACCGGGCAGGGCGGCTGGCCGATGACCTGCTTCCTCACGCCGGACGGCAAGCCGTTTCACTGCGGCACCTACTACCCGCCGCAGCCTCGCATGGGCATGCCGTCGTTCCCGCAACTGCTCGATGCGGTGGCGCGGGCCTGGCGGGATCGGCGTGATGAGCTGGTCGACGCCGGTGCGCAGATCGTGTCGCATCTTGCCGAGCAGACCGGGCCGCTGACCGAGGCGGCGGTCGAGGCGGAAACCCTCGAGAAGGCCGTTGCGACGCTACGTTCGCAGTTCGACGACGCCGCCGGCGGGTTCGGGCAAGCGCCCAAGTTCCCGCCGTCGATGGTGCTGGAGTTCCTGCTGCGTCACCACGAGCGCACCGGCTCCGATGCCGCGCTCGCGATGGTGCGTTCCGGTGCGGAGGCGATGGCGCGGGGCGGCATCTATGACCAGCTCGGCGGCGGGTTCGCGCGGTATTCGGTCGATGCGAACTGGGTCGTGCCGCACTTCGAGAAGATGCTCTACGACAACGCGCTGCTGCTGCGGGTCTACGCGCACCTGGCGCGTCGCACCGGTTCCGCGCTCGCCCGGCGCATCGCCGAGGAGACCGCCGAGTACCTGCTGCGGGACATGCGGCTGCCGGAGGAAGCGTTCGCAGCCTCGCTCGACGCGGACACCGAGGGCGTGGAAGGGCTGACCTACGTGTGGACCCCGGCGCAGCTGACCGAGGTGCTCGGGGAAGAAGACGGCGCGTGGGCGGCCGAGTTGTTCGGCGTGACCCCGCAGGGCACGTTCGAGGAGGGCGCATCGACGCTGCAGCTGCCCACCGATCCGGCCGACGTCGCTCGCTGGCACCGGGTGCGCGACCAGCTACTGGCGGCGCGTGCGACGCGGCCGCAGCCCGCGCGTGATGACAAGGTGCTCGCCGAGTGGAACGGCTTGACCATCACCGCCCTGACCGAAGCCGGGGTGGCGCTCGGCAACGGGGCGTGGGTTCACGCGGCGGAGCAAGCGGCGCGCTACCTGCTCCGGGTGCATCTCGTCGATGATCGGCTGCGCAGAAGTTCGATGGGCGCGCGGGTCGGTGAGGCCGCGGGCGTGCTCGGTGACTACGCGTGCCTTGCCGAGGGCCTGCTGGCGCTGCACCAGGCAACCGGGGAGACCTCCTGGCTGACCGCCGCCACGTCGCTGCTGGACACCGCGATGACGCAGTTCGCCGACCCGTCGTCGCCCGGGTCGTACTTCGATACCACCGACGATGCGGAGCAACTGGTGCACCGGCCGTCCGACCCCGGCGACAATGCGAGTCCGTCGGGGGCGTCCGCGCTGGCGTCGGCGTTGCTCACCGCGTCGGCGTTGGCGGGCGAGGCCGAGGCCGCGCGATACCGGGACGAGGTCGAGCGCATGCTCAACCGGAACGGCATGCTGCTCGCGCGGGCGCCGCGATTCGCGGGCAACTGGCTCACCGTCGCCGAGGCCGCATGGTCGGGGCCGGTGCAGGTCGCCGTGGTCGGTGCCGATGAGACCGCGCGGGCGGAACTGTTCACCGCCGCGGCGGGTGCCGCACACGGTGGCGCGGTCGTCCTCGCCGGTCCGCCCGGGGCCGAAGGCGTGCCGCTGCTTGCCGACCGGCCGCTGGTCGACGGCGACGCGGCGGCGTACGTGTGTCGTGGCTACGTCTGCGAGAGGCCGACGACGTCTGCCGATGAACTGGTCGCCGCGCTGAGCTGACTCGGCAGGTTCCGCTTGCGGCGAAACACCCCCACGCCTGCCTGGGCAGAGCGTACTTTCAGTAGTGATGTAATTATGTAATCATCATGACGGGAGCGGGTTATGCGCACGCACTTCAAGATGGAGGGACACATGGGTCACGGCTGGAAGGGCAGGGGCGGCAGGCAGCAGGCCGAAGCGCCACCGGCGGATGACGCCGCGGGGTGGTTCTCCGGACGGCTGCCCGATGACTGGTTCACCGAAGCACCCGATGTCGTGGTGGACCGCGACGAGATCCTCATTGTGGGCACGCTGCCGTCGTTGACCGAGGAGTTCGTCGACGACGCTGCCCGCGCGGCCGCCGAGTCGGGACGTATCTCACGCTTCCGCGAGCAGACCAGGGACACCCGGATCGAGATCGCCCGCCAGGCGGAACATCGCTACCAGCGCAAGGTTGCCTGGGGCGCGCGGATCGGCGACACCGAGGAGCTGTTCACGACCCTGTCGGTGCCGGTGATGACGCGGCTGCGGCAACCGGAGCGCAAGGTGCTCGACACCCTGGTCGAGGCCGGCGTCGCGCGCTCACGTTCGGAGGCGCTCGCCTGGTCGGTGCGGCTGGTAGGACAGCACGCCGACACCTGGCTGGCCGAGCTTCGCGAAGCCATGACGAAGGTGAACGACCTGCGCGCCCAGGGTCCCGATGTGAGCTAGCAGCCGCTGGCGTTTGCGAGCCGGGTGGCGCGCTTCGCCTTGTTCCGCAGCGTGCTACCGGCCTGCTTCACCTTGCCGGTCCCGCGGCGAGCCCGGCCACGATCGGCTTGCCGTGTGCTACGTACGGTCTTGCCCGTCGTTTTCTGGATGCTGCCGAGTGCCTGCTGTGCCTTGTGCCGCAAGGTGCCGAGAACGCTCATGGTCGTCTCCTTCCCCGACACTCCTGCTTTCCCCAGCCGGGCAACGGCAAACCGCCGACGCGGAACCCCTCGCTCAACTGCGGCCGGACGGCGGCAGGTTGCTAGGCCGAACGGCGGAGCCCAACGCGTGCCCTTTAGGCCGGCTTGCCCGACTTGAGGTCCCATCCCGCTCTCGCGGTGCCGTCGTCATAGTCGATGACGATCTTCGAGAAGCTCAACTCGATCTCCTCGTTGGGCGTGTCCGAGCTCATCTCATACGACGACACGATGACGTCGGACAGCGTGATGACCAGGAAGTCGCTCGTTTCACCCTCGACGGTCCACCGTGCGGACAACGTCGCTTCCTTGATGACCCGCCCGCTGGCGGCGGCCTGCATCAACAGGGGACCGGCCTTCGCGGTGTTCGCCGAGCCCAGCGCCAGGTTGGCGAACACCGGTTTGCCCGCAGTCGTACCATTGGCGGCGCCGTTCGACACGCCCCACCGCATCGACGAGAACTCGATCTCGTCCTCGTGCCCATCTCGGACAGAGACGCCTTCGATGCCGTCCACCTTGAGGAAGAGATCCGTCAGATCTACCCCTGCCTGGGCGCTCACCATCCCCGCGAGCGTGGAGAAGTCGGCAGCCGTGGCTTCCTGCGTCGCAGGCGTTGCCGAGTGGAACCCGGCCGCGATCACGGCCATGGCCGCGATGAGCGCGGCCATGGGCGCCCTCAGCCGTGGTGTCGCACGGCGCACGCTGCTTGTGCTGGTCATGGTGCCGCCTTCCGCGGTCGCTCGTCCGAGGCGCGATGCCTTGCCGGTGATTCGGCCGATCAAGCCGCGTTGTTACCGATCGGCATGCCGGTATAGCAGAACGCGGCTGCCCGAGTGTAATTCAACCTAGTCGTCCCATTTGCGTAGCTTCCACATGGAACCAAGGTGCCATAGGGCGCCTATATGGCACCCAAGGCCACCTTGGGCACCACCGCACGCCGGTCAACCGGTGAAGGGCTCGACGAAGAAGCGGCCCCACTACGGGTGCCCGCGAAATCGTCCTTTTGTAAACGAGGCTTTTCAGTCAGACATAGCCTGGCGAGCGGAAATCTCCGATCGCCGGATACATCCGGCGGGGTTATTCAGGACCGTCTTAGTACTACAGGGCTAGATCATAAGGGTTTGTAGGCGCAGGTGCCGTCGGCGCCAGGTCGACCAGTGCAGGCCGTGGGCGATGGCGTGTTCGCCGCGGTGAATGAGGTTGAGGAGTCGACGGATTTCGGCGAGGGTGAGCGCGATGAGGCGTCGGTGAATGGGTGGCGCGGTTTCCGATTCGACCGGTGGGTTGTCGTCCTTGTTTAGTTGTGCGGCTTATGGGCGCCCCTTTTTTTGGTTTTGTGTGCGGTGACGGCGAGGAAGGTGTGCGCGATCATGGCGAGGGTGATATGTCGGTGCCAGGCGTCCCAGGTGCGGACTTGGTAGTTGTCGAGTCCGACTTCGTTCTTAGCGGATCCGAAACATTCCTCGATGGGCCACCGCGCCCCGGCCACGTGGACGAGTTCGGTGAATCCGGCGTGGTTCGGGTTGTAGCAGTGATAGAACGCGAGTTCACCGTCGTCGATGGACCGGCGGACCATATACTGGTGGTCGGGGTCGGCGGAGTCTATCAACGCCCAATCATAAACCCGGAATCCTTTCGATCCGATCCCGCAGGCCAGGCGCGGCGCTGCCGCGCATTCCGGCGTAACCGACCCCCGTTCAATCGGCGACAGCAGGCCCCGCAAGTACTGCTCGGCGTGCTTCTTCGAATCCGTCCGATAAAACAGCGGGCGGATCCGCGCAAGCACACCCTCCAGTTCGGATTCCCACACATCCAAATCGGCGCGTATCACTGCGCCATCATACACAATAGCCGGACGACTC
>WHSS01000157.1 GCA_009379975.1 Actinophytocola sp.
CCCGACGGGCCGGTTTTTCAGCTGATCAAGGGCGGTGCGAGTAGCCGCCCGTGGGCGAAGAAGCCGATCAGCGTCCACGGCGGGTCGGTCAAGCCGAGGCGCTCGCGGTAGCGCAACGCCGCGCCAGCGAGCAGGTTCAGCCCGTGTCCGAGCTGGGTCTTGTGCTCAGCGGGGCGCACCAGCAGCGCGCGGTCGATCTCGACCGCGTTTCCCGCTGGCTCCGCGCGGCCGTCTACGTCAACTGCGTGCCCGGGTTGGCCGGCCCCAGCTTGACCATGATCGGCGACGGATTCAGCCAGCTGATCCGCAGCGTCTGGGGTGACGCAGGCGGACATGCGCGCGTCGCGCCAGGTGTGCATGCGTTGCCATTCAACGTGCCCACCGTCGTCGAAGCCATGGTCGAGATCGACTAGGAGCTGCCGCCGTCGTCGATCCACGTTCGCTACCCGATCGTCAGCGTGAACGTCACGTTGGCGCCGTAGCAGAGGTCGACGCTCGCATACCTCACGTCATCGGAGACTTCCGCCGCGACAGTCGGACCGAGCCCTTGGGTTCTCCCGGAGGACCCTCGGCCGGCTGGCTGACGCTCGAAGCGTTTGCGCCGCACGCGTATCCGGGTCAGAGCCACCGGTGCGCCGTCAGCTATACAATTCCACCACTGTGCGCATCACGCGCTGCACTTCGCACCAGTGCTCAAAGATAATCTTTACGGCTTGGAGGGCGCCGCCATGACTACGGACGACCATCCCGCCGTGCAGGAGGCCGCGACGGTCAAGAAGGCGTCCCCCGAACAGCGGGCTGCCGTGGCACGAACGCTGGCTCGGGCGTTCGAGGACGACCCGATCCTCACCTGGATGCTGCACACCTCCCCCGGCCGCCAGCGCATTCTCCAGCGGTTCTTCGACCTGGGGCTGCGCACGCTGTGGCTGCCACAGGATGAGTGCTACACCACCGAGCGGGTCGCGGGCGCGGCGGTGTGGGAGCTTCCCGGCCAGTGGAAGACCGGTATCGGCACCCGGCTACGGCTGCTGCCCGCGATGACCTCGATCCTCGGCAGGCACCTGCCGCGGGCGATGCGGTCGCTGACGGTCATGGAGTCCCACCACCCGACCGAACCGCACTACTATCTGCCGCTCATCGGCGTCGACCCGGACTGGCAGGGCCAGGGCATCGGGTCGGCGCTGCTACGGCCGATGCTCGACCGGTGCGACGCCGAGGCCATGCCCGCGTATCTGGAAGCCTCCAGCGAGCGCAATCGCGCGCTCTACCAGCGCAACGGATTCGTCGGCACCGGGGAGATCACCCTCGGCAAGGACGCGCCGCCGATGTGGCCGATGTGGCGCGAGCCCGTTCACGCCGAGGGCTGACTGCCAGTTCTGCAGATAGCCGACGGGCTGGCCGACCGGTTCCGGGTGCTCACCGGTGGATCGCGCAGCGGACTCGCCCGCCATCGGACGCTGCTGGCCTCGGTGGACTGGAGCCACGAGCTGCTCAGCGACACCGAACGGGTCCTGTTCCGCCTGCTCGGGGTGTCCCTCGGCGGGTTCACCCTCGACGCCGCCGAGGCGGGTCTGCACGGGCGACGGTATCGAGTCGGCGCACGTCCTTTGGCGCTCGGCGATCGAGGCCAGCGGATTCCCCGGCATCCACCGGCAACCGCCCCGGCTGCGCCGCGGCCTGTTGGATGCCTACCTCCAACGCATCATCGACCGCGATCTGCCCGATCATGGCGTCTCGGTGCGCCGCCCCGAGACGTTGCGACGCTGGCTCGCGGCGTACGCCGGAGCGTCATCCACATCGGCGTCGTACTCACGCATCCTCGACGCAACCACTGCGGGCGACAGCTCCCAGCCCGCGAAGACCACGCTGGCGACAGCAACCGGTGCGGCGATGGCCGGGCCGCTGTTCGAGTCGCTGGTGACCCTGACCGTGCGCGCGGCCGCGCAAGCAGCCGAAGCCAAGGTCGGTCACCTGCGCACCCGCAACAGCGACCACGAAATCGACCTGATCGTCGAAGGCCCCGACGGCCAAGTGCTCGGCGCATAGGGCAGGTCCCACCGCTCGGGAGCACGAGGGCTGGGGTCAAGCGGGCTGTCGCACCGAGGTGAAGAACTCGGCGAGCGCCTCGGCGAGCGGCTCGGGATGGGTCAGGGAGGCCGCATGCCCGGCACCGGGGATCGCCTGCACCCGTGCGTGGGGAACGTGGTCGGCCACGTACCGGGCGCTGAAGGTGCCGAAAGGCGTGGTGTCCGATCCGTGCAGCACGAGCATCGGGGCTGAGATCGCGTTAAGCACCGCCGGATCATCGGGCATGGGACCTTCGTACACCATCTGTTGCCGGAAGAAGTTGCCCATGGCCTGGACGTACCGTCCCGAAGCCTCGAAGTAGCCGGCGTCGTCAGCCACCGCGATGTCCTTGTCGTTGAAGGGATAGCCGGCGAACGCGCGAACCGCATCCGCCAACCTGCCAGCGGCTGCCAGCTCGCCGGCGCGGGCGACGGCGCCGCCGAGAGCCGCTCGCTCCTGCTGCTCCATCATGCTGACCGCAAGAGGATCAAGGGGCGCCACCGCGGTCACCGCGTCGGACTGCGCTGCCACAAGGAGTGCCAGACCGGCACCGAGGGACCAGCCCACCAGTCCGGTCGGCTCGCCGATGCTGTCGACGTAGGTGAGGAGGTCGTCACGCAGTCGCGCGATGTTGAGGTCGGGGTGGTCGCCGCTGAGGCCACGACCCCGCAGACTCGGCAGGTGGCAGGTGAAACGCGGGCTGAGGTGTTCCGCCACCCGCCCCCAGTCGAGGTCGCCGTCGCCGATGACCCCTTGCACGAACACGAGGGGCGGTCCTTGGCCGTGCACGGTCGCGCCGATCGTGACGCCGTCGGTGGTGGTCACGTAGTGGGTGCGTTGCTTGCTCATGGTCGTCTCCTTCGCCTAATGGACTTTCAACTGCGACGTTCCTGCGCTCAGGTTCATCCGTCCGTAGAACGACCGCGCTGAGCGTCCCCGACCCCGTACTTGAACAGCGCGAAGACAGCTAGGCCTCCGAAGACCAGCTCGGTAGCCATCCCCTGGATGACTGCCGCGCCTGGAGATCCATCGAGGGCGATTCCCAACAGACGTGCCAGTCCCAACGACAAAAAGACCACCGCAGCGAGCACGACGGAGGTGCCGGACCAGGTATGTCGGAATGCTCCCAGGCCAACGACGAGCCCTGAGACCATGATGATCCCACCAGCCCCCCTCACCTCACTCAGCAATCCAGCGTCATCGGATAACGCCAGGCCGCTGAAGGTGTAGAAACCAATAGGATCCACCAGACGCCAGCCGCCGAAGATCACCAGGGTCAGCGCCAGGACGATCAGGATCACCTTGAACACCCTCGATCCCTTGTCGGTGGTGGTGACGTAGTGGGTGCGTTGGGTGTTCATGGTCGTCTCCTGCGTCTCGTGGGGTAGTGCCGTAACGATGACGCCGGAGACGCCGGAGAAGGTCACCCGGCCGGGTATCTTTCGGCGGCGGGGGTACTACAGGTCGCGGCGGACGACTTGTGCGGCGAGGTCCGCGCGTCCGTCGACGTCCACTTTGGTGTAGACGCGGGTCAGGTGCTTCTTGACCGTGTTGACGGACATGAACAGGCGCTGACCGATCGCAGCGTTGGAGTGCCCTTCAGCGACCAGCCGCACCACGTCGCGTTCGGCGGGGGTCAGCGATGCCCAGCCGAACCGCGGGCGTTGGCGCTCGCCCCGCCCGCGGCGGGCGTAGGAAACCGCGTCGGCCAGCGACAGCTCTCGGCCGGCATCCCAGCACGCGGTCACCTCGGCGGGGTCGAGCGCGGCTCGTGCGCTGTCGCGGGCACGGTCGAAGCGATCGGCCTCATGGGGGAATCGGGCGATGCCGGTATCGGTGTGGAACCGGTGCGACGCGGCAAGCAGGCGCAGCGACCGCTCGTGCTCGCCGAGGGCAACGGCCAACCCGGCGATCGTCTCCAGCGCCGCAGCCGCTCCGACCCGG
The DNA here is from genome assembly GCA_009379975.1 of Actinophytocola sp. GTDB lineage: Bacteria > Actinomycetota > Actinomycetes > Mycobacteriales > Pseudonocardiaceae > WHSS01. The sequence continues at coordinate 4,012 of WHSS01000157.1, forward strand.
TCGCCGCAGTCGTCCAGCACCTCGAGGCCGTCATGAGCCAGCTCCCACGCCCCGTCGACGTCCTCGTCCAGACGGGCCAGCTCCGCGAGGCCCAACAACGACCGGCCCAGCGGGAACGGCAGCCGTGAGTCGGTTGACAGGGTGCGGCTGGTCCCCAGGTGCGCTCGCGCGTCGCTGTGGCGTCCCTGGCCGAGTGCGATGACCCCGAGCAGCCACTCACCGATGGCCTCGTCCAAGCGGCTGCCGCCACCACGGCCGATCCGCACGATCTCGGTCGCCGTTGCCCGAGCGGTGGCCAGGTCACCGGAGGCGTAGGCCGCCAGGGCGAGCCAGTGATGGAGGGCCAGGTCGTAGTGCGAGCCCGCCAAAACTCGAGCACGCACTACCGCTTGCGCCCTGGACAGCAAGTCCTGCGCCAGGTCGTGATCGCCTTGCAGGACGGCCGCCGCTCCCTGCCCGGTGAGCCCCCACGCCTCCCACCCGGGACGTCCGACCTGTCGGCTGAGCTCGACGGCACGTCGAGCGTGTCGCCGTGTCCGGTCGAGCCGCCCGGACCACTCCGGCCCCGGCCCAAGGCCCCCGCCAAGGGACGCGTGGGCGGCCGGCAGTTGGAAGGTGAGGTCGTTGGTCTCGCACAGCTCCACGGCCTGCTCGAATACGCGGCATCCGGCGTCGATCGAGCGGCCGCAGAACATGGCGGCCCCGACGAATGCCAGGACGTAGGCGTGGATCGACGCATCCCCACATCGCTTCGCGTGTACGAGCGCCTGCTCGATGTCGGCGTCCACCTCCTCGCTGGTCGACAGCCCCGACATCGCCCCCGACCAGGCTCGCTGACCCAACCCGACCGCGAGCGCGCCGCCCACATCGGCGGCACGTGCTGCGTCGACCGCCTGGCTCGCCGAACGATGGGCGTTGGCCGGCTCACAGACGGCAAGCGCCAGGCCGGCCGCGGCGATCAACCCCCGCACGCGCTCGTCATCCGGGGCACCCGGGACCGCCGCCGCGTCGTGCAGCCGTCGGTGCACCTCCCGGGACAGCCCGCGCTCGAACCAGAAGCGCACGACAGGCTCGGTGATGCCCACCAGCGACCGCAGGTCTCCGGACTCCTCCGCCCAGTCCATAGCGCCACGCAAATCGTCCAGATCGGCGGTAAGCCGCGCCACCCAGGGCTCAGGCTGCCCACCGGACAGGCCCGCCTGCGCCCGCCCCACCAGCCCGACATGGAACTCCAGATGGCGATCACGCACCCGGTCCGGATCGTCCAACTCGGACAGCCGCTGCCCGGCATACGCCCGGATCGTCTCCAGCAGCCGGTAGCGGGCACTCCCGTGGCGCTCGACGACCTGCAACAACGACTGCTCGACCAGTCCTGCGACCAGGTCGAGCACGTCGTCGCCGTCGATCCCCTCCCCGCCCACCACCGCCTCCGCGGCGTCAAGCTCGAACGAGCCGGCGAACACCGCCAACCGCGCCAGCCCCAAGCGCTGCGCGTCATCGAGCAGCTGGTAGCTCCAGTCCAGTGACGCCTCCAGGGTTCGCTGACGTGCCGGCGCCCCCCGAACCCCGCCCGTCAGCAACCGGAACCGGTCCGGCAGCCCGGCCGCGATCTGGCCCGGCGCCAGCACCCGCACTCGCGCCGCCGCAAGCTCGATCGCCAACGGGATCCCATCCAGACGCCGGCAGATCTCGGCCACCGCCGAAGCGTTGTCTTCGTCGATCCGAAAGTCGGCGGCCACCTGCCGGGCTCGCACCTCGAACAACCGCGCCGCGTCCGCTGCCGCCACCGTGCCGGCAGAGTGAGCACCGGGGTCAGGCACCGGCAGCGGGGCGACGTCGAACGTCGCCTCACCCTCGACGACCAGCGGCACCCGGCTGGTGGCCAGCACATGCAGCTGCGGGCAGGTACGCGACAGCTCACCGACCAGGGCCGCGCACGCCGCCACCAGGTGCTCGCAGTTGTCGAGCACCACAAGCAGCTGCCGTGCCCGGAGTTGCTCCGTGAGCGTGTCGGCCAGCGCCTGCCCGGGTCGCTCGTGGACACCGACCGTCGCACCAACGGCAGCGGCAACCATGGCGGGGTCGCGCACCCCTTGCAGGTCCACCCAGCAGGCCCCATCGGGAAACCGCGGCGCCGCGTCACGGGCAACCACCCCTGCCAGCCGCGTCTTGCCACAGCCACCGGAACCGGTCAACGTCACCACCCGGGCACCCGCGACCAGGTCGGCCACCCTCGCACGTTCACGCTCGCGGCCGATGAAAGCCGCGACACCGACCGGCATCTCGCTTCGCATCCCAGCTCCTGTCGCCCATGCCCGGGTCAGCAGCGGACGCCGAGCGGGACGTCGACCGTTGCGCGGACCAGGTCTGGAGCCACGTTACAACGCCGGCACGAACCGCTTGGTCTGCCGCGACACCCAGACCGCCAGTGTCGTGGCCATGGTCGCCCGCCAGCTTCATTCGGCGAGCCGCCACCGTTCTCGAGTCGCTCGATGGAACTGATCAGCTGCCTGGCGTTCTCCGGGCTACGCAGCAAATACGCCGTTCCCTTCAGGGACTGGTAGTCATCCAGCGACACCATCACGACCGGATCGTGCCCAGCCCGGGTAATCACGACCTCCTCGCGATCGTTGACCACGGAGTCCAGCGTCTCGGCAAGAGTCCCGAAAGCGGATCGACCCGGGGTCAGCTCTTCTTCAGCTCCTCGGCGAGCATCACGATGATGCCGCTGGGGCCGCGGACATAGGTGAGCTTGTACACGTCCTCGTAGGTCGCCACGCCGCGCAGCGGGTGGCAGCCGTGCCTCGCGGCGATCTCGAGGGCCTCGTCGATGTCGTCGACCGAGAACGCCACGCGGTGCATGCCGATCTCGTTAGGCCGGGTGGGCTCCGTCTCGATCGCGTCGGGGTGGATGTACTCGAAGAGCTCAAGACGACCGTTGCCGTCTGGCGTCCGGAGCATGGCGATGTTGGCGTGGTTCCCGTCGAGGCCGACCCCGGTGTCGGTCCACTCTCCACTGACCGTGTCACGGCCGAGGACGGTCAGCCCGAGATCGGTGAAGAAGGCGATCGTCGCTTCGAGGTCGCGGACGGCGATGCCGACGTTCTCGAGTCTGATGGGCATGGGCTGCACGCTACCGGGTCAGGGCGATCTGGCCCGGTCCGTGGACTGTCTCCAGGGTGTCGTGCCACTGCTGCAGGGTAAGGGTGGCTGACGGCCCGACCTCGCCGGTCAAACCGGCGTTGTTGAAGGCGATGTCCAGACCGCCGAAGCGTTCGACGGAGACGCCCACGACCTTCTCGGCCAGCGTCTCCTCCTTCACGTCCCCGACGACTGCCACTGCTCGGCCGCCCGCTCCCTCGATCTGGGCGACCAGCGCCATCAGAGTGCGGGAGATAGCTGTGCTCCGCGCGGTCGGCGAGTTCTACGCCGATCGCGTCTTCGGCCACGATCGCCGGTCGATACTCGAGGCCGATCTGGCGAATGTGGACGACAGCGCACATCGAGAGCGCCAAGCCGAGCAGGATCGCCCAGCTCAGCCGAGGAAGCCGACCCTGCACCACCCACCAGCGACGAGCTCGAACTCCTGGACAGCCTGCCGTTCCTGCAGCTCAACTTCGCAAGCGCCCCGCGACGCCTGCTGCGAACGCTCTTCGTCAGCACGAAGCTGGCCGTGCGCCTCCACCGGGACGAGAACACCATCGACATCACCGTCTCCGTGCCAACTGACGAGTTGGGAACGTAGCCGAAGCAGGTCTCGCGATCGTTCAAACCATCCCGGAAAGCCGGAAGCCGCCGGTCATCGAGACCGACGGCTCCTGGGTGGATGTTTTACGTACCCCCGACGGTGTACCACAAGGATGGGAAACGGGTCTGACCAGCGGATTCTTGCTGGAGGCCTAACGATGGAAAGCTCGGATGAACTGTCGACGAGATAACTCAGCGTAGTGTCGGTCGTGTGGCGACACCTGCGAAGATCTCACTACCTCGCGAGCTCGGCCTCGGTGTTGCGCGGGGCGATCCCCCGGTTCGCGGCCGGCGGCGCAGGCAGCGTTAGAGCTGGCGACACAGCAGCGGCGATGAGTATCCCGACGCGTCCGGCTTGACCGGTCATGAGCCTCCTGTCAACGCAGAAAGTTGAAGCCTGCGAAGTCGTCCCCATCGCCGTCCGCCGGCGAGGAAGGACGGCGCGGTTCCGCGCGCTGCGGCTCCGTCTCCGCTGCGTGACCCCGAGCGGGGGAACCCTCTGGAATTGGACCACTTTCGGCATCGCGGACGCTCTGGTCACGAAGGCGATCCGCACACGGCTGCTCGTCGGGAGCCGCAGCCAGGGACTCCGCTCAATCCACATCCTCCGCCGCCGCAGCATCGGGGTCCGGAGTGCCGTTCGGCCACACACAGGGAGACGACGCCATCAGATACAAATGACCCTGGTCATTTGCCTGAAGTGCCAATCGAACTCCGTCTATGTTGTTCTCCACCGTCAGGTACTTATATGGTGGATCATCGTCGAGTACGCTAAAGTCGTTATCTGTCCACCACCGCTTAAGCGTGTCGAAGTAATCCCGAATCTTCGAGCTCTCGATGCCGGTCACCTCGTATGAACGCTCGGCGATCTTCCTACCCTGCGGCCCGTGATCATCGGGATCCGTACAAGGACTATCCTCGAAGCGAAGTCGCTCCTCCAACCTCGATCTTGGAGGCAACTGCGCCTGCGCCTGTTCGATGTACCGGTCAACCTTACGATTCGCTTCCTTTAAAGTTATCGTAGTTTGCATTCCGCCTCCCGTAATGCATCCCGTCGCAGCCACCAGAGCGGCCAAGAATACTGCGACGTGGCTCGATCGTCTGATCATTAGCTTGTCACACCTGCCCTGGCCGAGTGATCTCATCAGTGTTGCCAGCGATGATATGGCCCATGTTCATCAGCGCCTTATTGCGAACGTCCCAGTATTCACTGTGCGCATCGGTATTGAACAGGTCTGGATCGCTCGACTTGGATGGGCTCGATTCAAACACATCAGCGCCATACCCCGGTTCATCGGCGTTGGGACCATGGAACGGCTGGTTGTCGACCGGGTCCTGGTCGGCGATGGTGACGTAGACGTTGTCGACACCGAGTTCGCGCGCGTGGTCGTACACACCACCGGGCGGCGCCACCATCCCACGTTGTCCACTGCGAGGCCTTCGGCGTGGGCCGTTTTGGCGGCAACGATACTGCCATAACTGTGACCGAGAACCGTGTTGTTGGAGGGCAGCCCTTCGTGGCTGGCGCGTAAACCCTCCTGGAATCTATCCAGATTATTCGCTGCCGAATCAGCGTAGTGCTGCTGGGTCGCGTTCGACAGACCATCTGGAGCGTCGTAGCCCAAGTAGGTGATCACTGCAGTCTGTTTGCTCGGGTCGGACCGCTCGGCAGCGTCCTGCATACGATCACTTCTGTCGAGATCCCCATTGATCTTGGAGAGTTCGGCGCCTGTGCCTGGGATGTAGCTCGCCACGTTGTGGGCAGTGTCAGGGTTTCCCCGTGCAACTATCGCTTGTCCGTCGTCAGAGTGCTGGATCTTCAACAGGTAGTACTTGTCGCTGTCGTCGCTGGCGCTGTCTCCCCGAGCCAACCGGGCTTCGATGTCCTTGATCCCGCGTAGCTTGCCGTTAATGGCATCCAGTTGCTCCTGAAGTTGCAACCGCTTTCCCTGAGCGCCAGGACCCCTCTGGCCCCTCAACTCCGTCTGCACACGATCGCGCTCCGATTCCAAGTACCCGCGCTTCTCCTCTAGCAAGGTCCGGTTGGCCTTGTCGCGGTCTTCGACCGAGATGCCATCGGTGTTTCCAACGAACGACGGGTTCGTCTCAATCAGTTCGTCCTGCTCCTCTTCGGAGAGACCCTTCCACCAATCAGCGATCTCCTGCGGACTGGCATCCTTCGGGATGTCAAGCCGGTCGGCACGGTTACCCTCGGAATCCGGCCGAGCCAGCGGCTCGCCCGCGCGGGCCAAAGCGGCCGCCAATTCGGCATCGATGTCCGCAGCGACGCCCAGGATCCGTGTGATGTCGTCGCGAAGCCGCTCGGCGATCGCCGGACGGCGATCCGCTTGATCTTGGCTGAGTTCCCCACCGTCGTCGACCAGTGATCCGTCGTCGGCGATGCGGAAGTGGTATGCCGAAGCGAGCCCGTCAGCGTCGTCGATCGCGCGCTTCAACTCGATGATCCCATCGGCGGCGATGCCGAGTTCCCGGTACAGCGCCTGTCCCTGATGGGACGTGTCTTCGTAGGCGACCTGCTGCCGGTCGACGGCGATCATCGCGGCCTTCGCGGCGTCACCGGTCCGCGGGTGGGCAAGGTTGATCTGATCGGCCACCCGGTCAAGGGCCTCTGACCGCTTCTTCACCTGCTCCGCAGCGTCATCCACGGCATCTGCGTTCCAACGACGAACGTCTCCGATGGTCATGCTCATCGCGGCCCCATCCGCCGGAAATTCTGCTCCGCCGCCTCATCGTCGCGGGCGTACCGGTCCGCCGCTTCGATCATCCGCTTTCCCACTCGACGGGCCCCGCGGTCGAGGTCCTTGACGCGGTCCTCCCACACCGACACGAGGCGAGGCACGGCGCGTTCCACCTGGCCACCCGGCATAGCGTTCAGAAGTAGGTCCAGCGAGGCACCAAGCTTGATATCGGCCGTCTCGTCGGCGTCGCGTACCAGGCCCTTCCCACAGCCCCGCAGCTCAGCGATCTCGACCCCGTACCCCATGGTTCCCTCACAGTCACACAGTCCGCACAGCATGTCACACAACTTCGACGTGCGACGGGTTCGTCCGGACCTGAGGGGAACTACTCATCTGCCTGCGGTGAGCATGGCCCCGGCCGACGGGACAGCCCGAAGACCGCAACCAAGCTAGGCCTCAGCGGCGCAGGGCGGGGCGGTACTCGTTGGGCGTAATCGCCACTGAGAGGGCTGCCTGAGCGGGCGGTTCGAACCCACGTAGCGGGATTCACCGATCGCTCGCGCATGAGCGGGGCGGACGAGCCGGG
>WHSS01000227.1 GCA_009379975.1 Actinophytocola sp.
CTAGCAGGCCGGTTCATTCCGGGTAACTGACCGTGTAATCGCCCTTGTCGCTGGTCACGGTGATGACGACCTTCTTCTCGTCGCCGTCGATCCTCGCCGTGCAGCGGAACTTGGTGTCCGCCTCGACCGGCTTGTCCGGCGGGCAGATCACCACCCCGACGTCCTCGAGCCCATAGGTCTCAGTCAGCAGCTTGTACACCGCGTCCTGCACCGCCGCGTGATCGAAGACCTGCGGCAGCGGTGTCGAGACCGTCGTGGGGACCGACGTCGTTGGCGCGGTGGATTCCGTGCCCTGCTCGGCCGTCGTCGTAGTCGTCATAGCCGTCGTAGTCCGAGGCGACGGCTCCGCCGGTGCTCCACAGCCCCCGAGCAGCACGGCCGCGAGACCCGATACGGCCAACGCCGACGGCAGGTTCCACGACGCTGACCGTGGTGGCGAGCTCACGCGCAACAGCAGCCTCCTCCATGCGTAGTCCGGCGCGGCTGGCACTACGCCGGACAGGTGACGCTAGACGAAGGTACCGCACGACCGGATACTGTCAGTACTCAGCAACCGAACGGCCCGGTCGAGCGCTTCCGCCTCGATGACTCAGAAGGGCGTACCGCACCACGGCGCGACGTCGGCAGCGAACAGCCGATCTGCGATGGCGACCGACTCCGCGTCCGTTGCTTCGATTCGACCGGCCGTGACCAGCGCGGACGCTTGCCAGCCGCCCAGATAGAGCATGGCGAGGGTGTCTACGGTCATGCTCAGCGCCGCAGGCTCATCAGTTCTGGCGCAGCCATCCGCGGACAGCCGGTAACTCCCGGAGTTGCTGGTCAGGATCGTGTCGCGCACGTCGATCACCACACTGCCCGAGCCACGATACGTGCGGGCGGACAACGCTGCGGGCACGTCCACCAGGCGCACCCACACGTCGTCGTACACACCACGCGTCTCGCATGCGCGTTGGTCGGTCAGTAGCGCCGCGACCGGCTCGTCCACCGGGCGTCCGAAGGCGTCGATCCGGTCGACGAGGTCGACGCTGAGCAGGTACCGCCAGAGGCCGGCGAACGCGTCCGGGTTGGCCACGTTCATGTCTTCGACGTACAGGACGCAGTCACCCTCCTCCGGCCACGGGTTGTGCACGCGGTACGCCGCATAGCCGTCGACCCCGTCGCGACCACGATGCACCGCGAGCCGCATCGCACCATTGGACCTGCGGTAATGGCCCTCCCAACCGGGCCAGAGGTAGGACGGACGCGCGACCATCCCCGCGCGGCCGGCCGCGAACGGCGCGTAGATCTCAGGCAGCAGGCGCACGGCGTCGTCGAGCGCATGCAACTCAATCTCGTCCCCACCGGCCGCGCCGTTATGAACGGTCGCCCTCCTGCGGTCCAACCGGATGCTCCGCTCAAGAGTCGCGACGCCGTAGCCGAATCGGCCGTAAATCACGGCTTCGCTTGCATGCAGCGCCGCGACCGGCACGCCACGCTCGGCGAACTCGGTGAGCTGGGCGCGCATGAGTTCGGTCAGCACACCCCGCCGCGTGCGATCCGATCGCACGCCGACCGCGGTCACCGCGGCCAACTCGACCTGCGCGTCACCTGGCACGGTCAGGGCCGAATCGACCGAGCGGGCGAGGCCGATCACGGACCCGTCGGCGAACGCTCCCCATGACCGCTCAGGCTGGTAGGCGTGTTGAACCCGCTCCCAGTCCTCGTCGGAAGGCGGTGGGCCATGCAGGGTCCCGCGGAACAGCGCGTTCGCTTCGCGCAACTCGGTCGGTTTCAGCAGTCGGATCTCTCGGTCGGTCACCCGCACATCGTGGCCGACTTCCCTGCCACGCTGCCACTCAATTAACTGCCGAGGAGCTATTCCGGGTTGCCGACCTCGTACCGAGGCGGGCTCGCCTCGTCCAGCACCTTGATCGGGACGTTCTTGTCCTCGCCGCCGATCTTCACCGTGCAGGTGAAGGTGTGGCCCTGCTTCACTTCCTGCTCCGCGGGGCACGACGCGCTGCCCTGCTCCACCTCGAAGTTCTCCCCGAGAACCTGCTCCACGCCCTGCTCGACCGACTTTGCGTCGAACACCTTGGACATCAGCAGCGCGGGCCAAACCCACAGCACGACGGCCGCGACGCCGAGCACGACCACCAGCCCAAGCCCGATCCACAGCGGTGCCTTCGACTTCTTCGGCGGCTGCTGCATCGGCGGCTGGCCGTACTGCTGATAACCACCTGGGTAGCCATACGGCGGCTGCCCGGGAGGCGGATAGCCGCCACCGGGTTGCTGCTGCCATTGCTGCTCGTAACCGGGCAGCTGGCCGGGCTGCGGTGCCTGTTGTGGCTGTTGTGGCTGTTGTGGCTGGGGCCCGCTGAACGGATAACCCCCACCGGGTTGCTGCTGCCATTGCTGCTCATAACCGGGTTGCTGCGGCTGCGGCCCGCTCGGCGGAGGATAGCCGCCCATGCCGGGCTGCTGAGCCCATGGATCTTGCGCGGGAACACCTCCCGACGACGGATCGGCGGGCGCGCCCTCACCGTAGGGTTGCTGACCCCACTGTTGCGGGTCGTTGCCTCCGTAGGGCGTGCTCATGCTTCTTCGCCTCCGCCACCATCACCGTCACATTGTCCTGGGAGATCCAACCACAGCGCGCCGTTGGAGACACGTAAAGGGAGCACGTTGCCTCAGACCGGACCGGCGGCGACGACACCCCGCCGCAGCGCGCGGGCGGCGTCCGCCGCCGACGCACCGACGGAGTCCGCCTTACCGAGCACGTCCCGCAGTTGCTCGAGCAGATCGATGACCTGCCTGCACCAGCGCACGAAGTCGCCAGCCGAGAGTTCTTGGCCGTTGACCTCCGCCGCGGTGAGCACCTTCTCCAGCGATTCACCCTGCGCCCACCGGTAGACCGGCCACGCGAAGCCCGCGTCGGGCTCCCTGGTGCGTTCCAGCCGGTGGCGGCGCTCGTCGTCGACCAGTTCCGACCACAGCCTCGAGGTGTGCTGCCAGGCCTCGGTCACCGCGCCCAGCGGCAGCCGTGGCTCCCCCGCACTGTCCCGGCGTGCCTCGAACACCAGCGTGGACACCACCGCGGCCAGTTCGGGCGGCCGCAGGCCCTGCCACACGCCGTGCCGGATGCACTCCGCCGCGAGCAGATCGGACTCGCTGTAGATGCGGGCCAGCCGTTTACTGTGCTCGGTGGTCCGGCCCCCGCCCTTGCTGAGATAGCCGCGCTCGGTCAGCAAGGCCCGGATCCGGTCGAATGCCCTGGCCAGCGAGTGGGTCGTGGCGGAGACCTTGCCCTGCAGCTGCTTATTCTCGTTCGCGAGGCGTTCGTAACGTTCCACCCAGCGCAGGTTCGCTTCCCGCTCGGCGAGGCCGTGGCTGGGATGAGCGCGTAGCTGCTGGCGCAGGCTCGCCAATTCCGGATCGGTGTTCGGGTCGGACCGGTTGTTCTTCCGCCGCCCCGGCGCCACGATCCCGCTGTTGCGCAAGCTCGATGCGATGTCACGCCGCGTCTTCGGGGAACGTAGCTGCGGGTGCTTGGGCAGGCGTATCCGGCCGAGCGGCTCTACCGCCGCGCCGAAGTCGGCCGCCGAGAGCGGACCCGACCACCTGTCCTCGGTGACGACTATCGGCCTGGCCTCCTTGACCGGATCGAGCCCGGGATCGACCACGACCGCGATGCCCGCGCGGCGGCCGCTGGGCACCGCGATCACATCGCCCTTGCGCAGCCGCTCGAGGGACTCCGCCGTGGACGCCCGGCGCGCCGACGAGTTCTGCCTGGCGAGTACCTTCTCCCGTTCCGAGATCTTCCTGCGCAGTTCCATGTAGCCGAGCAACTCGTCGAAGTCGCCGCTGATCGCCTCGCGATAGCCGGCGAGGGCCTCGGAGTTCCGTTCGATCTTGCGGGAGAGGCCGACCACCGAGCGATCGGCCTGGAACTGCGCGAAGGACTGTTCGAGCAGGTCGCGGGCCTCTGCCGCACCAAGCTGCTCGACCAGGTTGACGGCCATGTTGTAGCCGGGCCGGAACGACGAGCGCAGCGGGTATGTGCGAGTGGAGGCCAGGCCGGCGACCTGTTTCGGATCGACGCCCGGCTGCCACAGCACCACCGCGTAGCCCTCGACGTCGATGCCACGCCTGCCCGCTCGCCCGGTGAGCTGGGTGTACTCGCCCGGCGTCAGGTCGACATGGGCTTCGCCGTTGTACTTGACCAGGCGTTCCAGCACGACGGTACGGGCGGGCATGTTGATGCCCAGCGCCAGCGTCTCGGTCGCGAACACCGCCTTGACCAGGCCGCGCACGAACAGTTCCTCGACCGTCTCCTTGAACGCGGGCAGCAGGCCGGCGTGGTGCGCGGCGACGCCCCGCTCCAGCGCATCTCGCCACTCCCAGTAGCCGAGCACGCCCAGGTCACCTTCCGGCAGCTCACCGGTGCGCTCGTCGATGACGGCGCGGACCTCGTCGACTTCTTCCTGGGTGTTGAGCCGCAGCCCGGCCCGCACGCACTGCTCGACCGCGGCGTCGCAGCCCGCCCGGGAGAAGATGAAGATGATCGCGGGCAGCAGCGCCTGCGAGTCCAGCCGATCGATGACCTCCACCCGGGACGGCGGCCGGAAGCGTGGCAGTCGCGGCGCGTAGCCGCGTTTGCGGCCCCGCGGACCGCCGAACGCGGCCGGGGCGTGCATCCGGCCGACTTCCTCGGTGCGCCGCATCAGGGACGGGTTGATGCGTGCCTGACCTCGCGCCTCACCGGCGAACAGGTCGAACAGCCGGTTGCCGACCATCATGTGCTGCCACAGCGGGACCGGCCGGTGCTCGTCGACCACGACGCTGGTGTCGCCGCGCACGGTGACCAGCCACTCGCCGAACTCCTCGGCGTTGCTGACGGTCGCGGACAGCCCGACCAGCCGCACGTACTCGGGCAGGTGCAGGATCACTTCCTCCCACACCGCGCCGCGGAAGCGATCGGCGAGGTAGTGGATCTCGTCCATCACCACATAGCCGAGGTCCCGCAGCGTGGACGACCCGGCGTAGAGCATGTTCCGCAGCACTTCGGTGGTCATCACGACGATCTGCGCGTTGCCGTTGATCGAAGTGTCGCCGGTCAGCAGGCCGACGGACTTCGGGTCGTAGCGCGCGACAAGGTCGGCGTACTTCTGGTTCGACAGCGCCTTGATCGGCGTGGTGTAGAAGCATTTACGGCCCTCGGCGAGTGCGAGATGCACGGCGAATTCGCCGACCACCGTCTTCCCAGCTCCGGTCGGCGCGCACACCAGCACGCCGTGACCGTCCTCCAGCGCCTCGCAACCGCGGACCTGAAAGTCGTCGAACACGAATGCCGCATCCGCCGCGAAGGCGGTCAGCTGGGGATGGGACGCTCGGCGTCGCGAAGCCGCGTAGGCCTCGGCCGGTGAGGTATCAAGGCGTTCAGCCACGCCTCCAGGGTTTCACACCGTGATCCTCCCCCGCATGCGGTATGCCGGGGGCGGGCGCTCAGGTCACCTCGTCGGTGTTCCTGGACTTGCCAGCCTTCGCCGTGTCGTCGGCGTCGTCGTCGGCCGCGCTCGGCGTGTACTCGAACGGAGCCGCTTCGTGATCGGCCACGTCGTCCCAGCCGAGGTCCTTTCGCTGCCGATCCAGCTTACGGTCATGCAGCCGGGCGATCTGGATCGCCATCTCGAACAGCAGCACCAGCGCCGCCGCCAGCGCGATCATCGAGAACGGGTCGGCAGGCGTCACGATCGCGGCGAAGACGAACAGCGCCATGATCAGCCCGCGCCGCCATCGGTGCAGCTGCTCGTACTTCAGTACGCCGACCCGATTGAGCATGACGATCAGCAACGGCAGCTCGAAACTGATGCCGAAGATGATGAGCAGCGTGAGGATGAAGGAGATGTAGTCCTGACCGGTGAGGGCCGTCTTGAAGTTCTCGCCGCCGAAGCCGACCAGCATGTGCAGCGCGAGCGGCACCAGAATGTAGGCCAGCGCCGCACCCAGCCCGAACAACACCGAGGCGATGCTGACGAAGACCCGGCCGTACCGGCGTTCCTTCGGGTACAGGCCCGGCGCGATGAACGCCCAGAACTGGTAGAGCCAGAACGGCGCGAAGACCACCATGCCCGCCGCGATGCCGACCTTGAGCCGGATCATGAAGACTTCGAACGGCTTCGTCTGCAGCAGCTGGCACGGCCCGTCGTTACCGCCGAAGTCCACCAGCACGCCCTCGGGCAACGCGCAGTACGGCCCCCGGATCAGCTCACCGAGCGAGGCGATCGGGCCGACGGACTGCTCGAACCAGATGAAGCCGAGAATCCCGCCCGCGACGATCGCGAGCATCGCATAGGACAACCGCCGCCGGAACTCATAGACATGCTCGATGAGGGTCATCGTGCCGTCGGGGTTATGCCGGCGGCTGCGGCGCTGACGGCCGCCACGGCGGCCCTCAGGCTGAGGGGACGCAGACTCCGTCACTGAGTTCGAGTCCGTCCCGCTCAGCCGGCGTTCTTGGGCGACTGATCGGCCTGCTGCTTCAGCTCGTCGAGCTGGCGCTGCAGGTCGGCCACCTTCTGATCATCCGCGTCTTTACCGACCGCGGCCGCCGGAAGCTGCTTCATGTCGGGGTCCGTCGCGTTGGTCGTATTGGTCGCGGTGTCCGACTCCTCGTCGTCCTCCCGCAGCCCCTTCGTCTCCGCCTTGAGGATCTTCAACGAGCGGCCGACCGACCTCGCCGCGTCGGGTAGCTTTTTGGCGCCGAACAGGAGCACAAGCACCACGATCAAGATGGCCCAGTGCCAGGGTGACAGCGAACCCATAGCGGCCTCCTCTCTTTTGCTACGGACCAGTGTACGGCCCCGTGAGTATGCATCATTAATACCGCGCGACCGCGGTTCAAGTTCGCCCGGTCCCCCAGCGTTGCCCGATCGCGACCCGCAACGCGGCCTTGCGCGCCCGGAGCATGCCCGCCTGTTCACGGAACTTCTCCCTGGTGTCGTTCCGGACGTAGCGGAAGAGCCGCTGTGCGCGCCGCACCCGCCACACCA
>WHSS01000086.1 GCA_009379975.1 Actinophytocola sp.
AAAATTTGGCATCAGGAGCAGGGTTCGTGATCAACAAGACGAAGAGCGACTTCGAGATCTCGTCCGGATCGCGTCCGGCGCGAGCAACCACATCAACCCCAGGGTACTCGGCCGATTGAAGCGAAAAGGGACGGCGACATGTATTGCCCTCATCGACTCTGGGAGCCAAGCGAGATCGCCAAGACCGTCGGCGGGAGCTTCGATCAGGAACCCTGGCGCGGCGACGTCGTAGGTCAACTCGAAGCCGCCGGCCGGAAGGTCGCTTGGATGACGGAATCCGTCGGCAACGAACTCGCGACCGACGAGCAGGCGAAGTTCCTCGGCATGACCGTCGATGAGTCGCTCCTCGTCGTGACCCGCCACGCGTTCCACGAGAACCAACTCATCGAGGTCCCAGACGTCTCCTATCCAGGCTTTCACACGCGGATCCAATTCCGATCGATCTCGACCGCTCAGACCTCCCAGGTCGTGACACAAGACGCCCGCGGTGATCACGCGGCGTCGCCGCGTGTTGATCAACCTCGCCGGGCGTGTGACCGAGTTTCGCCCGCTTTGCCCGGTTCTCGTGGTCACAGCCCCGGCCGCCTTGCCTTTCTGCGACCGCGCGTGTCGGCAGAACTTGGCGAATCTCGCTCGATCGACGATCAGTGGCTGCTCGGCGGCGGGCCGGCAGGTCGGCAGTGATCACTGCGCGGGGCCGGGATGCCGGGTCAGTTCGAGTCCGGCGTACAGCAGGAACAGCTCGCGTGGCTGGTGGGGGTCGAGCCCGGTCAGCGATGCAATGCGGTTGAGGCGGTAGCTGACGGTGTTGCGATGGACGTACAGGCGGGTAGCCGTTGTCCGTGGTGATGCGCCGCTGTCGATGAACGCGTCGAGGGTGGCGGCCAGATCCGCGCCGTGTTCCTGGTCGTAGGTCAGTAGTGGTGTGACCAGGTCACGCACGATCTCGCGGACTCGCGCCCCGGACTGCTGGATCAGCGCCCTTAGCGGGAGATCGTCGAGGCGAACGATTCCGGTGAGATCGGGCGAGAGTGCGGCGACCGTCTTGCTTTCCTCGGCGGCGGTTCGCAGCGATCGGGTGGCGGGCCCGGCGACCGCGAACAGGGTGTCGATGTCCTCGGCGGCCAGCGCCTGGTGGGTCCGGCGGAGGGACTGGATGCCGCTGTCCGCACTGGCGGGCCAGAGCATGAGGATGTTGTGCTCGGTGGTGATCGCGATGACCGATTGTTCGGTAGGTACGGTGCGTAGCCGCCAGATCACCGTCCTGACTTGTCTGCGGTCGGGCACGACGACGGTGATGACCCAGTAGCTCTCGGCCAGCGTGAGTCCACCTGCGGCCGCGCGCTCCTCGGTGACCACCGAGCTCGGGCCCTCGTCGAGGAGTAGGTCGATGAGTTGCCGGTGGTGCCGCTCCTCGGTCGTAATCAGTTCTTCGCGCTCATCGAGATAGGCCTGCGCAACAGCGGTACTGACCTGGTCGACGTAGCGCAGCACCTCTTCGGCGAGGTCCAGCCCCGCCGTGAGGTCTTCCTGGGAGCCGCCTGCGATCTCGCGCCGCAGCGCGGCCCACAGGACGGTTCCGCCGATGCGGTAAGCGTGCAGCAGCGATTCGAGCGGAAATCGTGCGCGGGCGCGACTGCGTGCGCTCGCGGTGAACTGTGCCAGTTCGTCGGGTCGCGCGGGCCGTTGCTCGGCGACGCTGCTGAGCCACACGTCGAGATTCGCGCGGGAGATGCGTCGTACCTCGTTACGAGCGGCCTCGGGCATCTGCGCGTACTCGGGTATCTGGTCGATGTAGGCCGTGACCATGTCTCGCGCGATGTCATCCGTGGCCACTTGCAGCTGTCGCAGCAATCCGTTGACCGGGGACAGCGTCGTATCGGTCATCTCAACCCGTTCCGTCGGTTTGTGCAGTCGCATGACTCCGCTGGGCGGATTCTGTGCAGTTAACGAGCATCTCGTGCTCTCCGTCACCGTTATCTTTGAGCAGATAACGGTCTCTGCCATACCGTCGTGGGTGAAGGAGTTCTCGTGGGCACACGGTTGACCATGCGGATGACGACCTGGCAGCGGTTCGTAAGGCCACACGTCCTGGTGCTCGCCGTCATACTGGTCGTGCCGATGATGGTGCCGAGCACGCCATCGGCGGCCGCGGCTGCTCCCACCCATCAGACCGGCTACATCGAACCGATGATCGGCTCGGTCGCGCCCGGCTCCCCGGTCGGACGGGCGTCCCGTGGGGACGGGCTGGTCGCCGCCGATCCTTTCACGGGCACGGCCGGACCGCTGGTCGAGGGGCAGATCGAGGTCGCTGCCCTGTCGACCCGGGCCTCGGCCGTGACTGGCGGGGACGTGGTTGTCGGTATCCGTGGTGTCGCGCGGGACGACACCGTCACGGTCACCGCCAACGGTCGCGACGTCACCGCCCGGTTCACCGCGGAGGCCGACCCGTTCGGGGCAGCGACCTTGCACGCTGTGGGGCTCGTCGATGGCCTGCGGCTGGGCCGCAACCGGATCACGGCCGTGGCCGACGGCGCCACCCACGGGCGGCGGTCGGCGACTCTGCCGGTCACCAACCACCCCACCACGGGGCCGGTGTTCTCCGGGCCACATCAGGAACCCTTCACCTGCCGGGTCCACGACCTCGACGACTACGCCCCCGGCTCCGATGCCACGCCGGACGTGCTCGACGAGGACTGCTCGATCGAAACCTACGTGCGCTGGTACTACCTGTCCGAGGCGCCGTCCGCTGACGAGCCGCCAGTCGACCCCGCTGACCCACGGATGCCCGACCAGGTGCCCGGTGACGCGCACGACTGGGTCGAACTGACCGACCCCTACGAGCCCTACCCGCCGAACATGGCCACCACCGTGACCACCGACGGTGAGGTGGTCCCGGCGATCGCGCGGGTGGAGACCTCCACGATCAACCGGGGGATCACCCGGGTGGCCGTGCTCGACGACCCGGCGGCTCGCGGCCCGGACGCGCCGTTCGAGGTCGCCGGGTCGTGGAACCGTCGCGTCGTCCACAACTGGGGGGCATCCTGCGGGATCGGGCGACAGCAGGGAATCAACTCGCCCAACGAGGTGCTCTCGGGCGGGATCGACGCGGGCGGGGAGGCGCTCGACGTCGGGCCGGAGGTGTTCCGGCCGGCCGTGCTGCAGGGGTACCTGACGGCCCACTCGTCGCTGACCGCGTTCGGCACCCACTGCAACCAGGTGCTGTCCGCCGAGACCTTCATGATGGTGCGCGAGCACCTCACCGAGGACTACGGCCGCCATGAGTGGGTGATGGGCAACGGCGCGTCCGGCGGGGCCATCCAGCAGTACACGACGATGAACATGTACCCGGGGCTGCTGGATGGCGGGCTGCCGCTCGTGTCGTTCCCGGACGTCGTCACGACCGCGATGAGCCCCGTGGACTGCCGGCTGCTCCGCCAGGTGTTCCAGCTCGCCAACGGGCCGAACCCCACGGTGGGCGGCGATCGCGAGCTATGGACCGGCCGGAGATGGACCGTCGAGCAGCAGAACGCGATCACCGGACACGCCACGCCCGGGATCTGCGAGGACTGGGACGCCATGTTCGCCGACCTGGTCGTGGCCGACCGGGGCTGTGGGCGCATCCCGGTCGAGCTGCGCTACTCGCGCGAGACCCGCAGCGGTGAGCGCTGCACCCTCCAGGACAACCTGCGCCATTACCTCGGGGTCGGCGACGAGGGCTACGCGCCCATCCCGGTCGACAACGTCGGGGTCCAGTACGGGCTGCAGGCCCTGCTCGACGAGGTCATCTCGGTCGACGACTTCCTCGAGCTCAACCGGCTCGTCGGCGGGCTCGACGACGAAGGCTACGGCCCGTGGGACCCCGATGCCCGCGAGCAGCACGACCCTGCCGAGCCGACCGTGCAGCCACGCATGTCGATGGCCCCCGACCTGGCCAAGAAGCTGTATGGCCACGGGTTCGTCACCGGTCGCGGCGCCCTGGATCAGGCCCCGATCATCGACGTGAACCTCTACGTCGACCCGGTGCCCGTACTCGGGTTCCACGACCAGGTGCGCGGCTACATGGCGGCCGACCGCATCGAGCAGGCCTACGGCCGGCGGGAGACACACGCGATCTGGAGCGGGGTCGTGTTCACCAACGACGCCTGGTCGACGATGCACGCCTGGCTGGACGGGCTCGAGGACCAGCGCGCTGCGGCCGGTGGGGCGAGCAACTCGTGGACCGAGGCGGTCGTCGCATCCCGGCCGCCCCAGGGTGAAGACGCCTGTGTCGTCACGACCGCGGGGTACGCCCCGGTGCCGCTGGCCGCCCCGGGGACCGCGGGACAGCCCGACATGCCGTGCGAGCAGGTCTTCCGGGTCGGCGCCAGCCCCCGGATCGCCGCCGGCGGGCCACGGACCGAGGACGTGCTCAAGTGCCGGCTCACGGCCCCGGACCCCGCCGACTACCCGGCGGTCAAGTTCACATCCGAGCAATGGGCCGAGCTCACCCGGATCTTCCCCGACGGCGTCTGCGACTTCTCGGTGCCGGGTGTCGGCGAGGTCGAACGATCGCAGACGTGGCTGAGCTGGGGCACCGACGCCGAACCCCTCGATGAGCCGGAGCCCATCACCCACTTCGTGGCCCGCAGCGCCAGTCCCGCTGACCATCGAGGGGCCTCGTGATGACCACCCACATCGCACCCCGGCAGCGGTTCGCGAGACCACACGCCCTGGTGCTGGCCCTCGTGCTCGCCGCGCCGACGATGGTGCTGAGCACGCCCCAGGCGGCTGCGGATCCTCCCACCCACGACACCGGATACATCCCGGTCGCGGTAGGCACGCCGGACGAGACCACCCTGCACTACAAGGTGATGCTGCCCGATCCCGGCCGGTGGGGCCCTGGCCCGTACCCGGCGGTGATCGACTACTCCGGCTATCTGCCTGCGATCGACACGTGGGGTGCGGTGGACCCCTTCGTCGACGCCGGTTACGCGGCGGTCGGGCTCAACATCCGCGGGACCAGTTGTTCGGGCGGCAGGTTCGACTACTTCGAACCTCGCCAAGCGATCGACGGCGCCGAGGCCATCGGATGGCTCGCCCGTCAGGACTGGTCCAACGGACGGTTCGGCATGGTCGGCAAGTCCTATCCCGGGATCACGCAGGCCTTTGTCGCCGCGGAACGGCCGGAAGCGCTCAAGGCGATCGTGCCGGGCCACATTTTCGCGGACCTGTACCGCGACGTGCCGTTCCCGGGCGGGATCATGAACGCCACCTTCGCGGGCGGCTGGTCCGCGCAGCGAGTCTACGAAAGCTATCTCGTCGGCCCGGTCCACAGTGCCGAGACCGGCGACGAGCAGTGCATGCGCAACCAGGCCGAGCACGCTCCCAACGCCGCCTTCAACCCGCTGGTGCGTCTGCTTACGCAGATGTGGGACGGGCCGATCTTCCGGCAACGTTCCCCGTGGGAGTTCGCCGACCGCATCGACGTGCCCACGTTCTTGATCGAGTCGTGGCAGGACGAGCAGGTCGGGTCGCGTGGAACCCACCTGTTGGACCGGCTGAGACGCGACGAGGTTCCGTGGCGCTTCCTCGCGACCAACGGCGACCACAGCGAGTACTACGGCGAGGAGGTGCTGCCGCACATCCTGCGGTTCCTGTCCTACTACCTTAAGCAGGAGATCCCCGCTGGTGACCAGTTCACGGTCACCGAGCCGGCCCGGCTGCCCAATGGTGATCCCCATCCGACCCGCGTCGTCAGCCGGCCGGCCACCTTCGATGAGGCGCTGGCCCGCTACGAGGCCGAGGACCCGGTGACGATCAACTGGGAGAACGGCGCTCGGGGGACTCGGCGCGCGGCGTGGACGGACACCTATGCCGACTGGCCCGCGCCGCAGCAGCAGGCATGGCGCCTGTCGCTCGACCGCGACGCCACCTTGACCTCCGACGTTCCCAGGCGCGGGTCGGTGGACTACCGGTACGTCCCGGTCGTCGGCGCGCAGCAGCGCGGTGGCGACGACCTCGCGGGTGAGCCCGCGGCTAGCTGGGCCGACCGGCCACCGGACGGCACGTACGCCGCCTTCACGTCCGCCCCCCTGTCCGAAGACCGGGTCCTGCTCGGGTCCGCCAGCGCAGACCTGTGGCTGTCCTCCACCGCTACCGACACCGACGTCGAGGTCACCCTGACCGAGGTGCGGCCCGACGGGCAGGAGGTGTTCGTCCAACAGGGATGGCTGCGGGCCAGCCACCGGACGGAGAACCCCGAGTTCTCCACCGAGCTGCGGCCGTTCCAGACGCACCTGCTCACCGACTCCGCGCTACTGGTCCCCGGTGAGCCGCAGCTGCTGCGGGTGGAGATCTTCCCGTTCGGCCACGCCTTCCGGGCGGGCTCGCGCATCCGGATCGCGGTGGCGGCCCCGCATCTACGGCCCGACCTGTGGGGGTTCGCCTCGCTGCCCACGCCCGCCGTGAACACCCTCCACACCGGCGGGGCCTACCGGTCGTCGTTGACGCTGCCGCTGCTGCGGGGAGAATCCGCGCGGGTGTCGCTGCCCGAATGCGGGTCGCTGCGTAACCAGCCGTGCCGGCCGGAGCCCGCCGGGTCGGCGTCGACGCTGGGGCCGGGCCGGTGAAGCGCCGACGCCGAGGCGCATGGCTGGTCGCCCTGGTCACGGGCGGTTTACTCGCCGCGGTCATACCAACCGCGCTGGGGACCGTCCCGGACGCCGAACCCGCTGTCCGCGCCGGTGTCGGCATCGCGGACGCCACCTGGCATGTCGGCGCGGGTGCCGGCCAGTACGCCGGCAAGGAACCGAACGCGACGGGGCTGCTCGGCGGGGAGGTCGACCCGCATGGACACTCGACAATGCAGCGGCGCAGCTACGGCGTGCACTCCCGGCTGACCTACCGGGCGATCGTCGTCGAGGGCGCTGACGGCGAACGGGTCGCGCTGATCAAGAGCGACGCCTATCTCGCCCAGGACATGCTGCTGCGCCGCACCGCGCAGATCCTGGCCGACGGCGACTCGGGCATCACGCACGACCGGATGCTGCTGATGGCCTCTCACAACCACTCGTCCCCCTACTACACGACCCCGGCGGCCGGGGTGTGGCTGTTCCAGGACGCCGTCGACCTGCGCGCCTTCGAGTACAGCGCCCGGCAGCTGGCGGCGGCCGTCGAGCAGGCCGCCGCGGACCTGCGGCCGATGAGCATCGGAGCGACCACGGTCGAGCACCGCGTCTACAAGGGCAACATCGCGGGCGCGACGGTGGCCGACGACGGCACCCCGGCGGGCTACCCGGACGACCACGCCGACTTCGGGCTCAGCGTGATCCGGTTCGACGACGTCTCCGGCCCGCAGCCGGAGCCTCTGGCGGTTTTCGCGAACTTCGGGCAGCATCCGGAGTCCCTGGACGGTTACGACTTGATCACCGCCGACTTCCTGGCGCCGCTGGAACGTTTCGTCGAACGCGACCTGGGCGCGCCGCTGATCTTCAGCCAGGGCGATGTCGGCTCGGCCGAGGGCCCGTACTTGCGCGGCGACCCACAGGTGTTGCCCGACGGTGTCGTGCGCGCGTGGGCCCACGTCGGGCATGCGCAGACCGAACGGGGCGCGCGCTATCTCGCGGACTCGATCGGCCAGGCGTGGCGGGCCATCGGCGCGGGCGACGGCGTCGTGCCGATGAGCACCGAGGTACCCGTCGCGGTCGCCGACGCCTGGATCCCCGGCCCGGTGTCGCACCCGTACCCGTCGATGTCGAACTGCCGTACCGAGTCCACCGTCGAAGGCAGCCCCGGCGCGCCGATCGTCGGGCTGCCCGACTGCGGGCGCGCGGGCGAGAGCGACCCGTCGAACATGATCTGGGAAAACCTCAAAGCCCACGGCCTGCCGGTGCCGGACCACTACGACGCCCCCAGCGCGGGCAGCGTCGAGGAGAACGCCCGGCTGCGGCTCCAGGTCGTCCGCCTCGGTGAGATCGTGCTGGCCTCGTGCGCCTGCGAGGCACAGATGGACCTCATCCTCAACCTGGAATCGCGCATCGACAACGTCGAGGCCAACATCTTCAACGGCTACGACTGGGGCGCCGCCTGCAGCCCAGCCGGCGACGACGACTGGGCATGCCCCTTCCAAGGCGAGACGCTGACCGTCTCCGATGAACGCTACCAGCGGATGCGGGCCCAGGTGAACAACGACGCCGCGGGCTGGGACCGGCCGGAGAACGCGGTTGCGGCCAACAGCGAGCCGGCGGACCCGGAGCGGATATGGGGCAACTTCACCCACACCGAACTGCCGGCCGGGCTCGGCTACGCGCTGCCGATCGGGGTCGGTCACGCCGGTGACTACAACGGCTACACCGTCTCCTACCGCGAATACATGAGCCGCGACCACTACCGCAAGGCACTCACCAGCTACGGACCGCACACCGCCGACTACATGAACACCAGGCTGATGGCCATGGCGGGCTCGCTCAAGGGCGGGCCGGCGCTGGAGCCCGAGCCGCACGCGGTCGCCGGGGACGCCGATGAAGCCAGGCAGGAAGCGCTTGCCCGCGAGCTCGGCATCGCGGCGGCCACCGCGTACGACGCGTGGCAGGCGGGGATCCCCGACGACATCGGCCCTGCCGAGGCGCTGGAGGAACCGCGCGACATCACCCGGTTCGCCGCGGCGACCTTCACCTGGCGGGGCGGCGACAACGCCACCGACAACCCCCGGGTCACGGTGCAGCGCCGCATCGGCGACGGGTGGCAGCGCTACGCCGACCAGACCGGCGAAGTGCAGACCAAGGTGGCCTTCCCGGAGGGTGCCGACGGGCTCGCCGACACCTACGCGGGCAACCACGAGTGGCTGTGGACCGCCAACTTCGAGGCGTTCTCCGCGTTCCCGGCCACCGTCATCGACGGTGGCCGGGTACCGGCGGGTGAGTACCGGTTCGTGGTGGACGGCGACATCCGCCAGGACGGGCGAGCCGTGCCGTACCGCCTGGAGTCACAACCGTTCACGGTGTCCCCGTGGACCGGCGTGACCGCAGACGACGCCCAGGTCGACGCGCGGGGCAACGTCTCGTTCCGCGCCGAGTCGACCTACCCCCGCAGCTACGACTCGCCGTGGCGCTACGTCCGCGACGACGGCAACGAGACGCTGTGCAAGACCTGCTCCTTCCGGCCCTGGGCGTCCGGCGCGCCGATCGCCTCCGCCGCGGTCACCGTCATCGGCGGCCCGAGGCCGGATCGGACCGTCTCGGCCCGCCTCGTGGATGGGCGCTGGGTCGCCAACACCCGGCTGCGGCCGGGAGAGAGCGCGGTCATCGAACCCGGCGACCTCGTCGACCAGTTCGGCGAGCGCAACGGCGACCGGATCACCCTCACCTCGGAAACTGGATGACGCACATGGCTGGAACGAAACCTGCAGCGCTCACAGCGATCGCCGGACTGCTGCTCACCGGTCTGCAGATGGTGACCTCGGCACCGGTGATCGCCGCGAGTCCCGCCCCCGGTGCCGCGCGTGTACAACCGGCTCCTGCCGGCGAGTGGGTCGCGGGCGACCTGCATGTGCACACCACCTACTCGCACGACAGCTACGGCGGCCCGGACGACGACAACACCGAGGTCGACCAGGCCTACACCGCTGGGCACTCGGTCGAGCAAGCCTTCCGGCTGGCCGATGAGCGCGACCTCGACTTCCTCACCATCTCCGACCACAACGACGTCCGGTCGCAGACCGACAAGGGGTTCGGCCGGTTCGGGGTCATCGGTGTTCGCGCGTACGAGAACTCGCTGCGCGGGCATGCTCAGATGCTGGGCGCCGACCACATTCACGACAACGGGGATTCCGCCGCGTCCGACGTGCGGCGCATCGCCAGCAAGCTGCGGGCCGATGGCGGCGTGTTCGGAGTGAACCATCCCGCCGAGGCCAGCGGCTTTCCCCATGAGCTCGACTGGTCGTACGGCTACCAGGTGGTTCCGGACGTCGTGGAGGCCTGGAATGTGATGACGCTGTGGCAGCCGCCGCTGCCCGCGGCCAACAACAACGACGACAACGTCCGCTACTGGGAGGGCTGGCTCGATCGCGGGAAGCGGGTCGCCGCCGTCGGGGGCAGCGACAGCCACTGGGCGTCGACCTCCGCGGTGCAGGGCCCGGGGCAGCCGACGACCTGGGTCTACGTCACCGACCACAGCGAAGCAGGCATTCTCGAAGGTCTGCGCCAGGGGCGCACCAGTATCGCCGCGCAGCCGCCCGCACTGTCGGGGGTGCGGGTCTTCCTCGAGGCCGACGGCGACCAAGACGGCGTGTGGGAGTCGATGGTCGGCGACACCGTGCCCGCCGGCTCGGCGTTGCGGGTGCGGGTGGAAGGAGGCGCGGGCACGCTGGTGCGGCTGGTGGCCACGGGCGGACGCCAGGCCGGTGAGGCCGTCCCCGTCACCGGTGAACGCTTTACGCACGACTTCGCCGTGAACGACGACGCGACCTGGGTGCGAGCCGAGGTCTTCCGGGAAGACGCCGCCGACGTCCGGCAGCTGTGCGACCCGCTCGTCGGTGACCGGACCAGCTACTGCCGCAACCGCATCGCGCGGGAAGCGATGACCTCGGCCATCTATCTCGGCAACACCGTCCCGCCGCCATGACACCCGGGACACCGCCCAACTTCACCCCACCGACTAGGAGGCGCAGATGAACCTGCGGCACCCGATCCTGGTGGCCATCGCCACCGCAGCCCTGACCGTATCCGCCGTCGCCCTCGGCCCGAGCCTGCTCACGCCGGGTGCCGCCGCGCCATCGGCGAAGCCGGGCCTGGCGCTGGTCGGTGCGGCCAAGGCGTCGATCGAACCCCGCCCCGACGACTACGGCGGCACGTGGGAGCGGGACCGCGACGCCTGTGCACGGATGGACCAGAGCGTACTGACCGAGCTCGTCGACAACACCGAGGAACACGTGGACCACCTCGCCACCGCAGGATCGCCGTGGCCCGAAAACCCGAACTGCATCTACATGGGCGGCTTCGGGATCGGGCCGGCCAACCCGGTCACCGAGTGGGACTCCGAACTGGGACTGTGGGTACGCTCGGTCGCCATCGGCGACGGCACCGACACGCTGGTACTCACCGTCATCGACGGCGAAGGCTACTTCGCCGACTACGCCAACAAATGCGACGACTGCGGCATCGCGCAGCTCAGCGAGGAGCTAGGCATCGAACTCGGCATCGACCCGTCCGGCATCGTCATCGCCAGCACCCACGCGCACTCCGCGCCCGACTTCATCGGCGGCTGGGGGTTCGTGCCGGACTGGTACATGGCGCAGGTCGCCGACACCATCCGCGACACCGTGCGCGACGCGGTCGAGGCGATGGAGCCCGCGGTACTCGAGGTCGGCGAGGAGCTCGCCCGGCCGCACAACAGTGAGCGGCGCGACACCTACCGCTCCGCCGAAGAGCAGCAGCTGGCATGGCTGCGGGCGTACACACCCGGGAAGAAGGGCCGCGGACGCACGATCGCCACGGTGGGCGCGTTCGCGGCGCACCCGACGACCACGGGAACCAACAACGGCATCGCCCACCCCGACTGGCCGGGCATGTTCGTCAACAGTGTGGAGGACCGCTTCGGCGGCATCGGCGCGCTGTTCATGACCGGCCTCGGGAACATGTCGTCCTCGGGCGGGACCGCCATGGGTCAGCGGCTCGCGCAGCTGATCCCCCAAGTCGGCTCCGGCACACGGTTGGCCGACACCGACGTGCGAACCGGTCGCCGTTCCTGGTTGCATCCGACCACGAACGTGCCGCTGACCAGCCTGGGAGCCGCCGGTCTCTTCGACCGGCAGTTCGCCGCGACGCCGTCATCGGTGCGCACCGGCAAACGCCCGGACACCGCGCCCTGCCTGTCGGCATCCCCGCATTCGGTCGAGGTCTCGGCCAGTGCCGCACGCATCGGCGACCAGTTCGCCCTCACCACCTCGCCAGGCGAAATCTTCGCCAACTTCTCCAACACCGTCAAGGAGAAGTCCACGGCGCTGGTGACCATGCCACTCGGGCAAGCCAACGACGCGCTCGGTTACATGCCGCAACAGTTCGAGATCAACGAGGCCGGCCAACAAGGACTCGGGTTCGTCGCAGGCGGGGTCGCGGTCGTCAACTACGAGGACGCCTACTCCATCGACCGCTGCTTCGGCGACGCGGCGTTGGAGGAAGCCATCTCGCTGCTCGACGATCTGCGGTGACGCGGCGAACTGCGGAACCCAGGGCGGTCCAAACAACCTCAGGAAAGGAATTCGCATGACGAGGAAGCGGGCAACGCGCAAAGGGTATGCCGAACCTCGGCGGCGTCTGACCCGCATGGTGGGGCTCGTGCCCGTGCTCGTCCTCCTCCTGGGTGCCGTCCCGGTGACCCTGTCTCCCGGCAAC
Source organism: Actinophytocola sp. (assembly GCA_009379975.1). Classification (GTDB taxonomy): domain Bacteria; phylum Actinomycetota; class Actinomycetes; order Mycobacteriales; family Pseudonocardiaceae; genus WHSS01. Next base: position 12,372 of record WHSS01000086.1, read on the forward strand.
GGCGAGCCAGGCGTCCCAGCCTCGCCGGATGTCGATCCGAAGGTCGATGCGGTCGTCCGTCCGCTCGGGGCCGCACCGTCGATCCTCACCACAGATGAAAGACTGGTCATCGAGCTCGACAACCGGCTTGGTCGCGCATCGGACATTTCCGCGAGTCTGGTCCCCAGCTTCGGTCACGTCCGCGCGCCCATCCCTCTTGCCCCGCCCGTCGCGGTCATCCCTGACGCGGCGTCCGGACTGTGGCCTGCTCGCACCGTCACGGCAGCCACCTTCGATTTGCCTGACAACGCCCAGCTCACCGGCCTGTACGACGTGCACGTCACGTGGAGGTCCCAGGACGGATCCGGGGACGATCGCCAGAGACGCGCGGTGAACGTCGTCGACGAACACCCCGAGGCCCCACGCGTGGTCGTGATCGCCGATCCCTCGGTGGGAGATCCCCGACCGATCCAGGAGGGGGCGGAGGACGCCGCCGAAGGGAAACCCGGTTCCCTGATCGACAAGACGCTGCGCACCGTGGGAGCGACCGACGGCAACGGACGTTGGGGAGCGCTCGAGCAGGCGATCGAAGAGATAAACCTGGTCAGTCCCGACCTGGTCCTCGTTGCCGGCGACCTCACCTTCGGGATCCATCCCCGTGCCGCACCCTACGAGTACGAGGACGCCTGGCGGCTGTTCGACCGTCTCGAGGTGCCCAGCTTCGTCTCACCGGGTAACCACGACCTGTATGCCTTCGACGACTACGTCAACGACGACGTGCACGCAATGGACGGCCTCGAGATGTGGGAGGCTTACTTCGGGCCCGTCTACTACAGCGTGGACATCGGACCAGACCTGCACCTGGTGTCGCTCAACACGTTCGACTGGCAACAGCGCATGCCGTTCCCACCCCCCGATTTCGGCACCCTGTCCGGCGGTCAGGTACGCCAGGAACAGTTCGACTGGCTCCGCGAGGACCTGGCCGCCTACCGAGCAGGCAACCCGTCAGGGGCCATCGTCACCCTGGCCCACCACGACCCGTCCTGGGTCCAGGCACGCCACCCCTGGCCAGGCGATAACCGCCTGGAGATGCGTGACCTGTTGGCTGCCTACGGCGTCGGTGTCCACTTCGCAGGACACACACACGAGGACCGCGTGGCCCGCTACCACCGTGGCAACATCGTGCAGAGCAACGGCCGGCCACACCGGGGCGACCCGATTGGCGTGCTGACCTACCTGCGTCGGGACGACACGATCGGCCACTCCTGGACCCAGGACCGACTGGGACGCATCCTCCGTCAACCCGCCCACGGGCCCCTGTTCGTCACAACCACCACAGCCGCATCGGGCCTCAAAGGAGAGGACTGGGGGCTCGGCGGCTACTGGGGCTGGCGCCTTGCCGACCTCACCCAAGCACCCCAAGGGGGCTACGACCCGAACCGGTTCGGGTACCCCGCCACCCGAGACTTCCTCGACCAACGCGCCGAACGACCCGACAACTGGAACCCCGACCACGCCCAGTTCGGCGTGTTCTCCTACCCCTCCTACCACCTCGCAACACGGACCATCGCGGGAAACGACGGACGGTCCGACCACGCCGTCGTGGAGATCACCAGCGAACTCGCCACGGAACTCGACATCACCCTCCGCGTCGTGGTATCAGGGGAGCCAAAGACGCTGCGCGCCGAGGGTGGACAGATCATCCGAACCCGCACCGCCGGCGCAGTCACCGACGTCTGGGTGAAGACCACGATATTCACGAGAAGCGACCGGACCATCACCGTGTCGAGCTAATGGCGCGCCCGCCGACTCCTCACGCCGAACGCCGGTCAACAGGTTATGCGCGCACGCCGATGTAGAGGCCGAGTGCCGCGGCGCCGATCGACAGGATGTTGTTGAGCGTTACGTTGAGAACCATGATCTCCATGGGCCGGTCTACCAGGGCCTCGACCGCGAACGTTGAGAATGTTGTGAAGGCTCCGCAGAAACCGACCCCGACGAGCAGTCGCACCGTCTCGGGCACGGCGATCCGGCCTAGCGCCATTCCGGCGATCACGCCGAGGATGAACGACCCCACGATGTTGACGAACAGCGTGCTGTACGGGAACGCGGTTCCCAGGTAGGTCACGCTGGCTTTGGTCACCAGGAATCGCGCCACGGCTCCTGCGGACGCCCGGGAAGAGCGCGTGCAGTTTGCGGCCACCCATCACCAGCAGCGCGGTCATCGCGGTCATCAGCACCGCTGTCAGGTTCCAGTTCTGCGGGTGGGTCAGCGACCACGCCGCCTGCACGATGGCGTTGTCGTGCTCGGGCGGGGTCACGCCCACCGATTTCGAGAACTGCGAGCTGGCGATGAGCGCCGCGGACGTGGGAACGAAACCCAGCAGCATGGGCTGGGACATCAGGTACGCCAGCCAGCCCGCGCGCAGCAGGCCAAGAGAACCCGGGTCAGGCCGACCACCAGGGCCAGTGCGAGGCCGAGGCCGACGTACTCCGGGCTCCCCGGTGTCGCCATCGTGCTCAACGCCGCGAAGGTCAGCAGGGAGGTGATCGCCACCGGCCCGGTCTGCAGGTGCCTCGGTAAGGCCGCCCGCGAACACGGTGTGTCTCAGCTGGCCACGGCCTCCCGGGTCCGCAACATGGAGCGCCTCATCGGGGTGCCGCTGATCGTCCGGTCCAACACCGGTTCCCGGTTGACCGATCAGGGCGCGTTGATCGCGGACTGGGCGCGCCGGGTGGTCGAGGCGGCGGGCGAACCGACGCGGGTATCGCGGCTCTGCGCAACGAGCAGGCGAGCCGGATCCGGCTCGCCTGCAGCATGACCATCGCCGAGTACCTGCTTCCCCGGGTGGCTCTCGGAACTGTGCAGGAGACTGCCATCGGCGGCCATCGGCCTGCAGGTGATCAATTCCGCGAAGGTGGCCGAGTTGGTGCTCGTGGGGAGTGCCGGACCTCGGATTCGTCGAGGGCGCTGAGGTCAGCGAGGGGTTGGAATCGCAGGTGGTGGCCACCGACGAACTGCTGCTGGTGGTGCCGCACAACCATGTCTGGGCGCGGAGACGGGGATGGACCTGAGCCGTACGCTGCGACTGGTCTTCCGGTCAGGGGAACAGCTCTCTTCGGTGCTACGCGACGTGGTGGCCGCGACCGGGGAGAGCCGGCAACTCGCCTGAGGTCACGCCCGAGAGACCAGGTCCTGACGCCGTCCGACCTCGTCGGCCATGACTCCGCGCAACAGATCGATGGCCTGCACCAGCTGCGGGTAACGCAGTGAGTAGAAGATGCTCGTGCCCCGTCGGGTGGCGTCCACTATGCCGCGCTCCTTCAGCATTGCCAGGTGCTGCGACACGTTCGGCTGCGTCGTCTCGAGCATGGTGCATAGCTCGCCGACTGACCGGCTCTGGCCTGCGAGGGCGTAGATCAGCATCAGCCGCTTGGGGTCGTTGAGCGCCTTGCAGAGGCTCGCCGTCAGCTCGTGCAACTCCGCGCGCAGCGCCGGCTCCAGCCCGCTGACCTGATCTACCATGGCCCCATCGTAGTCGCGATTATGAGGCTTGACACACCTCGTGGTGCGTGTCTAGCCTTCACAGAGCATAAGTGATTGCGCATGTAGCCACATACGGAAACGCTCGAAGGGTTCCCCGATGAGTGACACCGAGAACCGAATGACGATCATCTGTTGGTCCGGGGATCTCGACCGGGTATGGCCGCAGTACATCCTCGCGACGACCGGTGCCAGTTACGGCATGCAGGTCACCCTCTTCTGCACGTTCTGGGGTCTGTTCCCGTTGAAGCGTCCCGAGGTCAAGATCACCGGCGACAACTGGATGACCAAGATGCTCGGGGTAGCCAACAACGAACGCCTGTCTCACCTGAACTTCGGCGGCATGGGCCCGATGATGATGCGCACCATCGCGGGCAGGCACAACGTCGCACCGCCCGAGGAACTCAGGGACATCGCCCTCGAACTCGGGGTCAAGCTCGCGCCCTGCCAGATGACGATGGACCTGATGGGCCTCACCCGCGACGACCTCATCGACGGGATCGAAGAGCCGCTCGGCGCGGCGGCCGCGATGGCCAACATGCAGCGCTCCTCCATCAACCTGTTCATCTGACCCGACCCTATTCTCCCGAAGGAACCAAGCCATGACCGACGTGAGCAAGACCCTTGACGCCAGCGGCCTGGCCTGCCCCATGCCGATCGTCCGCACCCGGCAGGCGATCGACAGGCTCGACGTCGGCCAGGTCCTCGAAGTGATCTCCACGGACCGTGGCTCACTGCAGGACATCCCCGCCTGGGCCGAGACCATCGGACACAAGCTCCTCGACAAGCGCGAAACGAGCGGCCGGTACACCTTCCTGATCGAGAAGGCCGTCGGCTGATGATCGATGTCGTCACGGTCGACACACCCAGCCTGGGCGACCGGAGCTATCTGATCACCGACGGCGAGGTCGCCGTGGTGGTCGACGCCCAGCGGGACATCGACCGGATCCTGACGCTGGCCGCGGACCACCGGGTGCGGATCACCTACGTGCTCGAGACGCACATCCACAACGACTACGTCACCGGTGGTTACCAGCTCGCCCGGCGAACGGGTGCGGCCTACGGGGTGGCCGCCGCCGACGACACCTCGTTCGAGCGGCACTCATTGGCGGACGGAGACGTGATCGTCGCCGGTGCCATGACCATCTCGGTGCGGCACACGCCGGGCCACACCACGAACCACCTGAGCTTCATCGTGCATGAGGAGGGCAGGCCGCTCGCGGTGTTCACCGGCGGCTCGATGCTCTACGGGACTGTGGGCCGCACCGATCTGGTCGACGGCGGCTTGACCGATCGGCTCGCCCGCGACCAGTATCACTCGGTGCGGCGGCTGGCGGACGAACTGCCCGACGAGGTGACCGTGCACCCGACCCACGGGTTCGGCAGTCACTGCTCGGCATCCGAGACCAGCACGTGCAGCTCCACCATCGGTGCGGAACGGTCGGAGAATCCCGCGCTCACCACGGCCGACGAAGAGGCCTTCGTGCGCAACCTCGTGGAGGGCCTGGCGCCGTACCCCACCTACTACGCGCACATGGCCGGGATGAACACCCAGGGCCCTGCGCCGCTCTCCCTCACCCCTGCCGCACCGTTGGGCGTGGCCGAACTGAAGAAGCGGATCCATGCCGGGGAATGGGTGATCGACCTGCGGACGCGCCGCGCGTTCGCAGCCACCCATCTTGGCGGAGCGGTCAATTTCGAGCTGCGTAACGACCTGCCCAGTTACGTGGGCTGGGTGATCCCCTGGGGCGCCCGTTTCACACTGCTCGCCGATGAGGTCGAGCACCTGGACGAGGCGCAGATCATGCTGGCTCGCATCGGATTCGACCAGCCGGCGGGAGCAGGCGCGGCGGATCCCGGGCAGTGGCAGGACGACAGCCACAGCTACCCGGTCCGGTCGTTCCAGGACCTCTCCGCCGCCCACCGGGAGGGGCGGGAACTGACCGTGCTCGACGTGCGCGACGAGTGGGAGTGGAAGAGCGGCCACCATCCGACTGCGCTGCGCATCCCGTTCTACGAACTGCCGGTGCGGATGGCGGAGATCGCGCGGGATCGGCCGGTGTGGGTGTACTGCGCGACCGGATCCCGCGCCGCCGTCGCGGCGTCCCTGCTCGAGCGAGCGGGCTTCGATGTCGAGCTGGTGGACGACTTCTGCCTGCCGGGAGACGTCCCCTGTGCCGATCTGGAGAGTGCAGGGCGGTAGGTGTCGGGCCGGTCCCCGAGCGTGGACCCGGAGTCATGCTCCGAGTAGACGGACCCGTTGTCCGGCCTTCCCCCCGAAGCGCAGCGAGATCCACGCCTTGCGCAGCAGTCCGCGCTCAACGGTGGCGTCCCCGCCGCTGGCCTGGACGGTGTCGTGGATGTGGTCGAACTCGCGGGCGATGCGGTCTGCGCCGGGTCCGAACCCGATCGGTTCGCCGGCCTTGTGGGTGGCGTAGAGGTCTTCGAGGCGGCGGAATCGGGCGGCCTCGATGGCAGATTCCAGGTGCTCGCCT
>WHSS01000133.1 GCA_009379975.1 Actinophytocola sp.
ATCGGCGGCGGATCCGGCGCCGCCAACGATCGTCGTCGTGTTCTCGGTTACCCGCACCTGCTTGGCCCGACCCAACTGCGCCAACGTCATGTTCTCCATGCTGAAGCTGGACTGCCTCGACAGCACCGAGCCACCGACCACAGCGGCGAGATCCTCCAGCTTGTGCAGCCGCCGATCGCCAAAGCCGGGCGCGCGGACCGCCACCGCCCGGAAGGTCTCGTTGACGTGGTTGTGCACCAGCATGGAAAGGGCCGAGCCCTCCACCGTCTCCGCGATCAACACCAGCGGCCGTGGATCGCGCATGATCTTGTCCAGCACGGGCATGAGCTGCTGGACCTTCGTCACCTTCTCGCTGCACATCAAGATGTACGGATCGTCGAGAACCGCCTCGAGGCGGCCCGGATCCGTGACGAGGTACGGCGAGATGTAGCCGTTGTCGAACTCGAAGCCCTCCACGAAGTCGACGCTCATCCCGATCGTCGGCGACTCTTCGACGGTAACCACGCCGGTGTCGCCAACGGTGTGCAGTGCTGTCGCGATCACTGCGCCGACTTCGTCATCGTCGTTCGCCGAAATGGCCGCGACCCGGGCATAGTCCTGCTCGTGCAGGACCGGATGGGCCGCCTTTTCTAGGTGCTCGATCAACCGGCCCACGGCCCGATCGATCCCGCGCTTGATCAGTACGGGATTGCCGCCGTCGGCGATCGCCCGCATCCCCTCTCGTACGATGGCCTGCGCGATGACCGTGGCGGTGGTGGTGCCGTCACCGACGACGTCGTTGGTCTTGATCGCCGCTTCTTTCACCAGTTGCGCGCCCATATTCTCGAACTGGTTCTTCAGGTGGATCTCGCGGGCGATCGTCACGCCGTCGTTGGTGACCACGGGTGAGCCGGTGATCTGCTCGATGATGACATTGCGGCCCTTCGGGCCCAGCGTCGATTTCACCGCGTCGGCGAGTTTGTCCACCCCTGTCATCAGCAGATCGCGCGCATCGGCATCGAAGCGCAGTTCCTTTGCCATCGAGTGCTCCTATCTTTGCCTCACGCGCCGGCGGGCTGCACGGCACTCAGTTTCCTGTTGCCCAGCCGACGGTGCATGTCGTGCCTCAGGGGGTGAGAATGGCGCGGCCGCGCACGCGACCGGCGTCGAGATCGGCCAGCGCATCCAGCGCGGCGTCCAGCGGGTACTTCTTGGTGTGCAGCGTGACCTTGCCCGCCTCGGCCAGCACCATCAGCTCGACCAGGTCGTTGTAGGTGCCGACAAGGTTGCCGATCACGCTGCGCTCGGTGGAGATGATGTCGATCGTCGGGATGTCGATGTTGCTGCCGTAGCCGATCACGAAGTGCGAGCCGTACCGGCGGGTCATCGCGAACGCGTCCTGCTGGGCGCCCTGCTCGGCGACGAAGTCGAGCACGACCTCGGCCCCGTTGCCGTCCGTGAGGTCGAGCACCGCGTCGACCTGCTTGCCGTCGGCCAGCACGGTGTGGTCGGCACCCAACTGCTCGGCCAGTACGAGGGCCTCGGGGTTGCGGTCGACGACGACGATGGTGGTAGCGGTCAGCGCGGCCAGCGACTGGATGCCGATGTGCCCGAGGCCGCCCGCGCCGTTGACCACGCACACCGTGCCCGGGGGCAGCAGCGGCACCGCCTTGCGAACCGCGTGGTAGGCGGTGATGCCCGCGTCGGCCAGCGCGGCGACGTCGGCAGGCTGCGTCTGGGGGTCCAGTTTGATGCAAGCGCGCGCCGAAGTGAGCAGGTACTCGGCCATGCCGCCGTCGCTGTCGATGCCGGGAAACGCGTTGTCCGAGCAGTGCATGTCATTGCCGGCCCGGCACGCGGGACACAGGCCGCAAGTGGGCGTCGGGTGCAGGATGACGGTGTCACCGACGGCCACGTTCGTGACCGCCGACCCGACCTCGTGCACCCATCCCGCGTTCTCGTGACCGATGGTGTACGGCAGCGTCACACCGGACTTCTCGGCCCATTGTTCCTCGATGATGTGCAGATCGGTGCGGCACACGCCGGCGCCGCCGATCTTGACCACCACGTCGAACGGCCCGCTGACCGTCGGCTCCGGCACCTCTTCGATGACCGGCCGCCGGTGGTAGGTCTGCAGTCGAACGGCCTTCATCGCGCAGCCTCCTCTGTCTTCGGATACCTGGTCCGCAGCAGCCCGCGGCAGAACCCGGCATTGCCGTCGATGCTGACCCGCACGGCCTGCGCGTACCGCAGGCGCAAAGCGGCCTGCTCGGCGAGCACCGGTTCACCGTCGTCGTCGACCAGCAAGGGCGAGTCCGGCGTAGTGGGCAGCCCGAGCTCGTCGCGGCGGCGCAGCAGGCTGAGACGCTCCGGCGATGCGGGCAGGTCCGACAGGTGCACGTCGGTCAGCGCGTCGATCTGCCAACCGTCGGCGATGAGCCGCCGGCACGCTCGTTCCATGCAGGCGGTGTGGGCCTTGCGCCGGAACGTGCGACGCAACTCGTCGAGCTCACCGCCCCCTTCACCGGGGAACGACCCGGCGAAGCCATCACCCGCGGCGACCCCGGCGTTGATCTCTTCGGCGGCGAAGTGATCAAGCAGCCGTACCCGCACCTTCGTGATACCGGGCAGCGCGACCAGCGCGTCGTGTGCGTCGGCCACCATCAGGTAGGCGAAGTTCGGCGCGCAGAAGTAGGTCGGCAGCCGGAGGCTGACGTCGACCTCGTGACCGCCGTCGGCCAGCGTGACGGCGGCCCGCTCGACGAAACCGAGGTCGGTGATCGGTTCGTCCAGCTCGGGATCGACCACGGTGTCCAGGGCACGCATCACCCACCCGGTCAGCGTCTCCATGGTCGCGGCAGTCATGCCGGCACCACCGGTGCGGAACCGACCGCCTCCGTGCTGTCCACGACCGCATCGCTGACATCGGCCTCGGCAGGCACCTTGATGTCGTAGAGCTTGGCCGCGTTCACGCCGAGGATCTTCTTCTTGATGTCGGGCGTGAGCGTGCCCAGTTCGCTTTGCATGTCCTCGGGGATCTGGAAATCGACGAACTTCTCGATCAGCCACTTCGGGTGCCAGATGGCGTAGTCGCTGGCGAAGGTGATCCGGTTCTCGTCCAACCAGTACAGCAGTTCACCGACGACCTGCGCGAAGTAGCGCGGCCTGCTGTGGATGAACGGCATCACGACGGCCAGCCCGCCGTACACGTTGGGTTCCTGGGTGGCGATCCAGCAGAAGTCCTCCAGCCGCGGCAGCCCCACGTGCTCGATGATGAAGTTCAGGTTCGGGAACGCCGTGGCCACATCATCGACGTCGGCGACGTCGAATGCGTCCCGGTTGAGCGGGTAGATCGTCGGGCCCTTGTGGATGTGAATGTTGCGGATGCCGAGCTGCTCGCAGCGCTCCAGATACCGGTAGGACCAGTCGTCGGTGAGCTTCCAGCCCTTGGAGTCACCCTTCCACTCCGCGGTGTAGAGCTTGACGCCCCGCAGGTTCCAGCGTTCGGCCAACTCGTCGAGTGCCGCGAGCCCTGCCTCACCGTCGCGGGGGTCCCACGAACCGTTGACAATGAACTTGCCCTCGTGCCGTTCGGCGACAACACCGTCCTGCTCGGTGGTGTTGAAGCCGTTGACATAGAAGTCGGATAGGTAGGTCGGCTGGAAGATCGCCTTGTCCACGTAGCCCGTCTCGAACAGATCGTGAATCAGGTCCTCTTCGCTGTACTTCTCGAACTTCGCCAGCGGCCAGACCCACTCCTCCGGGCTGAGGTTGCGGTGGTAGTCGTAGAAGCACTCGATGAAGCCCTTGCCGTAACGGTTGGCTTGATTCGCCGGACTGCCGTCCCAGAAGTGCACGTGGGAGTCGACAACGAAGTAGTTCTCACCGTCCTTGGTGTACATGCCTGCCCTCCTTCTATGCGCGGGCGACGAGGTCGAAGTCGAGGAACTCGGCCGCGTCCTCGGGATTGGCGAACATGATCGTGCGGTCGTCCTCGTGGATCATCCGGCCGTAGTGGGTGGACATGCTCTCCTCGAACTCGGCCGAGTCGAACCAGCCTTCCTCCTCACCTGCCGCCTCGTCGATCTCCGCGTAGACCACGTCGACCCGGCCTTTGGCGTCGACCCGGATCATCGACGGCAACGGCGTGACGGTGACGTTCTCCTTGGTCCGCATGACCTCGGCGACGATGGCGCCGACCTGGTTGTTCATCAGTGTGAAGCCGCACATGTTGGAGGCGGTGTTGTCGGCTTTGAACGGGCTTTCGGCCGTCTTGAACGTCCTCACTGGTTCAGCTCCTTCGGTGTCTGCAGGCCAAGGTCGGACAGGATTACGCTGAACCGGCTCTTGGCCCGGTCCAGACCGTCTTCGAAGCGGCGCGGCTTGGCGTCCGGCTGCGACCACAGTGGCTGCAGCGTGCGGGCCGCGGCGATGCAACGCGGCACCCAGTTCTGTAGCCACGACTGCATGAGCTCGGTGTTGTGGGTGCCGAACTCCTTGTCGTTGACCAGCAACTCGAACATCGGCTTGGTGTAGCGCAAGTCGCGTTCGGCGAAGTCGAATTCCTCGGCGCCGACCAATGTCGGCGTGACGAAGTCGCCGTTGGCCGGTGCCGCCTGCTGCACCAGGTGGCTGCGGAACAGCTCACCGACCAGCGGCTCGAACACCACGTTGGCGGCAAACACGGCCTCACACCAGTCCCAGATTCCCGTCAGCTGCTCGGCGGTCTCCCGCACGCCCTGCCAGGCCGGATCGGATTTCCAGGTCTGAAGGTGCGCCGCACCGTCGAAGCCTTCGATCTCCTCGGACAGCGTGAAGTTGTACAGCGCCAGATCCTGGGCGGCGCGGATCCGGTGCATGCTGTTCACCGAGATCGCGTTGTTGTGCATGTTGGTCGGTGCCCGGCGGTTGGCGTTGGCGAACAGATACAGCCCGAGCCCGTGGTCCACGTGCATCCACGCACCGAGGTGCTGCGCCACGAACTGCACCCAGTTCGGGTTCCACTGCTCGAACGCTTTGGCCTGGCGGGCCGCGTCGATGTTCTGGTTTAGCTGACGGACCACGTTCGAGTTGTAGCGGTAGAGCGTCAGCTCCCACTCCTCGTTCGGGTCGCGGAACTCGTGCCAGCCATGCGCCGGCCACTCGTAGCCCTGCCCGCCGGAACCGGGCCCTCGCCGCGGCTCGGGCCGGTCCGAACCCCACGCCTTGAGCGCCGTCCAGTCCAGCGGGTAGCCGCCCTTGCCGTCGGCGAACCCGTAGAGCCAGCCCTGCGCCAGATAGTGCCGCGGGTCGGGCTGCACCTCGACGGTGACGTCCTCGTAGTGCGACTGCTTGCGCTTTTTGGGCGTGAAGTAGTTGAAGCGCCGAGCATTCGAGTCCGGGAATTCCCGCGCGCCCGCCTCGGCGTCGGTGAACACCGGTTTCGGGACGCTGCGTTGCTGCGGTTCCTGGGTGGTTGTCATTTGCTCATTCCCTTTCTTTGCCTCACTCGCCGGCATCGCCGCTCGTGGTGAACTTGTCGTAGAACACGCGGTCCTCGGCCACGCCCAGCGCGGGCAGCAGCTCGACGGCCGCCTCGACCATCGGCGGCGGGCCGCACACGTAGGCGTCGGCGCCGGTGAGGTCGCCCGCCATGCGCTGGACCACGTCGGTGATCAGGCCGACCTCGCCGTCCCACTCGTCGGCGTCGTCCGGCTCGGACAACGCCGGCACGTACTTGAATCCCGGCAGGCTCTCCTCCAGCTCCCGCAGCTCCTTCTCGAAGCACAGGTCCCGGCGACGCCTGGCGCCGTAGTAGAACGTCGCCGTGCGCTGGATGTCGCGTTCGGCCATCGAGCGCAGCAGCGACAGGATCGGCGCCATGCCTGCCCCGCCGCCGACGAAGACCAGGCCTGCCGACACTGACTCGCGCAGCGTGAAGACGCCGAACGGGCCGGTGATGTCGAGCCGGTCGCCGACCGATACCCCGGTGTCAAGGAACTTGGAGAACAAGCCGTCCGGGTAGACCTTGATCACGAACTCGAGCTGCCCGCTCTCCAGGCTCGACGTGTTGGCCATCGAGAACGACCGGGTGTGCTCTGTCCCCGGGACCGCGATATCCATGTACTGCCCGGGGAAGAACTTCACCGAAGCCGGTTCGACGAGTCGCAGCACGAGATGGCGCATGTCGTGCGTGACGTTCTCGTTCGAAACGACCTTGGTGACAGCCTGCTGGATCGGCAGGCCCGAGTGGATCATCTCCTCGTCGTAGTTGAGCAGCTCGATGGTCAGGTCCTCATAGGCGTGCGCCCGGCACAGCAGCGTGAAGCCCTCCTCCCGCTCGTAGTCGGGCAGCGCGAAGGTGGAGTACCGGTCGTGATCGACGTCGTCACCTTCGAGCAGGAAGGACTTGCACGCGGCGCACTGCCCCTCCTTGCAGCCGTGCATGAGCATGATTCCCTGCTCGGCGGCCGCACGAAGGATGTTCTGGTCCTCGTCGACCTCGATCTCGATGCCCACCGGCTCGAAGCGCACGTGGTGCTTGTCTGCCATCGCTGCCTTTCCCGGGGTCGTGAGTGCGCATCAGTGTTAGAACACGGACCAACACTCACGAACCCGTCGCGGGCGCGGGTCGTCCGGCAGGCCCCTGGCGGTTGTAGTCGGCCTGGAAGGCTGCCCGCTCCGCGTCGGTCATCTCGTTGAGCAGCACATTCGGGCTCTGCAACGGTGGACAGCGACGCAGGTGATCCAGCGTCCACATCTTCTTCGGGTTCAGGTCCAGATGCGGCTGCGCGACCAGAGTCTTGCCGTCGTCACGCACGAAGCCCATGTCGGAGACGATGTCGGCCCAGTTCCAGCCGTGATAGAGCGTCTCCCACTCCCGCGAACCGATGAGCTGGCCCATGTTCGGTGTCTGGCGGCCCTGATACGTCGGGCGGAATGCCTCGGCGTCGGTCCATCGGCACGCTTCGTGGCAGTAGGTCCGCCACTGGCCGTCGACCTTCTCCGTGACCATGTCCTCGCGCACCAGGCACGGGACCATGCAGGTCCAGCACCGGTGCGGGTAGACGTAGTCGACGTCCTCGAGCGCGATCGGATTGTGCCCGTTCGGCACCGACAGGCGCGAGTAGTTCTCCCACCACTTGCCGTACTTGTCGTACCAGCCCGGGTATTTGTACTCGAACCACTCGAAGTCCTCGTCGGTCATCGGGTCGATGCGCCAGTAGTTGGCCAGCCAGCCGGTGGCGAAGAACTGCGCCACCTCGTGCACATAGCCCTTGTTCCAGATCTGGTTCCAGGACTCCTCGATGAGGTCGTGCGGGATGGTCAGCCCGTACTTCTCGAGCGGTACCAGGTAGCTGCGGTAGTAGTCGTCGTAGATCCAGCGGCGCCACATCTCCGCGTAACTTTCGCGCTCCTTGCGGCGGTCCTTCGTGCCGTACTCGATAAAGGTGCCGATCGCCGCGTCGACCACCCGGTGGTTGTTCCACCATGCGTAGCGGAGGTCGCGCTCGAGCAGTTGGTGGTTGCCCTCGTCGGACAGCGCCATGAGCAGGGTGGCGTACCCGTTGCTGATGTGCCGCGACTCGTCGGACTGCACCGAGTGGAACACCGTGGGCAACAGGTAGTCGCCGTTCGCGGCTGCCTCGGCGGGCATGGCGACGAACAGCGTGTTGGTGAACGCGGTCTCGGCCACGATGGTCAGGTAGATGCTCGCCGCGGTGATGGCGTCACCGGTGATGAAGCCCTCGGCGAACTGCCTGCCGATGGTGCCGCAGTAGTCGTTCTGGAAGTTGCGCAGGCTCGAGTTGAAGCCCGCCGGGTCGATGTAGTTGTTCATATACAGGCGCTTGAGATTCTGCTGGATCGTCGAGTGCCTGACCTCGTCGATCATCTGGATGGCCTGCCCGTTATGCAGTTCGGGGTTGGGCACCGTGCGGAACAACAGCGGCATCGCCCTGGCAGCGGAGATCTCCGGCAAGGGGATGATGCTCAGGAACAGCTTCTGCCACTCCAGCCAGCGCTCCTGCACCTGGCGGAACATGTTCCCGCGGATCGCGCCGTCGGAGGCGCCGTAAACGCGGTGATCCTTCTCCTCCTGCATGGGGAAGTACGACCGCAGGACCTGCTTGAGCGGGTCCCGCTTCTTGGCCTTCTGGAAGGTGTAATCCGTGCCGTAGTGCGACACCGGCTCGTGGTATGCCGGTTCCCAGGACAGCTCCTGGATCTTCTGGTGGGCCTTGGCCACGCTCTGGCGGCTCATAATCACTCCTTACCCGTTGCGGGTGAGCGCCAATTTGGCGCTGAGCAAACGTCGTGTGATGGCCATTGAGCCGCATCGCAAGTGTGTCCGGGGTCTCAATGTGAGACAGCGCCCCCCGGACCTTCAGGTTTGCTCGAACATCCGCGCCCGCAGCTCGGCGAGCTCATCACGCACCTCCTGCATCGTTCGGGCGTCTCCTTCGGCTGCGGGCGTGATGCCGAGTGCGCGCAGCAACGCGGCCGCCGGCTCGCCGGGATCACCGGACTCGCCGAGCACGGGATGCAGGCCCTGCTCGGCGAGGTGGTTGAACACCACGTTGACCACGGTCCACGGGTTATAGGTCTCCTCGTCCGGCCTGGCCTGCGACATAGGGCACCTCCTCGGATCGGTTCGCCGCCCATCAGACCGCCGCAGGTCCGCCCGTGCTGTCGCAATGTGAGACGGCACGCCCTCGCGGGCCGTCCTAACCTTCCCCGGTTATCCCCGACCGCAAAGGCGATCCAGTGGAGACCACGAGCAACGAGCCGGCCATCGTCCGGCAGCTGAGCACGCAGGAGGCAGCGGCCCTCGCCGACCTGGCTTCGATCTTCGACGACCTGCAGACCGTGCTCCGCTGCTGCGAACGGCTGCTCGGCGAACTCCGAGCAGCCGAGCAGGCCGAGCCCGACGACCTCGTGCTGGAGGCGGTCTGGACCACCGCGGTTCTGTCCTACACGCGCTGCTTCGCCGACAGCGACCACGGAGAGCGGCTGGCCGAGACGGATGTGACCGCGACGGCGTTGCAGGGCGACGTGCTGGCCTGGCACCGGGTACTCGTGCAACTGCGCCGGCACTACGCCGACGTCGACAACCCGCGTGAACGGTTCGCGGTCGGCACGACGCTGGACGCCGACGGCACACCGAACGGCATCGCCGTGACCTCGGCTCCCCAGCCACGGCTCGACGACGTCACGATTCGGCAGACCGGCGCGCTGGCCTACGAGCTGAGCAAGATCGTCAACCAGCGCATCGACGCGTGTCAGGCGCAGGTACTGGCGACTGCGTCCACGATGCCGGCCGCCGATCTGGCGAAACTCCCGCGCATCGACGTCGCCGTCTCAATCTGAGACAGTCGGCTTGCACAGCCACAGTACGCTGGAGACCGACGCAGAGGTGTGATCGTCGACACAGCAGTTGCCTGCTGCGCCCGGAGGTGCTAAGTGGCTCACGGTTCCGGTTCATCGACACGTGCGCTCGCCGCCGCGCGGGAGCAGTTCCTGGCCGCGGAAACTGTGCAGAAGGACGCGGTGCGCGACACGATCCTGGCCTCCTGGTGGCGCTCCCGCACCTGGAACGTCGCGGCCGACCACATCGACCTGCCCTACCGCAAGGACCCCAACCTCGACACGCTGGTCGCGCACTGCGCGCGGCCGATCCTCAGCAGGTTGCAGGAGCAGCTCAACGATCTCGCCGTCAGCGTGATCCTCACCGACGAGTCCGGCGTCGTCCTGGACCGTCGTACCGACGACACGGAGTTGACCAAGTACCTCGACCGGGTCAGTCTCGCCCCAGGGTTCAGCTACGCCGAGGAGTTCGTCGGCACCAACGGCATCGGCACCGCGCTCGAAGGGCTGCAGCCGACGGCCGTGTTCGGGCACGAGCACTACGCCGAACACCTCGAGACGCTCGCGTGCGCCGGAGTGCCGATCCGGCACCCGGTATCCGGTCAGGTGGTAGGGCTCCTCGATCTGACCGGCTGGAGCCGCGACGCCGGTCCGCTCATGATGGCCCTGGCGAAGGCGACCGCCCAGGAGATCCAGAAAGAGCTGACTACCCAGGTCGGCCTGCGCGAACTCAGCCTGTTCACCGAGTACCTGCGTGCCTGCCGTCGCGCACACGGCATCGTCTTCGCCATCAACAACGACCTCGTCATGACCAACGAACACGCTCGGCACATGCTGGACCCGCAGGATCAGGCGGCCATGCTCGCTGACGCCGCGGAGTTGCTGAGCGGGGGCAAGGACTTCACCCACACCATGGATCTGCCCAGCGGGGCAAGGGCCCGGCTCTCGGGTACCCGGGTGAGCAGCGAAGCGGGCCCTGCCGGCGGCGTCATTCGCGCCCGGCTCACCCGCGAACCCGAACTCCCCCAGTTGGCCGCGCACGCTCACAATCCGCACCTTCCCGGCATCGTCGGGTCGGGCGCACTGTGGCTGCGTGCCTGCCAGGACGTACTCAACTCGCGCAACGCCAAGGAATGGCTGACCATCGACGGCGAGTCAGGAGCCGGCAAGCTCGCCATCATCCGCGCCGTGCACGCGCACAGCACACCTGCCGCACCACTGACCGTCATCGACTTCGCGGGCCAGGTCGACCTGGACGGCTGGCACGGGCGGCTGCGCGACGCCATGAGCAAGTCACCAGGCACCATCGTGCTGCGCCATCTCGATCGGCTGCGGCCAGAGCGTCAGCCCGACCTCGCCCACCTACTCTCGATCGTCGAGGTCGAGCGGGAAGACGGGACTCACGGTCCGTGGCTGGTCGCGACCATGGCCGACTCATCCCGCGACAGCATCAGTGGCGACGTCATACGGCACTTCCCCGGCTCGGTCACCGTGCCGCCCCTGCGCCATCACGTCGACGACATCCGCGAACTCGTCCCGTTCCTCTTGCTCACACTGAGCCATAATGCGCGGCTGCAGTGCGCGCCCGCCGCGGTGCAGCTCATGCAGCGCGCCCAATGGCCTGGCAACGTCGAGCAGTTGCGCGGCGTGCTGAACAAGGTGGTCCATCGGAGGCGCTCCGGCACCATCATGCCCGACGACCTGCCGCCAGAAGTCCGGACGATCACCCGGCGCGTCCTAACCCCGCTCGAGTCCATGGAACGCGACGCCATCGTCCGTGGCCTGCTCGACGCCGAGGGAAACAAGACGCTCGCCGCGCAATCCCTCGGCATGTCGCGGGCGACGATATACCGCAAGATCCGCGGCTACGGGATCGACATCCCAGACTGAGGAGTCCGTGTCTCAAAGTGCGACCGCCGAAGCCGCCAGCGCGGGGTTTCCTTGCAGGCAGACAGCGCCAACCGGGCCGTCAGCCGCACCAGGAGGTGACCGCGATGCTCGACATCGAGGAAAGGCAGGGCGTCGCCGTGTTGCACATGCGGCGGTTCGGGTTCAATCGGCTGGACGTCGAGTTGCTACGGCGCATCACTGCCGCGTTCGAGTTCGTCGGCGCCTCTCGTGGCGTAGTACTCATCGGGCACGGGTCGAAGTTCGCCGTAGGCCCCGCGAACCCGCGCGCAGATGAGCTGGCCCTCGCCCAACATGCCGCGCTGTCCGCTGTCCGGACGCACCCGGGCTTCGTCATCGCCGCAATCAACGGCGACGCGCTTGATGCCGGCTTCGACCTGGCCGCGGCGGCGGAAACCCGGCTTATGTCCCGCGGCCTGATCGGAAACAGCAGCGAACCGTTGACCGTTGCCGAAGCCGCTGCCATCGGACTGGTCGAGCGGTCAGCCGGACCCGCTTCGCTACTCGACGAGGCCATCGAGCGTGCCCAGTTACTGGCCCCGCATTCTGCGAACGTGACGCTCGGCCAGTAGGTCCGGCCGAACGTCACACTCACTGAGCAACGGGCGAGTGCTCAGCTTCCGGTGAACCGGGGCTTGCGCTTCTGCTGAAAGGCGTTGACCCCTTCGGCGACATCGGCCGTGTCGACGAGTTCCGACTGCCCCTTCCGCTCGGTTTCCAGCGCCTGCGGCAGGCCCGCGAGCGTCGTGGCGTTGAATGCCTGCTTGGTCTGCGCGTAGGCCAGCGTGGGGCCCTCCGCCAGGCGCTGTGCCAGCCGCTCGACCTCGGCGACGAAGTCGTCGTCGGGCACGACGTGGGAAAGCAGTCCCCATTCGGCGGCCAACGGGGCGGGGATGCGCTCAGCGAGCATGGCCATCCTGGCGGCCCGGGCCCGGCCGACGGCAGCGGGCACGAGGGCGGTGGCGCCGCCGTCGGGCATCAGGCCCACGTTGGCGAACGCGAGAAGCAGGTAAGCAGACTCCTTGGCCACGGTGAGATCGGCAGCGAGGGCGACCGAGCAGCCCAGACCGACAGCCGCGCCGTTCACCGCCGCGAGCACCGGCTTGGGAGCGTGTCGCAACGCCAGCGTCAGCCGGTTGGCGGCGTCGAGCACGGTCGTGTCCCCGCTCTTGACGGTGCCCGGCCCGGACAGATCCGCCCCGGAACTGAACGCCCGGCCTGCTCCGGTGAAGACGATTACCCGCACCCCGGCGTCTTCCGCCGCGCGCTCCACGGCCTCGCAGGTGGCGAGCAGCATCGGCGCGGTGAGCGCGTTGAGCCGATCCGGCCGGTCGAACGTCACCCGCAGGATCGCGCCGTCCTGCTCTGTCCGGACACCGTTGGCGCTCTGTGCTGTCATCGTTGACCTTCCCTGCTTGGCGTACCTCTGCGGTCGTTCCTCGGGCCGGACGTGCGGCGGCCGTCTCAGGATTGCCGCACACCTGGAGTCTAGGTAAGCGCCCGCTTAGAGTCACGTAGCCCACCGGTTTGAGCGAGTGTGACATTCGGCCGATAGGACGGGCCGAACGTCGCACTCACCCAGCGCGCGGTCAGACGGTCGCCTTGTCTGCCGGGATCGACTCGATCACAGGCGAGGAGGCGAGCGGTGCCGGCTTTCCCCTGCCGACCCGGATGACGCCGAAACCGGTCAGCAGCAGCGTGGCGCCGATGCCTGCGAAGAGTCCGGCCACGGCAAGACCGAGCTGGAGCGTCGAGTGGGTCACCGTACCGACCCCGAGCCCACCAAGGGATTGCGCTGGACAT
>WHSS01000041.1 GCA_009379975.1 Actinophytocola sp.
AGCCTGTTGCGATTTAGCGAAACATGGCGAAATCGGGGCACCAAATCAGTCTCAGGCTTGACCGTTCGGCGCCCAGCGTCCAACTCAGCCGTGTTCGGGCGACCACTGTCCGCGATCGGGGCAATTTTGCAACAGGCTCTTGAGCGGACTGAAAGCGTCTTTCAGCTTTCGGTGAGGTGGAAGTCGAGCCCGCCTGCCAGTCGCATCTCGCGAAGCTGCCGCTCGCCGGTGTCGAGGGTGCGGACCGTCCCGTCCGGATCCCAGCCGAGGGCACGGTAGAAGCTCAACGTCGCCGAATCGGACTCGGACACCCAGGTCACCGCCCGCTTCGCCCCGCGTGAGCGCAGTGCCCTCACCGCCGCGGCCAGCAGCCTGCCGCCGTGACCGCGCCTGCCCCAGCGCGGCTCGACCAGCACGGTCGCGATCAAGCCGGTGTGATCGGCGTCGGCGGGGAGTTCGCCTTCCGGGCCCGCAAGCTCGCCTTCCGGCGCCTTGCCGGACACCGAGAACCCTACCGTGAAGCCGGCTTCGGTCGCGACGAACACATCGGTGTCCGCGTGTGCGATGGCGGCCACCCAGCGCTCTTCGGTGGCGGCGTCGTCGAGCTCGGCGAGCGCGGCCTCACCCACGATGTCGCGGTAGGCCGCCCGCCAGGTATCGCGCTGGATACGAGCGATCTCCCCGGCATCGGTGGGGCGGGCGAGGTGAACATCGACGCGAGCCATGCCGGGAACCTACCGTGCCGTGTCGGTGGGCCATGGCACCATGCGCTTCATGCGAACGATCTCCGGGGCCGTGGCGCGCCGGATGGCCTTGGCTGCCCAAGGTTTCACCACGCCACGGCCCGATGTCACGCCGACAAGGCGCCACCTCAACCGTGTCCTCGATCAGATCCAGCTGCTGCAGCTCGACTCGGTGAACGTGGCGGTGCGAGCCCACTATGCGCCGCTGTTCGCGCGGCTGGGGCCCTATCCGCGCGAACTGGTCGATCATGCCGCCTGGGTGAACACTTCGCGCAAGCCGCGGCTGCTCGTCGAGTACTGGGCGCATGCCGCCTGCCTGCTCCCCATCGACGATTGGCCACTGCTGCGGCATCAGATGCGGGACCGTGAGCGGCGTTACCTGGAACGCGCGGACTCGGTGGCGAACACCGCGCCGCATCTCGCCGAAGACGTGCTCGCCGTGGTCAAGGAGCACGGGCCGATCGGCGCAGGCGCGATAGAGGAGGCGCTCGGCGCGGGGGCTGAGCGGCCACGGGGGGCGGGAAAAGCACCGGGCGGCTGGTGGAACCGGTCCGACGTCAAGCTGGTCTGCGAATGGCTCTTCGCCACGGGCGAGCTGACCACGGGATCCCGTCGCAGCTTCGAACGCCTCTACGATCTGCCGGAGCGGGTGCTGCCGGCGTCGGCGCTGTCGGCGCCCGAGATCGACCGCGCGACCGCGACGCGAGAGCTCATCGCGCGGTCCGCGACGGCATTGGGCGTCGCCACCGAGCCCGACCTGCGGGATTACTACCGCCTGTCGCCCGCCGACAGCAGGCAAGCGGTCGCCGAACTGGTGGCGGAGGGGCTGCTGGAGCCGGTCCGGGTGCGGGGCTGGCAGGACAAGGCGTACCTGCGTCCCGGGGCGAAGATGCCGCGAGCGGTCACCGGCAGGGCGTTGCTGTGCCCGTTCGATCCGCTGATCTGGGAGCGGGCCCGCACCGAGCGGATCTTCGGCTTCCACTACCGGATCGAGATTTATGTGCCCGAGCCGAAGCGCGTCTTCGGCTACTACGTCTTTCCGTTCCTGCTCGACGGTGAACTGGTCGCCAGGGTGGACCTCAAGGCGGACCGGGCGGCAGGCGTGCTGCGGGTACACGGCGCGTTCGCGGAGCCGGGTGCGGATCTGCCGCGGGTCATCGTCGAGCTCGCGGCCGAGCTGCGGAGCTTCGCCGAGTGGCTCGGGCTGTCGGGGGTCGCAGTGGCGGAGCGCGGCGATCTGGCCGCCGGACTGGCCGCCGTCAGCTGAGCGGGCTGCGGCGGCCGCGCCCCCACCGCCCGTCATCGCGGTGCCGCTCGCGTGGCGACGAGCGCGACGACGGCGGCAGCGGCCAGGATCGTTACGCCGGTGGTGAATCCGGTGATCCCGCCGCCGGTCCAGGCCAGGGCGCCGAACGCCGGTCCGAGAGCGAACCCGAGCGTGCGCAGCAGCGACGTGATGCCGCTGGCCGTACTGGTCAGCGCGGCAGGCGAGGCGGCGAGGATCGCCGCCGAGTTCGGCCCGGCGAACAGGCCGTTGCCGATACCGACCAGCGCGAGCCGCCATGCCAGCCGCCAACGTCAGCAACACCAGCCCTATATCCGCCGTACTTACCCGCACGGATCCGTCGCCAGGCATAAGACCGGTACGCCAGGCATAAGACCGGTACAAGGCTCACGCGCCGCCCGGTCGTGCGTGAAAGTCCTTGTCCCCGCACGCCTGATCACTCACGACCCCGCGCGCGTGGCTCGTGAGTGCCGACGCGTGCCCAGGCAAGGACTTTCACGCACGAGCGAAGCTGGGGGCTTAGCAGGGGTAAGACTTGCGGGTCAGCTCGCGACTTCGCCGAGGATGCCGCGCCGGTGTGCGGCGGCAGCGGCCTCTACCCGGTTGGCGACATCGAGCTTCGCCAGGATGTGCGAGACATGGACGCTGGCCGTCTTCGGCGCGATGAACAGCTCGGCCGCGATCTCGGCGTTGCTACGGCCGTCCGCGACCAGCCGCAAGATCTCCAGCTCGCGCTGGGTGAGGCCGTGTCCGGGGCTCGTCAGCTGCCGCGACGTCTTGCCTTCGAGGGAGATCCCGCCCCGCCGCGCCAGCACCGCCGCCTGCCCGGCGAGTGGCTCGGCGCGCAGTTCGGTGGCGATCGTCCTCACCTGCCGCAGAACCGGCGCAATCGCGGTTCGTTCGGCCCCTCCTACCAGCATCGCCTCGGCCTGTCCGAGTAATGCCTGGCCGAGCCGCAAAGGTTGCCGGAGCTCCTGCCACGCCGTGACCGCTCGCTGCCAGGCCGCGAGCTCGCCCTCGCTCGTGATGGCGGTGAAAGTGGCGGCCGTCGCGGCCTGGACCGGCGTCGAGATGCGGATACGCGCCGCCTGGTCGCGCACCTTCGCGAGCAGGTCCTCGCCCCGCAGGCGCACGGTGTCTTCGGCCGTCGCGGTGGCTTTGACCACCTGCGCGCCGATGACCAGCAGCGGCCACATGAAGCGCGTGGCGGCCATCAGCTCGGCCGCTTGCGTCAGGGCAAGCTCCGCGTCGTCGATGGCACCCCGGTGCAGCGCGATGAAGCCCGCCATGGCCCGCAGGTGAGCATGATCATTGGGTGAAGGCGCGAGCCCGAGGCCGTAGTCGATGGTCTCGAATGCCGCATCCCAGTCGCCTGCTCCGATCAGCGCTCCGGCCAGATCGAGGGCGTGGGTCGGGGCGAGTGCTCGCGCCAGCCCCGCATCGGTCGCCGCGCTCAAGCCCGCCCGTGCCAGCGCGGCCGCCTCGTCGAGCCTGCCGTAGGCCTGCAACAAGTGGGACTCGTAGTGCCAGGCGCGCAGTGCTACCTGGGTGGCGCCGATCCCTTGCGCGATCGTGCGGGCCTTGGCGAGCCGGGGCTGCTGCGCGGCCAGATCGCCGGTGCGGGAGGCGAGCGCCGCGAGTGTGATCATGGCGGAAGCCTCCGACGATGGATCACCGACGCGGCACGCGATGCTCAGCGCATCACTAGCGGCTCGCTGTGCCTCGTCCGGCGCCGGGACCTCCAACAGGTGGGTGGCCAGCGAGTTGAGCAGGTAGGCCATCGCGGGGTGGGTATCGGGTATCACCTCGACCGAGGCCCGGTGATCGTCGAGTGCGCTGGGCAGCCCGAGCGATGCCCGCAGGACACCGCGTCGTTCCAGCAGCAATGCCGTCCGGACCCGATCGGCGTCGGGGTCGAGGGCCGCGAGCGCCCGCGTGGCCAGCTCCTCGCCCCGGGTGTGGGCTCCCGCCTTGATCGCCGCCGGCCAGGCCGCGGCGATCGCGCGGCGGGCGTCCCCGACCGCGGAGAGGTGATGAGCGAGCTCGATCGCGGCGTGTGCGCTGATGGCGAGCGTGACATCGGCGGCCAGTGCGTCGGCGTACTGGGTATGCAGCTCGACGCGTTCTCCCGGCAGCAGGCTCTGATAGACGGCCTCCTGGATGAGCGCGTGACGGAAGGTGTAGCCGTCGCCGTCGACGGTGAGCACCGCGGCATCGACGGCCGCGCGCAGGGCCGAGTCGTCCGGGCGGCTCACCGTGGCGAGCAGCCGGTGCCCGACGTGGTTTCCTCCCACGGACGCCACCCTGACCACGCGCGCCGCGGCGTCGGGCAGCTGCGTGACACGGTCGAGCAGCAAGTTCTCCAGCGAGGGTGGGATCCCGCCCTCGAGCTCGGCCTGACCGCTGCTGCACAGCGACTCGACGAACAGCGGATTTCCCTCGCTGCGCTGATAGACCCGGTTGAGCAGTGCCGGGTCGGGGTCTCGGCCGAGGAGCTGGCGCGCCAGCTTCGCGACCTCTCGCGGCGTCAGCCGCGGCACATCGAGCCGCTCGAACCACGGCAGCCGGGCGAGTTCGGCCGCCTGCCTGCGCACCGGATGGGTCCTGGTCAGTTCCTCGGTGCGGTGGGTCACCACGATGAGCAGTCCGGGGGCGGCCTGCTGGCTACGGACCAGGAAGCCGATCAGATCCCGGCTGGACCGGTCCGCCCAGTGCGCGTCCTCGATCACCAGAACACACGGTCGTTGCTCGGCGAGCCTGGTGAGCAGGGTGAGCAGGTATTCGAACAATCTGGCCCGCGCTTGATCGCTGTCGGAGACCGGCTCGGGGCTACCGAGGCCAGGCAGTAGTACCGCGAGCGAGGGAGCGGCACCGGGCGGCAGCAGGCCGAGCAGTTCCTCGGGCCCGAGCTCGGCGGTGAGCTCTCGCAGAGCCGCGGTGAACGGCGCGAAGGGGAGTTCGGTGGCGCACTGAGCTACGCAGCCGCCGATCAGGACGCGGGCCTTCGCGCCGACCTCGGTGGCCAGCGTCTCGACGATGCGGGACTTGCCCGCTCCCGCCTCGCCGGTGATGAGCACCGTGGTCGGCGTGCCGTCGCAGGCCGCGGCGAAGGCCTGCCGGAGCTGCTCGAGTTCCGCGGCCCGTCCGACCAACTCAGGCTCGCCCGATGGGTGTTCATATCGGGCAACAGCCTACCGGCGTCGCTGGCCGCTCGAGCAGCACTTTCCCGGAAGATGGGCGTGCCGGACCCGCCGGATCAGGCCTCGGCCGCGGTGATCACCGCGTTGCCGGAGCCGGTGCTGGCCTTGATACGCAATGGCACATCACCTTCGGGTGGCGTGTCGGCGACATCGAGCTCACTGGAGACCGTGCCGGCGCCCGAAGAAAGATCGACTTCGGCGAGGACGCCGGAGCGCACGCCGATCCGGACCGAGCCGGTGCCGGAGCGCAGGTTCACCGAGCCACTCGCCGCGTCGGACACCGACAGCTCGCCGGTGCCGCTGCGCACGACGAGGTCTCCGGTCACCGAGCCGATCCGCACCGACCCGGTTCCGGTGACCATCGTCGCCGACCCGCGTACGTCGGCCGCCCGGACATCGCCCCCGCCGGTGCGTACGTGCAGCCCGCCCGGCGTCGGCCCGAGCGAGACCGAGCCGCCCCCGGTGCGCACGCTGACCGCATCGGTGGCGCGCTCGAAGGCGACGTCACCGGACGAGGTGGCGACATCCGCGCGGCCGGCGGTACCGGTGGTCGTCACCCGTGCCGAGCCCGTCTTGACCTCCAGGCGGGAGCCCGCGGGCGCCCGCACCGTGAGTGCGAGGGGGATATGGCGCAGCGGCAGCTGCTTCGGCGTGTGGACCACCAGACGGCGCCCCACCATGTCGATGCGCGTCTGGGACACGGCTTCCGCCGTCGACGTGCTCAGTTCGGCGCCGAACTGGTCACCGAACTGCTCGGTGATCCAGCTCAGCGTGCTGGCGAGGCCATGCACCCATGGCGAGGCCGAGCTCGGGTCTTCCCGCAGCTCGACCGACACCGTCCGGGCCGCCTCGTCACCGCCGGTCGCCGAGTCGGTGTCGGAATCGGTGTCGGAGAGCAGCACGTCGATCCGTCCCACGGTGATGCCCAGATCCAGCTCGACCGGCCCGTCGGCGACGAAATCCTGCGTGCGTACCAGCTCTTCGTGCGGTGCCTCGCTCATCGCCATCAGCCCCGGACCCAGCCGTGCAGGCCGCGACCGGACTCGGGCTCGTCGCCACGGCCGGTGGCCTTGCCCCAGACGCCGCCCTTGGTGTGCAGCGCGCCCTGGACCGCTTGCTGGACGAAGGTGTTGAGCGACACTCCCTGATCGGCGGCCGCCTGCTCCGCCTTGCGCTTGATCTCCTCGAACAGCCGCAACGTCATCCGGCTGATGTCGCCTTCCGGCGGCGGTGGTGGTGGTGCCGACTGGGTGCGCTCGCCCTGGCCCGAATCGCTCGAGCTGCCGGATCCGCCGGTGACGACCACCCGCACCTCCTTGCCGTCGAGCCGGACCTCGACGACGTGGTCGTCCAGGCTCGCGGTGACTTCCGCGGCCAGGTCGGAGAGCGCGTTCATCATCGCCAGCCGCACGGCGGGTTCGAGTGCCGCCGAGAGCATCGCGGCGACCTTCCGGGTGTTCTCGTCGCCTGCCGAGGCCGTGGTGGAGAGGTCCTCGCGAAGGCTCGCGATATACGGTGTCAAGTCCATGACACCACTATGGCACCAGTCATGACACCATTCAAGGAAACGGTGGCATCAGTGCGGTGTCACGGTGTTATCCGGCGACTCACCGCGGCCGGATCGAAGCCCGCAGGAGGCGGGCGGTTAGGCTGCGACGGAAGAGCGGTAGTCGACAAGCAACAGCAGACGAGGTCGGTGCTTCAAGTGGCAGAAACGGTGTCGCCCAAGGTCCAGTTGATCGCGAAGACGGAGTTCCTCCCGCCGGAGGACGTACCCTGGTCCACCGATGCCGACGGCGGCCAGGCGCTCGCGGAGTTCGCGGGCCGGGCCTGCTACCAGTCCTGGAAGAAGCCGAACCCCAAGACGGCGACCAACTCCGGGTACGTCAACCACATCATCGAGGTCGGCCACCTGTCGGTGCTGGAGCACGGTTCCGTCAGCTTCTACATCACCGGGATCTCCCGCTCGCTGACCCACGAGCTGATCCGGCACCGCCATTTCTCCTATTCACAGCTCTCCCAGCGCTACTTCCCGGAACGCGACGCCGGCTTCGTCGAGCCGGACGTCATCGCCGACGATCCGGAGCTGCACGAGAAGTTCCTCGCCGCAGCGCAGGTCAGCCAGGACGCGTACAACGAACTGCTGGCCGGGCTGCAGGAGAAGTTCGCCGACGCGCCCAGCAAGACGCTGCAGCGCAAGCAGGCGCGGCAGGCGGCAAGGGCGATCTTGCCCAACGCCATCGAGACGCGCATCGTCGTGACGGGTAACTACCGCGCGTGGCGGCACTTCATCGCGATGCGGGCCAGCGAGCACGCCGATGTCGAGATCCGCGCGCTCGCCATCGAGTGCCTGCGCCAGCTCCAAAAAGTCGCCGAGAACGTCTTCGCGGACTTCACCATCTCCACGCTGCCGGACGGCACCGAGGTCGCGTCCAGCCCGATGGTCACCGAAGGCTGATCGCAAGGAAGTAGGAAGCAGAAGCAGTGAAACGCCTCGCGATCGACGTCCAGCCAGGCGAATACTCGGTAGCGCGCCTTGACCCGGCCGAAGGCGTCCCCGCTGAGTTGTTCGCGCACGCGTCCGGCGCACTGGTGTCGGTCACGCGGACCGACAGCGAGGTGTCGGTGATCTGCCCGACCCACGTGTGGCGGGCGTTCAGCAGTGCCGGCACGGAAAGTTCCGGCCGCGCCGAGGAGGGCTGGCGGCTGCTGTCGGTGCGCGGGCCGCTGGAGTTCACGCTCACCGGCATCATCGCTGCGCTGTCGAGCGAGCTGGCCGCGGCGGGCGTCGCGCTGTTCTCGCTGTCGACCTACGACACCGATCACCTGCTGGTGAAAGCGACCGATCTGGCCAGGGCGGTCGACGCGCTCGAGCTCTCCGGCCACGACGTGCACTCCGGCTGAGCTTTCGCCGAATGCGGCATGGGTGATCGTTCGGCGCGCTATGGTGCTGGCCGATCCCCGAGGAGGCAGTGAGCGTGACCGAGGACCAGGCGCATGCCACGCGGCAAACCACCCAGCAGCTCGGGCAGCGGGTGCTTGCCGGGCGTTACCTGCTGCACGGTGAGCTCGGCCGCGGCGGTATGGGCGTGGTGTGGCGCGCCGAAGACCAGGTGATCGGCCGTCCCGTCGCCATCAAGGAGCTCCGGCTGCCCGACGGCGGCGAGGGCGCCGAGGTGTTCCAAGAGCGGGTGATGCGCGAAGTTCGCACCGGCGGGCGGCTCAACGACCCGGCGGTCGTAACCGTGTACGACGTCGTCAACCAGGGCGAGTCGACCTTCATCGTCATGGAGCTCGTCGATGCGCCGACCCTGTCGGACCTGGTGCGCGAACGCGGCCCGCTGAGTACCGGGGTGGCCGCGGCCATCGGTGAGCAGGTGCTCACGGCGCTGACCGCCGCACACCAATCGGGCATCGTGCACCGCGATGTGAAGCCGGGCAACATCATGGTCGCGCCGAACGGCAGGGTGAAGCTGACCGACTTCGGCATCGCCCAGGCCATGGACGACCCCCGGCTGACCACGAGCGGCTTCCTGGTGGGCTCGCCCGCGTTCATGGCGCCCGAACGCATCGCGGGTAACGAGGCGTTACCCGCCTCCGACATCTGGTCGCTGGGAGTGACGCTGTACTTCGCGGTCGAGGGCACCATCGCGTTCGACCGGGGCACCACGGCCGCGACGCTGCACTCGATCATGAACGAAGTGCCTTACCTGACCCGCACCCGGGGGCCACTGGCCTCGGCGATCATGGCGATGCTCATCACCGCACCCGGCGCGCGCATCACGGCAGCGCAGGCCCAAGAACTGCTGGCCATGGCGCGCACCGTCACCGGGGTCCCGTCGCCGCCGGCGGGGCAGCAGACCTCGGTCTACCCCGGCCAGACGCCAACGGCGATCGGTACCGGGCCACACCGGGCGCCCGCACCAGGCATGTCCGCGGGCAAGAAGAAGGCCGCACTGATCGGCGGCGCGCTGGTGGCCCTCCTGCTCCTGGTCGGCGGCATGCTCATCGGCAACTGGTGGGGATCTCCGCCGGCAGGCGAGCGGGCGGAGACGCTCAGTTACGGCGCAGAAGGCGACATCGCCGAGTTCAAGATCTCCTCGGGGCAGTGCGTCAACGAAGAGCTCCGCGCGGGTCGCGCCATCAGCGGTAACACCGTGCAGTGTGAAGAAGCCCACTACTTTCAGGTCTTCGCGACCGTCGACGCGGTGCGGGACAACTCGAACGAGCCGATCGACTACCCGGGCGAGAGATTGCGCGCCGTCGCCGAGTCGCAGTGCGAGCTGCACTTCCAGTCGAACCGCATCGATGCCGACGAACGGGCCAAGCGCAAGTACTCGGTACTGGTCCCGACCCAGCAGGCGTGGGAGAGCAATCCGGAGCTCGGCAGTCCGGCCCGCTCGGTGTACTGCGTGGCAATTCCGCGAGGTGACGGCCAGGTGAGCGGCACCGTGCTGGTGGAGGACGCCTGACGGGCAAGCTAGCTAGTCGGCAGGGTGAGCGTTGCGCTCACGCGGTACCGTCATGACATGCCCACGATCTCTGCCGGCCCGACCGCCGCCCCAGGGCGGCCGTTCGGGCGCGTTCTCACCGCGATGGTCACCCCGTTCGACAAGAACGGCGCGCTGGACCTGAAGCGGGCGCAAGAACTGGCCGAGCATCTCGTCGATCTCGGCAACGACGGGCTCGTCGTCAACGGCACCACCGGCGAGAGCCCGACCACCAGCGACAAGGAAAAGTCCGACCTGCTGCGGGCCGTCGTCGAAGCGGTCGGTTCGCGGGCCACCATCGTGGCAGGTGCTGGCACCTACGACACCGCCCACAGCGTCGGGCTCGCCCAGGACGCCGAGAAGGCGGGCGCACACGGGTTACTCCTGGTCACGCCGTACTACTCGCGCCCGAGCCAGGCCGGCTTGCATGCGCACTTCACCAAGATCGCCGACGCCACCGAAGTGCCGGTGATGCTCTACGACATCCCGCCGCGGTCCATCGTGCCGATCGAGGTCCATACCCTGCGCAGGCTCGCGGAACACCCGCGGATCCTCGCCGTCAAGGACGCCAAGGGCGATCTGCTCGCGGGCAGTGAGGTCATCGCCAACACCGACCTCGCCTACTACTCCGGCGACGACGCCTTGAACCTGCCTTGGCTCTCAGTCGGGGCCACCGGGTGCGTGAGCGTGATCGGGCACGTCGTCGCGGGCCGGATCCGCGGCATGATCGAGGCCTACGAAGACGGCGACACGTCGACGGCGCGAACCAACCACCGCGGCATGCTGCCGGTGCTGTGGGCGATGTCGAGGGTCGGCGGTGTGGTGTTCGTCAAGACGGCGCTGGCGCTGCGCGGGCTCGACGTCGGCGACCCGCGGCTGCCGATCGTGCCCGCGACCGAGGATCAGGTCGAGGCCATCGCGGGCGATCTGACCCAGGCGGGGGTTCCGCTCGAAGAGACCAACGAAGACTGGCACGGCTCACGGGTCGCGCACACCGATTCGGTGGCGGCCTATGTCGCGCCGACGACACACACCAGCGTGGGGACATTGCACGAGTGACAAACGCATTGGCGGCCGGACCGGGCCCAGCAGATCTGCCTCCGCCGCTTCCCGATGGCGGCCTGCGCGTGGTCGCGCTCGGCGGTATCGGCGAGGTCGGCCGCAACATGACCGTATTCGAATTCGGCGGCAGGCTGCTGATCGTCGACTGTGGCGTGCTTTTCCCGGAGGATGAGCAGCCAGGTGTCGACCTGATCCTGCCCGACTTCCGTGCCATCGAGGACCGGCTCGACGACGTCGATGCGCTGGTGCTCACCCACGGGCACGAGGACCACATCGGCGCCGTGCCGTTCCTGCTGCGCATGCGCCCCGACCTGCCGGTTTACGGCTCGCGGCTGACCCTCGCTCTGCTCGCGGCCAAATGCAAGGAACACCGGCAGCGGCCCTCCCTGAGCCACGTCGCCGAGGGCGAGCGTCGCACCGTCGGCGCCTTCGACCTCGAGTTCTTCGCGGTCAACCACTCGATTCCGGATGCGCTCGCCGTCGCGATCCGCACCGACGCCGGCGTGGTCCTGCACACCGGCGACATCAAGCTGGACCAGTTGCCGCTCGACGGAAGGCTGACCGACCTCGCCGGGTTCTCCCGGCTCGGGGACGAAGGCGTCGACCTGTTGTGCGTCGACTCCACCAACGCCGAGGTGCCCGGCTTCGTCACGCCGGAGCGCGAGATCGGTCCGGTGCTCGACAGCGTGATGAGCAAGGTCAAGCAGCGTGTCATCGTGGCCTGCTTCGCCAGCCACGTGCACCGCGTGCAGCAGGTGCTCGACGCGGCGGTCAATCACGGCAGGCGGGTGGCTTTCGTGGGCCGGTCCATGGTCCGCAACATGGGTATCGCCGCCGAACTCGGCTTCTTGCACGTGCCGGACGGGCTGCTGATCGACCTCGACGAAGCGGCCAACCTCCCGGAGACCAAGGTGGTGTTCGTTTCCACCGGCTCGCAAGGGGAGCCGTTGTCGGCGCTGTCGCGGATGGCTCGAGGCGAGCATCGCAACATCACGTTGCGGCCGGGGGACACCGTCGTGCTCGCCAGCTCGATGATCCCCGGCAACGAGACGGCGGTCTTCAGCGTGGTCAACGGGTTGGTCCGGCTCGGCGCGACCGTGGTGCACCAGAGCAACGCGAAGGTGCACGTCTCCGGGCACGCGTCGGCCGGTGAGCTGCTGTTCCTGTACAACGCGATCCGGCCGAGCAACGTCATGCCGGTGCACGGCGAGTGGAAGCACCTGCGCGCCAACGCCGAGCTCGCGGTCAGCACCGGCGTCGCGCCCAGCAACGTGGTGATCGCGGAGGACGGCGTCGTCGTCGACCTGGTCGACGGCAAGGCGAGCCGGACGGGGCGGGTCGAGGTCGGCCATGTCTACGTCGATGGGTTGTCGGTCGGCGACGTCGGCGAGTCGACGCTGTCCGATCGGCTGGTCCTCGGTGAGGGCGGGTTCATCGCGATCAACGTCGCCATCGATCGCAACACCGGCCGTGCCGTGACGCAGCCGACGGTGTCCGGGCGCGGCTTCTCCGACGACCCGAAGGCGCTGGACGCCGTCGTGCCGCTGGTCGAGATGGAGCTGTCCCGCACCGAGTCGGAGGGCATCACGGACACGCACCGGATCGCGCAGGCCGTCCGCCGGGTGGTCGGTCGCTGGGTCGCGCAGACCTACCGCAGGCGCCCGATGATCGTGCCCACCGTCATCCCGGTCTGAGCTGGCGCAGCGGTGCTGGCCGCCGGTGGTGTCGTGAGTGAAACACCTTGCCCGGGCACGTTTGATCACTCACGACGGTTCACGGCCGAGGGCACCGCGTTGTCCGGCAGCGGCTCCGCCGGGGTGCCTGCCGGTGGCTTGCCCGGGGAGTTCAGCTGCACCATCGTCGCCCCGGCGAGCAGCACCGCCGCCCCGGCGAGCTGCACGATCATGAGGGCTTCGCCGAGCATCACCCACGCCAGCGTGGTTGCCACCAGGGGCTCGGCCAAGCCGAGCACACTGGCTACCGAAGCGGGCAGATGCCGCAGCGCGGAGAGGCCCGCGAGGTAGGCGAATACGGTCGAGATCAGGGCGACCGCGATGAGCAGGACGAACACCGGCGGATGCCACGGCCCGAACGCCGCGGGCGCGGTCAGCGTCTCGACCGGCAACGTCCACGGCGGCGCGATCACGCACATCGCCAGCCCGCCGACGGTCATGCCCCAGGTCACTACGCCGAGCGGGTGAATGGTGGTCACCCCGTGCTCGCCGAGCAGGAAGTACGCGGCCGAGCACACCGCGGTGGCCAGCCCCGCCAGCAGCCCCAGCGTGTCCAGCCGGAGTCCGTCGAAGACCTGAGCCACCATCGCCAAGCCGATCATCGCGAGCGCGATCCCCGCCCACATCGGCCGCGGCAGCCTCGTGCCGCGCACGAACCGCACCCAGAACGCGATCAGCACGGGCGAGGTGAACTCGAGCAGGATCGCGACGCCGACGGGCACCCGCGATGCGGCGATGAAGTAGAACAACTGCACCCCGGCGACGCCGAGCAGCCCGTAGGCGACCAGCAGGCGCCACTCGTGGTTGGCCACGCGCAGCAACGACGGCCGGAACAGGCCCACCCCGACGAGGAGTACCACGGCGGCGATCACAATCCGCGCGGAGGCGACCTGCTCGGGCGAAAGGCCCGCCTGCATCGCGGGTTTGCCGATCGCGCCCGAGCTGCCGAAGAACAGCGCGGCCAGCAGGATGAGCATGAGGCCGCGGCCGGTGTGGGCCGGAACCGGGGCGTATGCGCGCGCGGTGGAGACGTCAGTGGTCAACGGGGGAGTTCCTTGCTGTTTGTTCGGGGACGAGCACCACCGACGTTAATGCGGATCATGCTGGCGCCGATTGAAATTTTTCGCGCCGAGACGCAAAATTCTTGCGTGCCGATGAAACCCAGACTCGACGACATCGACCATGAGCTGCTCGCCCTGCTCCAGGCCGACGCCGGCCGGACGCTGTTCGAGCTCGGCGGCGACGTCGGTCTCTCGGCGAGCGCGGTGCAACGGCGGATCAGGCGCCTCGAACAGACCGAGGTGATCGCTCGACGGACGATCGAGCTCGGCCCGGCGTTCACCGCGGACGTCATCCGCGCGGTGTGCCTGGTGACGATGGAACGCCATATCGAGCACCACATCACCAAGTTCCGTGAGCGCATGCTCGCCGCGCCGGAGGTGCAGCAGGCGTACGACGTCTCCGGCGACTGGGACTACGTCGTCCTGCTGGCCACCGTGGACATGCCGCTCATGCGCGAGGCCGTCGAGCGGCTGTTCGAGGGCGACGAGAACGTACGGAGGTTCAACACCTTGTTCGTGTTCGACCCGATCCGCACCGGCAACGCCATCCCGACGCGACCAGCTAACCTCGACATGTGAGTACTGTCATACCTGAGCCTGCTTCGCCCACGGCCTTGGCCGCGGCGCTGGAGGGAACCGGATACCTGGCCGACGACGGTGTCGCCACCGCCACGTTCCTCGCGATGCGCATGCGCAAGCCGCTGCTGTGCGAGGGCGAACCCGGTACCGGCAAGACCTCGCTGGCCGCCGCGCTGGCCGAAGCGCTCGGGCTGTCGATGATCCGGCTGCAATGCCACGAGGGCATCGACGCGGCGCAGGCGCTCTACGAGTGGGACTTCCCCCGGCAGTTGCTGCACTTGCGAGCGCTGGAAGCCGCCTCGGACGGCGGCGTCGACGCGGACGCCGCGGAGCGCTCCCTCTACACCCGGCGTTTCCTGCTTGCCCGGCCGCTGCTGCGCGCGTTGACCGAGGCTCCGTGCGTGCTCCTCGTCGACGAGATCGACCGCGCCGACGATGAGTTCGAGGCGTTCCTGCTGCAACTGCTCGACGAGAACGCGGTCAGCATCCCGGAGCTGGGGGAGATCCGCGCGGACACTGCGCCCATCGTGTTGCTGACTTCCAACCGCACCCGCGAGGTACACGACGCGCTCAAGCGCCGGTGTTTGTATCACTGGCTCGAACACCCGAATATCGAGCGTGAGGTGGCGATTCTGCGTCGCAGGCTGCCGGGGATCTCGGAGCGGCTCGCCACCCAAGTCGCCGACGCCGTGGCCCGGCTACGCGCGCTGGATCTGCTCAAGCCGCCCGGCGTCGCCGAGTCGCTGGACTGGGCGCAGGCGCTGCTCGCGCTCGACGCCGTGGACCTCGACGCCGAGATGGCGGGCAAGACCTTGGGGGCGGTGCTGAAGTACCGCGAGGACGCCGACCGGGTTCTCGCGCCCGGGCTGTCTTCGCTGCTGGCGGGCTGAACCATGGCGGTGCCGGGCCTCGTCGCGTTCACCAGGGCGCTCGCCGCCACCGGTGTGGCTGTCGGCACCGACCGCACGGCCGCGTATCTTGCCGCGGTGGCCGAAGTCGATCTCGCCGACCGGGAGCAGCTGTACTGGGCGGGCAGGCTCACACTGTGCGGTGAACCGGACGAGATCGACCACTACGACGAGCTGTTCGCCGCCTGGTTCCTCGGCAAGGCCGTTCACCACCCCAGCGCCGAGCGTCCGCGCAGGCCGCGGGTCGCCGCGTTGACGCCCTCCCCGGGCGGCGCCGAGGGTGACGGTGAGTTCCACGCCCATCCGGTCGCCGCGAGCGAGGCCGAGGTGCTGCGCCGCCGTGACCTGGCCGATCTCGGTGCCGATGAACGTGCGCACCTGGCCGAGCTGCTGGCGTTGCTGCGGCCCGACCCGCCGATGCGGCGTTCGCTGCGGCTGCGCCCCGCGCGGCGAGGCGCGCTCGATCCCCGGCGCACGGTGCGCGCGATGCTCGGTTCCGGCGGCGAACCCGTGCGGCTGGCGCACCGGAGTCGGTCCCGCAGGCCGCGCCGGGTGGTGCTGCTGATCGATGTTTCCGGTTCGATGGAGCCCTATGCCGACGCGCTGCTCCGGTTCGCGCACGCCGTGGGGCGCCGCACGCCGGGCACCGTCGAGGTGTTCACCCTCGGCACCCGGCTGACCCGGCTGACCCGGCAACTTCGCCAGCGCGACCCCGAACATGCGCTCGCCGCTGCCGCGCGGGCGGTACCCGACTTCGCGGGTGGCACCCGGCTCGGCGAAACTTTGCAGGCCTTCCTCGGCCGGTGGGGGCAGCGCGGTGTGGCGCGATCGGCGATCGTGGTGCTCTTCTCCGACGGCTGGGAGCGCGGTGACCCCGAGCTGCTCGGCGAACAGGTCGCCCGGCTGCGCAGGCTCGCGCACTCGGTGCTGTGGGTCAACCCGCACGCCGGGCGGGATGGCTACGCCCCGGTGCAGTCCGGTATCGCCGCCGCGCTGCCCCATATCGACCACCTGCTCGCCGGGCACAGCCTGGCCACGCTCGACGAACTGCTGGGAGTGATGCGTCATGCGCGACGTTCTTGAGGAGCTGTACTCACGCTGGGCCGACGGTGAGGCTGTCGGGGTCGGCACGGTCGTCGCGACCTTCTCCTCGGCGCCGCGTGCCCCGGGGGCCGCGATGATGGTCGCCGCCGACGGCACCGTGACCGGCAGTGTTTCAGGCGGCTGCGTCGAAGGCGCCGTGTACGAACTCGGGCAGCAGGTACTTGCCGACGGGCAGCCTGTTCAACAGCGCTACGGGGTTTCCGACGACGACGCGTTCTCGGTGGGGTTGACCTGTGGCGGGATCATCGACATCTTCGTCGAGCGGGTGTCGCGTGAGGACTTTCCCGAGCTCGGCGAGGTCGTCGAGTCGGTGCGCAGCGAACACCCGGTCGCGGTGACCACGGTCATCGAGCACCCGGATCCGGCGCTGATCGGGGCCAGGCGGGTCGTCTGGCCGGACCGCGCCACCGGCACACTGGGATCCGAGCGTATCGACGCCGCCGTCACCGACGATGCCCGCGGCATGCTCGCGACCGGGCGCAGCGCCACGCTGCACTACGGCCCCGAGGGCCAGCGTCGCGGTGAAGGCATGGCGGTGTTCGTGAATTCCTTCGAGCCGCCGCCCCGCATGCTGGTGTTCGGTGCGATCGACTTCGCGCGGGCGATGGTCGAGATGGGTGCATACCTCGGCTATCGCGTG
Organism: Actinophytocola sp.; assembly: GCA_009379975.1. GTDB lineage: Bacteria > Actinomycetota > Actinomycetes > Mycobacteriales > Pseudonocardiaceae > WHSS01. Next base: position 16,806 of record WHSS01000041.1, read on the forward strand.
ACGGTGTGCGACGCGCGCCCGGTGTTCGCGACCGCTTCCCGCTTCCCCGAGGCCGACGAGGTCATCGTCGACTGGCCGCATCGTTACCTGACGGCCGAGGTGGCGGCGGGCCGGGTCGACAAACGCACCGTCGTCGCCGTACTCACGCACGATCCCAAGTTCGATGTGCCGGTGCTCGAGGTCGCGCTGCGGGCCAAGCTGGGCTACGTCGGCGCGATGGGCTCGCGCCGGACCCACGACGACCGTATGACCAGGCTGCGCGAGGCGGGCATGACCGAGGACGAGCTCGGCTGGCTGGCCTCACCGATCGGCCTCGACCTCGGCGCGCGTACCCCGGAGGAGACCGCGGTGTCGATCGCTGCGGAGATCATCGCGCTGCGGTGGGGCGGCGACGGCACGCGGCTGACCGCGGCGAGGGGGCCGATTCACCGCGACGTGGACTAACCCCGGGCGTGTCCGCGTTCCAGTCGCGCGTGTCCGCACCGCGGCGTACCCGGGGTGCGGACGCGTGTTCCCGGGGCGCGGACACGATCTTGCCGCCGGTTGGGGGGATAGCGGCCGCCAGGGGTTGCTTGCCGACGCCATGAGCGGGAAGCTGCGATAGTGACCTCGATCACGGCATTGGGTCACATCTTCCCGACGGCAGCCGCTCGTGAGTTGGAGGCCCCATGCGCATCACCGTCACCGTAGATGGAACCGCTTATACCGACGAAGTCGAGCCGCGAACGCTGCTCGTGCACTACTTACGCGAACGGCTCGGCAAGGTCGGGACCGTCGTGGGCTGCGACACCAGCAATTGTGGTGCCTGCACCGTTCACCTCGACGGCCACAGCGTGAAATCCTGCTCCGTGCTCGCGGTGCAGGCAGACGGATGTGAGATCACCACCATCGAAGGACTTTCCCGCGACGGCCAACTTCATCCGGTGCAGCAGGCCTTCCACGACAACCACGCGTTGCAATGCGGGTTCTGCACCCCAGGCATGATCATGCAGGCGATCGACCTGCTGGCCGACGACGCCGATCCCGACGAGGAGACGGTCCGCAACGGGCTCGAGGGCAACCTCTGCCGGTGCACCGGATACCAGAACATCGTGCGCGCGGTGCGAGACGCGGCGTCACGGATGGAGCCGGGCAGCGGGCCGGAAGCCGAGCAGGTGGCCGAGCAGACCTCGGTGGCGGGCGGATCGCGCGCGGAGGTGCGGCAGTCATGACCGCGACGGTGGAACCCGAAGTAGGCCGGGCACGGCTGCGCAAGGAGGACGCGCGCCTGATCACCGGCCGCACCCGGTGGACCGACAACATCAGCCTGCCGGGCATGCTGCACGTGGCCGTGCTGCGCAGCCCGATGGCACACGCCCGGATCAGCAATATCGACGTGTCGGCCGCGAAGGAAGCCTCCGGCGTTCTCGCGGTCGTCACCGGGGCGGACCTCGCGGACGAGCAGGGCAGCCTGCCGTGCGCGTGGCCGATCACCGAGGACATGAAGGCGCCACCCGCGCCCGCCCTCGCGGTCGACACGGTCAACTTCGCCGGTGAGGCGGTGGCCGTGGTCGTCGCGCGCTCCGCAGCGGAGGCCCACGACGCGCTCGAAGCGATCGACATCGACTACGAAGACCTGCCGGTCGTGCTCGACATGAACGAAGCGATCGCCGACGGTGCCGACCTTGTCCATCCGGATCTGGGCTCCAACGCCAGCGCCACCTGGATCTTCGACTCGGCCGAGGCGGGCAGCGGCGGCGATGTCGAGCAGGCCATAGCCGCGTCGGACGTCGTGGTCGAACGCACCTTCCGGCAGCAGCGGCTGATCCCGGCGTTCATGGAGCCTCGCTCCGTGGTCGTCGACCCGACCGGGGAGCAGATCACGATGTGGTCGGCGACCCAGATCCCGCACATCCTGCGCTGGATGACCTCGGCGGTCACCGGCGTGCCGGAGACCAAGATCCGCGTCATCGCGCCCGATGTCGGTGGCGGGTTCGGCGGCAAGCTGCAGATCACGCCAGAGGAGATCGTCACCTTCCTGCTCGCTCGCAGGCTGGGCCGGCCGGTCAAGTGGACCGAGTCGCGTTCGGAGTCCATGGTCTCGGCACACCACGGCCGCGACCAGATCCAGAAGCTCACCCTCGCGGCGACGCAGGACGGCACGATCAAGGGCCTCAAGGTCGAGTTGCTCGCCGATATGGGCGCCTACCTGCGGCTGGTCACGCCGGGCGTGCCGATCCTCGGGGCGTTCATGTACAACGCGATCTACAAGATGGACGCCTACAAGTTCGTGTGTACCAACGTGTTCACGAACAAGACGCCGACCGACGCCTACCGGGGCGCGGGCAGGCCGGAAGCCACGTACGCCATCGAGCGGATGATGGACGAGCTGGCGGCCGAGCTGTCGATGGACCCGATGGAGCTGCGGCGGAAGAACTGGATCAAGCACGAGGAGTTCCCGTTCAACACCGTCGCCGGGCTCACCTACGACTCCGGCAACTACGAGGCGGCCACGGCCAAGGCGATGGAGGACTTCGGCTACGACGCGCTTCGTGCCGAGCAGGCCGAGCGGCGCGAGCGTGGCGACGCGGTGCAACTGGGCATCGGCATCTCGACCTACACCGAGATGTGCGGGCTCGCGCCGTCGCGGGTGCTCGGGGCGCTGAGCTACGGCGCCGGTGGCTGGGAGCATGCGGCGATCAGGATGTTGCCGACCGGCAAGGTCGAGGTGATCACCGGGACCTCGCCGCACGGCCAGGGCCACGAGACGGTGTGGAGCCAGATCGTGGCGGACAAGCTCGGCGTGCCGTTCGACGACGTCGAGGTCCTGCACGGTGACACCCAGTCCTCGCACAAGGGCATGGACTCCTACGGTTCGCGCTCGCTCGCGGTCGGCGGGACCGCGCTGGTGCTGGCCGCGGACAAGGTCATCGACAAGGCGCGCACCATCGCGGCGCACATGATGGAGTGCTCGGTCGACGACATCGAGTTCAGCGGCGGCAGCATGAAGGTGCGGGGCACCGACACCAGCACCGACATCCAGTCCATCGCGCTGCAAGCCCACGTCGCGCACGACTTGCCCGACGGCGTGGAGCCCAGCCTGGACTCCGAGGCCACCTTCGACCCGGAGAACTTCTCCTTCCCGCACGGCACGCACCTGTGTGCCACCGAGGTCGACACCGAAACCGGCCAGGTGCGAATACGCTCGTACGTCTGCGTCGACGACGTCGGCAAGGTGGTCAACCCGATGATCGTCGAGGGCCAGGTCCACGGCGGTCTGGTGCAGGGCATCGCGCAGGCGCTCTTCGAGGGCGCCGTGCACGACGAGTCCGGCACGCTGACCACCGGCACGCTTGCCGACTACCTGGTGCCGTCGGCGGCGGACATGCCGTCCTTCACCACCGGCCACACCGAGACGCTGGCGACGTCGAACCCGCTTGGCGTCAAGGGTGTCGGTGAGGCGGGCACCATCGCGTCGACCCCGGCGGTGGTGAACGCGATCGTGGACGCGGTCCGGCATCGCGGGGTCAACGACGTCGAGATGCCCTGCACGCCCATGCGGGTATGGCAGGCAATCCAGGGCGGCTCGCAGGCGGCCGCGGGACCGGGCGGCACCGAATCCGGCGGCGGGCTCGGCTCGCTCGACGCATCCCAGGGAGGGGCACGATGATTCCCAGCGCATTCGACTACGTCGCACCATCCACAGTGGACGACGCGGTGCGGGCATTGAACGACGCGGGCGAGGACGCCAAGATCATCGCGGGCGGGCAGAGCCTGCTTCCGGTGCTGCGGATGCGGCTCGCCGCGCCAAGCAAGCTCATCGACCTCGGCAAGGTCGCGGAGCTGCGCGGCGTCCGGGAGGACGGCGACGCCCTGGTGATCGGCGCGATGACCACGCACTACGACGTGCAACGCGATCCCTTGGTGCGCGAGCACGCACAGCTGCTCGCGGTGGCCACCGACACCGTCGCCGACCCCCAGGTGCGGCATCGTGGCACGTTCGGTGGCTCGCTGGCGCACGCGGATCCGGCGGGTGACCTGCTGGCGCCCGCGTTGGCGCTGGATGTCGAGATGGTGTTGTGCGGGATGGACGGCAAGCGGACGGTGCCTGCGGCCGACTTCTTCGTCGACTACTTCACCACCGCGCTGCGGCCGTCGGAGCTCCTCGTCGAGGTGCGGATGCCCAAGTACACCGGGTGGCACGCGCACTACGAGAAGTTCAACCGGGTGGCGCAGGCGTGGTCGATCGTCGGTGTCGCCGCCGCCGTCAACGTCGCCGGCCACACGATCAGCGCGGCCAGGGTCGCGCTGACCAACATGTCGTCGGTGCCGGTGCGGGCGAGCGGTGTCGAGCAGGCTCTCGTCGGGCAGGAGGCGACCCCGGATGCCATCCGGGCGGCCGCCGAGCGCGCGGTGGAAGGCACCATGCCGGTCGCGGACAACAACGCCGACGTGGCCTACCGGGAGCACTTGGCGAAGGTCCTCACGTCGAGAGCCGTGACAGCGGCATGCGGCTAGAGCACGAATTCTCGGTCTCGGCTCCGGTCGAGGAGGTGTGGCAAGCGTTGCTCGACCCGGAACGGGTGGCGCCCTGCTTGCCGGGCGCCACCCTCACCGGGGTCGACGGTGACACCTTCAAGGCGAAGGTCAAGGTGAAGCTCGGGCCGGTGACCATGAACTACCAGGGCGCCGGTGAGTTCGTCGAACAGGACGCCGACGCCCACCGGCTGGTCATCAAGGCCTCGGGTAAGGACACCAAGGGGGCTGGGACGGCGTCGGGCACGTCGACCGTGACGCTCACCGAGGCCGACGGCGGCACGCACGGGGCGGTGGTCAGCGAGTTGAAGGTGACCGGCAGGCCAGCCCAGTTCGGCCGCGGCCTGATCGCGGAGGTCAGCGGGCGGCTGCTCGCCGAGTTCGCCGCTAACCTCGCCGGTGAGCTGGCACCCGAACCGGCCCCGGAGGACACCGCGGCCACCCCGGTCACGGATACCGGAGCCGCTGGAGAACCGAGCGCGGAGGGCGCTCGCCGGCCCGCCGAGGCGATCGACCTGATGGACGTCGCGGGCGCGCCGGTGCTCAAGCGCGTCGCGCCGGTCGTCGCGGTGCTCGCCGCGATCCTGGCGGTGGTGGTGATCGTCAAGGCCACGCGGAAGGGGTAAGCCCCGGGCGTCTCAGGCCTCCGGCCGCCACGGGCTCTTGCCGTCGGTCGGCCGCGTGGGGTCATGGAAGCGCGGTACGTCCAGCTCGCCTGCCCGCAGCCCGGCGAGCCCGTCGGCGATCGCGCGCATGATGCGGGTATGTGCGCGCATGCCCGCCCCCGGCCTGCCCTTATCCGCCTCGCTGAGGTCGATCGGCTCGCCGAAATGCACCTGGAACGTGGGCCGCCGGGCCGGTGAGGTCAGCCCGGAGCGGGCCAGGGGCAGGACGTCGGCGATCCCGTTGACCGTCTCGGTGCCCCAGTACACGGCCTCGTGGGCGCCCCACTGGCTGATCGGGACCACCGGCACCCCGGCCGCGAGCGCGAGCCGCGCCGCGCCGGTCTTGCCCCGCTCCGGCCACAGCCCTGGATCGTGGCTGATCCGGCCTTCCGGGTAGACCAGCAGCGGCACCTTGGCGGTGCGGAGTTCCTCCGTGGCCTGCGCGAACTGTTCCAGAGCATTGGCGCTGTCGTGGCGGTCGACCCGCAGGTGCCCGCTCTTCCGCAGCATCCGGCCCAGCACAGCCGCGTCGAGCAAGCCGCCCGCCAGCATGAACCGCGGGGCCACACCGATCCGGCGGCACGCGGCCATCAGAACAAGGGCGTCGAACACGCCGATGTGATTCGCCGCCAGGATCAGCGGCCTGTCGCGTAGTTCCTCGGCGATATCGCCCGTGACCCGCAGTTTGCCCATCGCGCCGACCAGGCCTTGGTCCACGGCGAGCACGGCGCGCCAGATCGCCGGGGTATCGTGATAGCGCCGCGACCGGCGTGTCCGCTGGTTATCACCCCTGTGCACCGCCACCATGCGTCAGAGCATGTCATGGGCAACGTCACCGAAGAAGAGGGGTCTGCGACGCGAGTGGCGCATGTGACTTAAGTGGCGTTCGAGCTACCGTGGAGAGTATGGCGAGCAAGACGGTGACCAGAGGGCGAAAGACGACGCGTGGCGGTAAGACCGCCGGGCGTGGCCGGACTTCGGGCAGGTCAACGCGGTCGAAGGCGGCCACTCGCAAGTCGCCCGCGCGCGGTAGGAGCCGGTCGGGCAGGTCACGGCAGCCGAGCACGATCGGTAGCGTCGTCCGGGCAGGCTGGAACGTGGGCGCGAGGGGAGTGGGTGGCCTCGCGCGCGCCGTCGGCCGGACTCGCGACCTGGAGCCCGAACACCGCAGGGATGGGCTCGCCCTCGGCCTGATCGCCATTGCCCTGGTCACCGCCGTCGGAGTGTGGGCGCGTGCCGCGGGGCCCGTGGGGTTCTGGGTCGACTCCGGCTTCCGTGCCGTTGTCGGCGCGGGCTCGGTGATCGTGCCGATGGCGCTGGTGGTGCTGGGCATCGTGCTGATGCGTACCGAGCCACACCCGCAGACCCGCCTCCGGATGGTGATCGGTTCGCTGCTGGTCGCGTTCGCGCTGCTCGGGCTGCTGCACATCTTCAACGGCAGGCCGGACACGCTCGATGACGTCAAGTACGCCGGTGGCTGGGCGGGCTGGATCTCCGGCGACATTCTTTCCCGCGGCGTCACGGTGTGGCTGGCGGTGCCGCTGCTGGTCATCGCCTTGATCTACGGCCTGCTGGTCTTCACCGCGACTCCGGTGCGGGAGATCCCCGAGCGGCTGCGCAACTGGGGCCTGAGCCAGGAGGAGCGTGACGAGCTCGAGGCCGAGCGGCAGGCTCGGGCGGCCGAGCGCGCCGCGGCGGACGGCATCGGCGACGACCTGGCGCCAGTACGGCTGCGGAAGCCGTCCAGGCGGCGCCAGGCGGTCGACGCCGAGGCCCTAACCGAGGATGCGGCGCCGCAGCGGACGTCGCCGAAGGTCAAGCCCAGCGCGGTGCCCGGCGCGCCCAAGGCCAAGCCGGAGCCCGCGCTGACCGTCACCCGCACCGTGGAAGGCGATTACAAGCTGCCCACGCTCAAGCTGCTGACCCTCGGCGACGCGCCGAAGACCCGGAGCAAAGCCAACGACTCGATGATCGAGGCGATCAGCGGCGTCCTCGACCAGTTCAATATCGACGCGCAGGTCACCGGCTTCACGCGCGGCCCGACGGTGACCCGCTACGAGGTCGAGGTCGGCCCGGGGGTCAAGGTCGAGAAGATCACGGCGCTGACCAAGAACATCGCCTACGCGGTCGCCACCGACAACGTGCGGTTGCTGGCGCCGATCCCCGGCAAGTCGGCGGTCGGCATCGAGGTGCCCAACTCCGACCGCGAGATGGTGCGGCTCGGCGACGTGCTGCGCTCGCCGAAGGCCGCCAAGGACAACCACCCGATGGTCATGGGGCTCGGTAAGGACATCGAGGGCCACATGGTCACCGCGAACCTGACCAAGATGCCCCACCTGTTGGTCGCCGGCTCGACCGGCTCCGGTAAGTCCAGCTTCGTCAACTCGCTGCTGGTCTCCCTGCTGGCGCGGGCCACCCCCGACGAGGTCAGGATGATCCTGATCGACCCGAAGATGGTCGAGCTGACCCCGTATGAGGGCATCCCGCACCTGATCACGCCCATCATCACGCAGCCGAAGAAGGCGGCGGCCGCGCTGGCGTGGCTGGTGGAGGAGATGGAGCAGCGGTATCAGGACATGCAGGCCAGCCGGGTCCGGCACATCGACGACTTCAACAAGAAGGTCCGCTCCGGTGACATCAGCGCACCACCGGGCAGCGAGCGGGAGTACCGGCCCTACCCCTACATCATGGCGATCGTCGACGAGCTCGCCGATCTGATGATGACCGCGCCGCGGGACGTCGAGGACGCGATCGTGCGGATCACCCAGAAGGCGCGCGCCGCGGGCATACACCTGGTGCTCGCCACTCAACGGCCCTCGGTCGATGTCGTCACCGGGCTCATCAAGACCAACGTGCCCTCGCGGCTGGCGTTCGCCACGTCTTCGCTGACGGACTCCCGCGTCATCCTCGACCAGCCCGGCGCGGAGAAGCTGATCGGCATGGGGGATGCGCTGTACCTGCCGATGGGCGCGTCCAAGCCGGTGCGGCTGCAGGGCTCCTTCGTCGACGACGAGGAGATCTCGGCGGTGGTCAACTTCGCCAAGGACCAGGCGGAGCCGGAGTATCAGGAAGGCGTCACCGCGGCCAAGGCGGGCGAGAAGAAGCAGATCGACGAGGACATCGGCGACGATCTGGACGTGCTGCTGCAGGCGGCCGAGCTCATCGTGACCTCGCAGTTCGGCTCGACCTCGATGCTGCAGCGCAAGCTGCGGGTGGGCTTCGCCAAGGCGGGCAGGTTGATGGACCTGCTGGAATCCCGCGGCATCGTCGGGCCGTCGGAGGGCTCCAAGGCTCGCGATGTGCTCGTCAAGCCGGATGAGCTCGAATCGGCGCTGTACCTGATCCGCGGCGGCGAAGCTCCCCTCGACGACGACTAGCACAGCCCGCTCGCCGACCGGTCGACGTCGCAGTTCGGCTACGAATTTGCGCGAAATGTGTGCCCCGCGTTCCGGCGAGGGGATAAGATCCGGCCACCTCGGCCACGATCGCAGGAGAGGCGGTCGGCGGCGAAGATCAGCTGGAGGGAACAATCGTGCAACAGCCAGACTTGGACGTCCCGGACCCATCGGTGGACGCGGGGGTGCTCGCCCCGGTGCTGATCGTCTTGATCCTGATGATCGCCGCGCTCTGGAAGGTCTTCACCAAGGCAGGGGAGCCGGGGTGGGCGGCGATCGTTCCATTCTACAACTACTTCGTGATGCTCAAGATTTCGGGCAGGCCGGGCTGGTGGCTCGTGCTCCTGCTCATCCCCCTCGTCAACATCGTCATTCTGATCATCCTGATGATCGACCTGGCGAAGTCTTTCGGGAAGGGCGGCGGGTTCGCCGCGTTGCTGATCCTGCTGCCCTTCATCGGGTTCCCGATTCTCGGCTTCGGCAGTGCCCGCTACCTCGGGCCTGCCGGGCCGGAGAAGGGTGACTACCGGCCCGGCGGTCAGCCTCCGTACGGGTATGGCCAGCAGCCGTACGGCCAGCAACCCTATGGGCAGCAGCCGTACGGTCAGCCTTATGGTCAGCAGCAGGCGCCGTACGGCCAGCAGCCGCCGCAGCAACCGCCGTACGGCCAGCAGCCACCGCAGCAGCAGTACGGCCAGCAACAGCAGCCACCGCAGCAGTACGGTCCGCCGCCGCAGCAGCAGCCACCCTATGGTCAGCCGCCGCAGCAACCGCCCTACGGCCAGCAGCCACCGCAGCAGCAGCCGCCGTACGGCCAGTGACGGCACCGGTACGTCGGGTAGCGGCAAACC
>WHSS01000160.1 GCA_009379975.1 Actinophytocola sp.
ACCTGCGCGAAAGGATGATCTCGGACGGTGAGCCGACCGAGATCCTGGATCAGTTCGCGATGCTCAAGGACACCGGCAACGTGCACCTCTACGCGTGCCGTTTCGCCGCGGTGACCTTCGACGTCGACGACACGGACCTGATCCCCGAGGCCGACGGCATCGTCGATGCCGGCTGGTTCCTCGAGGAGAAGGCGGTCCTGGCAGATCACTGCCAGTACTTCTGAGCACCGCCGTCGACACGGCCGCTGACAACCCGACTTTGAAGAAAACACCGAAAGGAAGATCATCATGACCGTCACCGCTGATCTCGAAGAACTCAAGGCGAAGCAACAGAAGATGTGGAGTAGTGGCGACTACGGGAAGGTCGCTTGGCTGACCGTGCCGCTGGCCGACGTGTTGTGCGATGCCGTGGACCTGCGGCCTGGTTCGACGGTGCTTGACGTGGCGACCGGCACCGGCCATGTGGCCATCGCCGCTGCTCGCCGCTTCTGCCGGAGCACGGGTATCGACTACGTACCCGCCCTCGTCGAGGTGGCCCGTGGTCGTGCGGCGGCGGAGGGGCTGGAAGTCGAGTTCCGCGAGGCCGATGCCGAGAACCTGCCCTATGCGGACTCGTCGTTCGACTACGTGCTCTCGGCCATCGGCGTCATGTTCGTCGCCGACCACCGGCGGGCGGCGCGTGAACTGGTCCGGGTGTGCCGGCCCGGTGGCCGGGTAGGTGTGGCGAGCTGGACGCCGACCGGTTTCATCGGCCAACTCCTCAAGACCGTCGGCAAGCACGCGTCCCCGCCTGCTGGTTCGCAGCCCCCGACCCGGTGGGGCAGCGAGGAAATCGTGCGGGAGTTGCTGGGTGAAGGGACGTCCGAAGTAACGTGCTCGACGACCACCGTGGTGCAGCGGTTCCTCTCGCCGGAGCATCTCGCCGACTTCTTCATCACCGAGTACGGGCCGACGCTCAAGGCATCGGAACGGCTTACGGACGAGGGCAAGCAGGCGTTTCGTGCCGATCTGATCGCGCTGGCCGCCGCGGCGAACCGCGCGACCGGCGGCAGCCTGACCTGCGACTGGGAATACCTGGTCGCCGTCGCGACCAAGGAATGAGAAGGAGATCGCGATGTCGGCCAAATGGAGAATCCTCACCGCGGGCCTGGCGGTGACCGCCGGGCTGGCGGCGCTCGCCACCGCACCCTTGGGCGCGCAGGAAGGCCCGCCGCCGATCGCCGTCGAGGTCCTGACGCAGCGTGCGACGTTCACCGACGACGTGCGGATGCAGATCAAGAACAAGCTCGACGGCCAGGCCACCATGGTGATGAACCTGGCTGACCCGTCGCGCGTGGCCATTGCCAGGATCACCGTCCAGCCAGGCGCGATGTTCCCGTGGCACACGCATCCGGGCCCGGTCACGGTGAACGTCGCCGAGGGCGAGCTCACCTACGTCCAGGCCTCCGATTGCCTACCGCGCGAATATCCGGCCGGGACGATCTTCGTCGACCCCGGTCAGGGCAACGTGCACACCGCGTTCAATTCGAGCGACGGCGTGACCGTGCTGTATGCGACCTTCCACGACGTGCCCGCCGAGGGCCCGCTGACCATCCCGGTCGACGGCCCCGCGGACTGTGACGTCGCCGCGGACTGAGCTCAGACATACCGTGAAGGGCACCTGAGGGACATCTGACGTCCCGCAGGTGCCCTTCTCGGCGGTCCGCCGGCCGCGGATGGGCGGGCGGTCGCACGCGCGAGGGAGCGCATCTGGCAGAATGTTCGCTTGTCTGCTTCGGCCGGACCCTCTCACCGTGCCGTGGCTCAACCGAACTTCCGGCCGTCGCGTCCGTCCCCACTCGGAGCGTGTCCGGCCGACCGCGATCAAACGAGAGATACAAGGAGTCCCACACCCGTGGCCGTCAAGATCAAACTGCAGCGTCTCGGCAAGATCCGTGCGCCGTACTACCGGATCATCGTCGCCGACGCTCGCAACCGTCGCGATGGCAAGGCCATCGAGACGATCGGCAAGTACCACCCGAAGTCGGAGCCGAGCTTCATCGAGGTCGACTCCGACCGTGCCCAGTACTGGCTCGGCGTCGGTGCGCAGCCGACCGAGCCGGTGCAGCGGATCCTGGAGATCACCGGCGACTGGCAGAAGTACAAGGGCCTGCCGGGCCAGGAGGGCACGCTGCGCGGTCCCGAGCCGAAGCCGTCCAAGGAAGAGCTGTTCAACGCCGCGCTCGCTGAGGCGGGTGACGCGCCGACCGGCGAAGGCACGTCCGCGAAGAAGAAGGCGCCGAAGAAGGCCCCCAAGAAGGCCGAGGAGCCCAAGGCGGAGAAGGCTGAGGCCGAGGACGCCAAGACCGAGGACGCCAAGACCGAGGACGAGGCCGGGAAGGCGGAGCCAGCCGGGGACGAGGCGTGAGCTTCCTCGCTGATTCGCTCGAGCACCTGGTCCGGGGAATCGTCGAGAACCCGGATGACGTGCGCGTCGACCTCGTCACCACGCGTCGCGGACGGACGCTCGAGGTGCACGTGCACCCCGACGACCTCGGCAAGGTGATCGGCCGTGGCGGCCGTACCGCGACCGCGCTGCGGACCGTGATGAGTGGCATCGGCGGCCGGGGAGTGCGCGTCGACGTCGTGGACACCGACCGCTAAGTGGAAGTCGCTGTCGGCCGGGTGGCCAAGGCACACGGCATCCATGGCGAGCTCGCCGTCGATGTCCGGACCGACGTGCCGGAACGCCGCTTCGCGGTGGGCTATGTCCTCACCGCGCGGCTGCGCGACAAGCGAACTCGGCATCTCACCGTCGCAGCCGCCCGCGAGCACAGCGGGCGGCTGCTGGTGCGTTTCGCCGAGGTTGGTGATCGCACCGATGCCGAGCAGCTCCGGGGAGCCGTGCTGTGCGCCGACACCGGTGATCTGCCGCCCACCGATGATCCCGACGAGTTCTACGACCACGAACTCATCGGGCTTGCCGCGGAGTTGACCGACGGCACCTCGGTGGGGACGGTCCGAGAGGTGCTGCACTCGCCGGGCGGTGAGTTGCTCGCTGTCGACCGCGACGGCGCGGAGCTCTTGGTGCCGTTCGTCAGTGACATCGTTCCCACCGTCGACGTGGCGGGCGGAAAGGTCGTGCTCGACCCGCCGGAAGGCCTGCTGGACACCTGATGCGCATCGACGTTGTCACGATCTTTCCCGAGTACCTGGAGCCGCTGCGTGCCGCGCTGCTCGGTCGCGCGATCGAGCGCGGCCTGATCTCGCTTGACGTGCACGACCTGCGTGACTGGACGCACGACGTGCACCGCGCTGTCGACGACGCGCCGTACGGCGGCGGGCCTGGCATGGTGATGAAGCCGCAGGTGTGGGGCGAGGCACTGGATGAGATCACCGAAGGGGCTTCGCCGCGGCTGGTCGTGCCGTCACCGGCGGGCCGCCCGTTCACCCAGCAGCTGGCGCAGTCCTTCGCCGAGGAGCAGCACTTGGTCTTCGCCTGCGGCCGGTACGAAGGCATTGACCAGCGGGTGATCGACGACGCTGCGGGCCGGATGCCGGTCGACGAGGTCTCGATCGGCGATTATGTGCTCGTCGGAGGAGAGGCGGCGGTGCTGGTCATGGTGGAAGGCGTGGTCCGGCTGCTGCCCGGCGTGCTCGGCAACCCGGCATCGGCGCAACAGGACTCCTTCTCTGACGGGCTGTTGGAAGGCCCTTGCTACACGCGGCCCGAGCAGTGGCGCGGGCTGGATGTGCCCGAGGTGCTGCGTTCAGGCAACCACGCGTTGATCGAGCGCTGGCGGCGGGACGAGGCGCTGACACGCACCTACCTGCGTCGTCCCGAACTGCTCGATGCGCTGCCCGCGGCGGCCCTCGACAAGGCCGATCGGGAGCTGCTCGATGCACTGCGCGACGTACCGCGGGATGACCGGGCGTGACCCCGATGCCGCACCGGGCTCGCGGTCTGTAATACTTGTCGGGTTGGCGCTCCTCGGATGCGCCCGCGAACAATCCCAGGCCGGTCGCAGGTGATCTGCGCGCCTGGATGCACTTACCACGCGAACGATGAGGACGGACCAACAATGAACACCCTGGACGCTCTGGACGCTCAATCGCTGCGTTCCGACATCCCGGACTTCCGGCCGGGCGACACGTTGAAGGTTCACGTTCGCGTTATCGAAGGCAATCGTGAGCGGATCCAGGTCTTCCACGGTGTCGTCATCCGTCGCCAGGGCGGCGGCGTCCGGGAGACCTTCACGGTGCGCAAGGTTTCCTTCGGGGTCGGTGTCGAGCGGACCTTCCCGCTCCACTCGCCCAACATCGGCAAGATCGAGGTCGACAAGCGCGGCATCGTGCGCCGGGCGAAGTTGTATTACCTGCGCGACCTGCGCGGCAAGGCCGCGAAGATCAAGGAGCGGCGAGAGGCTCCGTCCGCGTCCTGATCGGCAGATTTGCCGTAACCTTGCCTCGTGGTCGATGTCGTGTCGGGTAGAACCCATGAGGGCGGGTATCGGCCGGATAGGCAATTGAGGTTCAACGACGACTCGGCAGGGCCGCGCCCGAAGCGTGGCGCGCACCGGATCAGGAAACCGCGGGAGCACCGGTCGTTCTGGAAGGAACTGCCGATCCTGATCGTGGTCGCGCTGGTGCTGACCTTCATGATTCAGCAGTTCGTGGCCAGGGTTTACATGATCCCGTCCGGGTCGATGGAGCGCACGCTGCACGGTTGTCCCGGCTGCACACCGGATCGGGTGCTGGTCGACAAGCTGGTGTATCGCTTCACGGACCCGGAGCCGGGCGACGTCGTGGTCTTCAAAGGGCCCGGGCCGTGGACCGAGAACGATGTGGGGCCGGTTGAACCGAGCAACGTCATCGCCGGCTTGTTCCAGCAGGTCGGATCGCTGGTCGGGCTGGCGCCGCCCAATGAGCGGGACTTTGTCAAGCGCATCATCGCGGTGGGCGGGCAGACCGTTAAGTGCTGCGACAAGGACAATCGCGTGCTGGTCGACGGTAAGCCGCTCGACGAGCCCTACATTTACTGGGCACCCGATCGCGAGCAGAAACAGCGGGAGTTCGATGAGGTCTTGGTCCCCGACGGCACGGTGTGGGTGATGGGGGACAACCGCAACAACTCCAGTGACTCGCGGGTGCAGGGCGGTGGCGGCTCCCGGGGCACGGTGCCCGTCCAGAACATCATCGGCAAGGCCAGGGTGATCGTGCTGCCGCCGGGACGCTGGGGCGGCATCAGTGACTACAACCCGCAGCGCGGGCACTCGGCAGGCTGATTCCCGTGCTGAAACCCCTGCCTCCGCCGGGACACGAACCGGCCCTGCGGGGCGTAGCGGGTCAGTTACCGTAACCTTGCTCCGTGGTCGACGAAGCAGCAGGCGAGGCATCAGGGGACGTGCCCGACGAGGAGCCCTCGGGGGAGCCGAAGAAGCATCGCAAGCAGCGGTCGTTCTGGAAGGAACTGCCGATCCTGATCGTGATCGCGCTGGTGCTGACCTTCCTGATCCAGCACTTCATCGCGCGGCCGTACATGATCCCGTCCGGCTCTATGGAGCGCACGCTGCACGGCTGCGCGGGCTGCACACCGGACCGGGTTTTGGTCGACAAACTTGTGTATCGCTTCACGGACCCGGAACCTGGTGAGGTGGTGGTCTTTCATGGGCCGGACGCCTGGACCGATCACGATGCTCCAGCCGTGGAGCCGAGCAATGCGGTCGCCGGCTTCCTGCAGCAGCTGGGATCGCTGGTCGGGCTGGCGCCGCCGGATGAGCGGGACTTCGTCAAGCGCATCATCGCGGTGGGCGGGCAGACCATCGAGTGCTGCGACGACGAGGGCAGGGTGCTCGTCGATGGCGAGCCGCTCGATGAGAGTCCCTACCTATACCTGGCGCCGGGGACCCCGCAGCGGCAGGACGAGTTCGAGAAGGTCACCGTGCCCGAAGGCACCGTGTGGGTGATGGGGGACAACCGCAACGCCTCGAACGATTCCCGGACGCAGGGCGACGGTGGTGAGCGCGGCGTGGTGCCCGCCGAGAACATCGTCGGTAAGGCCAGGGTGATCGTGTTGCCGCCAGGACGCTGGGGCGGCGTCAGCGACCACAATCCGCAAGGCGGTGGTGGCTAGTGGGCGCCATGCCCGGATTCCTGCCGTCCCGGGTGCTGATCCGGCGGGACGCCGGCACGTGGGGCTTGCAAGGTGCGCTCGATCGGCGCGGGATGGGCCCGGTCGCCGGCGTCGACGAAGCCGGCCGGGGCGCCTGCGCCGGCCCGCTCGTCGTGGCGGCGTGCTTGCTGCGGCAGGGCGACGGCTCGCGGCTGACCGAGCTGACCGACTCCAAGCTTCTCACCCCGGTCGCGCGCGAGCGCGTCTACGACCGGGTGCTGGCGCGTGCGCTGGCGTTCTCGGTGGTGGTGATCCCGCCGGAGGAGGTCGATGCCGAGGGCGTGCACTTCGCCAATATCGCCGGGATGCGCCGGGCCGTCGCCCGCCTCGAGCCGCACCCGGGGTACGTGTTGACCGACGGCTTCACGGTGCCGGGCCTGACCGCGCCCAGTATGCCGGTGGTCAAGGGCGACCGTGTCGTGGCGTGTGTGGCAGCGGCATCGGTGCTGGCCAAGGTCACGCGTGATCGGATCATGACGGATCTGCACGAGCAGTATCCGAGGTACGGTTTCGACGTGCACAAGGGCTACAGCACCGCCGAACACGTCGAGGCGCTCACCCGGTACGGCCCCAGCGACGTGCATCGCTGGTCCTTCGCCAACGTCGCGGGCGCAGGAGTCGAACACGACAAGTGCGCGCCACGCCCGGTCCGGCACAGCGCGGCGTCGGTTCGGGCGAGGGCAACCGGGGCGCAGCGCGCCGCCGAGGACCCCGTGAGTCAGAATGGACTGATCGCAGAGCAGGCAAATGACATCCAGGTGGGAGGGACACCAGCCCGATGAGCGCGGAGGATCTCGAGAAGTACGAGACGGAGATGGAGCTCTCGCTCTACCGGGAGTACCGCGACGTCGTCAGCCAGTTCACGTACGTGGTGGAGACGGAGCGCCGCTTCTACCTCGCGAACGTGGTCGACGTCCAGGTGCGCGACGCGGGCGGCGAGGTGTACTTCGAGGTGCAGATGTCCGACGCCTGGGTGTGGGACATGTATCGGCCTGCGCGGTTCGTCAAGAACGTTCGCGTAATCACCTTCAAGGACGTCAACGTCGAGGAGCTCGACAAGCCCGACCTGCGGCTACCGTCCGACGGGCCGTTCCCCAGCTGAGGTAGCGCCGGCACGGGGAGCCGAAGGTGGCCCCGGGTGCCATATAGGCGCCCAATGGCGCCTTGGTGCCGCGGTGAAGCCAGGCACCCCCGCCGACTTATCCACAACCCCGGTTATCCACAGGCGCGCCGAAGGCCGCTGGCGTCCCGTCACCGATGACGGCACCGTGATCAGCACTGTGGGTCGTTACCTGGGGGTGTGTGGTGACAGCGTACGAGCGTGGCGGGCGCGGCACCGGGCGGCATATCGCCTTGGGGCGCCGGGGTGAAGCGGTATCTCGAGGGGCAAGGGTGCGTCGTGCTGGCGCGGAACTGGCGGTGCCGGGAGGGCGAGCTGGACATCGTCTCCACCGACGGGGAAACGCTGGTGGTGTGCGAGGTCAAGACGCGCTCCGGGCTCGGCTACGGGTTGCCGGCGGAGTCGGTGACCCGCGAGAAGATCGCCCGGATCAACCGGCTGACCGAGAAGTGGCTCAGCAGCGTGGGCGTAGGCCACGTGCCGGTTCGGTTCGACGTGATCGCGGTGCTGCTCCCGCCGGGGGGAGCAGCCGAGCTCACCCACTTCCGGGGAGCGTTCTGATGCCGATCGCGCGAACCTTTTCGATCGCCTTGATCGGCGTGGCGGGGCGCATGGTGGAGATCGAGGCGGACATCGGGGCCGGGCTGCCGGGCACCGTCCTGGTCGGACTGCCGGATGCCGGGCTCCGGGAAGCCAAGGACAGGGTGCGATCGGCGGTGCGCAACACGAAGGTGCCCTGGCCGGATACCAAGGTCACGCTAGGGTTGTCGCCAGCCAATCTGCCCAAGATCGGCTCGGCCTACGACCTCGGGATCGCGGTGTCGGTGCTGGCCGCGTCGGGCAAGGTCCCCGCCACGAAGCTGCCGGGCACGGCGCTGCTCGGCGAGCTTGCGCTGGACGGGCGGATCAGGCCGATCCGAGGGGCGTTGCCGAGCGTGCTCGCCGCCCGCAACCTCGGGATGACCTGCGCGGTCGTGCCCGAAGCGTCGCTGGCGGAGGCGGCGCTGGTCGACGGCATAACTGTTTGGGGGGCGCACCGGCTCGGCGATGTGCTCGGCTGGCTGCGTGACGAGGCCGAACTGCTGTGGCCGCCGGAGCGACCGCCGCCGATCGAGCCGGACATTCCCGATCTCGCCGATGTCCTGGGCCAGCCCGAGGCGCGCTGGGCGCTGGAGGTCGCGGCCAGCGGCGGTCACCACATCGCGCTGGTGGGGCCGCCAGGGGTAGGCAAGACGCTGCTGGCCCGCAGGTTGCCCGGCCTGCTGCCGCCGCTGTCGGCCGACGAGGCGCTCGAAGTGACGGCGGTCCACTCGCTGGACGGCTCGCTGTCGCCGGGATCGCCGCTGGTTCGGGTGCCGCCGTTCGTCGCCCCGCACCATTCGATCTCGGTGGCGGCCCTGATCGGTGGCGGGTCCGGGCTGGCGACACCGGGAGCGGTCAGCAAGGCGCATCGGGGCGTGCTGCTGCTGGACGAAGCGTGCGAGTTCGGCCCGCAACGCCTCGAGTCGTTGCGCACGGCGCTGGAGGAGGGGGAGGTGCGGCTGGCGCGGGCCAAGGGCGTGGTTTGCTACCCGGCCCGTTTCCAGCTCGTGCTGGCCACGAATCCGTGCCCGTGCGCTCCGGCTCGCGAAGCGGATTGCTCCTGCTCGCCGAGTGCCCGCAGGCGCTACCTTGGCAGGCTGTCCGGGCCGCTGATGGATCGGGTCGACATCAGGGTTCGGATGCGGCCGATCACGGCCATGGACCGGCACGCGGTGGACCCGCCAGAAGACACCCAGGTGGTGCGGGAGCGGGTGCTCGCGGCGCGGGAAAGGGCGGCCAGGCGGTGGTCAGGGCACGGCTGGCGTACCAACGCCGAGGTTCCCGGGCCGAAGTTGCGCACGGAGTTCGGGCTCCCCGCCGATGTCACCTCGGTGCTCGAGCGTGGCTTGCGTCGTGGCGTGGTGACCGCGCGCGGGGCGGACCGGTGTCTTCGGTTGGCGTGGACGCTCGCCGACCTCGGCGGGATCGACCGGCCAGGGATGGATGAGGTGGCCGCGGCCTTGGAGTTTCGGGATCGGAGGGCAGCATGAACGACAATGGCGGAGCCCCGTTTGTGCTGCCCGACCGGGTGCGGGTGTCCCGTGAATTACGGAGGGCAGCATGAACGAGGAGACTGATGCGGGGGACCTGGAGCTGCGGCTGGCGCGGGCGTACCTGCTGGGAGTGGCCGAGCCACCCGCGGCCGCGTTGGCGGAGCTGATCGCGGCGTGCGGACCGGTGACGGCGGCGAACCGCGTGCGCGAGGGGGACGTGAGCGGCGCGGTCGCCGAGGAGACAGCCGCGCGGCGCGACAGGGTCGTAACCGCGGGCGATCTGGCAGCCGCGGCGGAGAACGGAGCGCGGCTGATCATTCCGGAGGACGACGAGTGGCCCGCGTGGCCGCTGTTGTCGCTGAGCGTGGCGGCCGGCCGGGGTGTGGCCGGGATGACCGCACCGCTGGCGCTGTGGGCCAGCGGAGGCGGCAGGCTGAATCACGTCGTCGAGCGGGCGGTGACGATGGTGGGAGCACGCGCGGCAACCGGCTACGGCGATCACATCGCGGCGGATTGGGCGTACTCGCTGGCCGCCGAGGGCGTCACGGTGTTCTCCGGCGCCGCTTACGGGATCGACGCAGCTGCGCATCGGGGCGCGCTGGCCGCTGAGGGCGCGACGGTCGCGGTGCTGGGGTGCGCGCTCGACGCGGGGTATCCGGCGGGGCACGACGCCCTGCTGAACCGGATCGCGGACCGAGGCCTGGTGCTCAGCGAGTATCCGCCGGGAACCCCGCCCGCGCGTCATCGTTTTCTCGTCCGCAACAGACTTCTGAGCGCCCTTTCCGCGGCCACGGCGGTGGTGGAAGCGGACGTGCGCAGTGGTGCCCGGAACACCGCGAACACCGCGGCGATGCTGGGCAAGGTGGTGCTGGCGGTGCCCGGCCCGATCACGTCCCGCACGTCGGCGGGGTGCCACGAGATGATTCGGGCGCAGCGGGCGACACTGGTGACCTCCGCGGACGAGGTGCTGGAAGCCGTCGGGGCGCTCGGCGTGGATCTGGCGCGCGAGAAGCCGAGACCGGAGCGGCCGACCGACGGGTTGACTGGTCAGGCGATGAAGGTGCACGAGGCGTTGCAGGCTCGCAAGGGCAAGTCGGTCGAGCAGGTGGCCGTCGAGTCAGGCGTGCCCGCGTCGAAGGTGCGGGCGCTCCTTCCCGCGCTGGAGATGGAAGGGTTCAGCGAGCGGTGCGAGTCGGGCTGGCGGCGAGCGCGGTCCGCCTGATCGGCGTGCCGTGAAGTTGCCCCATGAAATGTTGGCATCGAGGTCGTTACTGTGCCCCGGAACGATCAACTCGATACAAGGAGCGTTATTCAAAACCGACCCAGCGGCCCTGGGCCGCCAGGCTCAGGCGGAGCGGTCGGTGCGGGTCGAGTCGCCATTCGCAACCA
>WHSS01000057.1 GCA_009379975.1 Actinophytocola sp.
GAAATCGGGGCACCAAATCAGTCTCAGGCTTGACCGTTCGGCGCCCAGCGTCCAACTCAGCCGTGTTCGGGCGACCACTGTCCGCGATCGGGGCAATTTTGCAACAGGCTCCTCAGTGGACTGAAGGCGTCTTTCAGCGCGGGCTGGTGGTGCTGACCGTGGTGGCGGTGCTCGGCGCGGGGTGGTTCGGCTTCGACTGGCTGCGCGCGGCGAACGATGAGCGGCCGGCCTACGCGGCAGATCGGGACACGGTGCTGCACGCCGCGGGCGAAGGCCTCATCACGCTGCACACCATCGACTACCGCGAAGCCGAGAACGATCTGGCGGGCTGGTACGAGGTGACCACCGGTGGGCTGCGAAGCGACCTCGAAGCGGACCGGGCGAAGCAGCTCGACCAGACGAAGAGGAAGCAGATCGTGTCGACGGCGGCGCTGGTGCGTGCCGCGGTGACCGAGCTCGACAAGCACGCCGGGACCGCCGGCGTGATCGTGGTGCTCGACGTCGAACTGGCGGGCAAGGGCGGTAAGCCGTCGACGGAGCGCAGGCGGCTCAACGCGGAGCTGCAGCGGGGCGAGCAGGGTTGGCGGGTCACCAGCGTGGAGGCCGCGTCATGAGCGGTGACATGCCCGCGCGCCGCAGGCTGCTGGCCGTGCTGGTCACAGTGCTGGTAGCCGCCGTCGCGGCTTCGGTCTTCTTCGGGGTTCGCGCCCACGAGCTGCGGAGCACGCCGTCGGCGGCCAACGCCGCGCTGGCCGACCCCGAAGCGACCGAGGAGGTCATCGAGCGGGTCAGCGCCGGGTTGAAGGCGGTGTTCTCCTACGACTACACGAACCTGGCCCGGACCGAGCGTGCAGTGGGCCTCGCCCTGACCGGATCGGCGGCGAGCGAATACCGCACGGAGTTCGAAGCCGCCGCCAAGCGGGCGAAGCGCGAGAAGCTGGTGCGGACCAGTTCGGTGCGCTCGATCGGGGTACGCGAGCTGTCGGCGGAGCGGGCCGAGCTGCTGGTCTTCCTCGACCAGCAGACGCTACGCACGAAGGGCGCTCCGGCATCGTCGACCGCGACCCTCGACGTCACGGCCCACCGCGTCGACGGCACCTGGCGGATCGCCGCGATCACCTCGCTGTGATGCCCTGGGTCTTATTCATAAGTCGGGCTCTTCACCGTCTCATGTCACCTTAATCTGGCATCTCACCTGCAGTCGGCCAGCGCGACCACCCTTCGGGCGGCCCCGCCGGCCGACTTGTGAATAGCCCTCCTGGCGCCTGCCGCACCATCGACACAAACAGGAACATGTTCTAGTCTGGGCGGGTGAGTGAGAAAGCGATTGGGGCGATCGTCGGGCCGGGCAACATCGGTACCGATCTGCTGGCGAAGTTGCGGCGTAGTGAGCATGTCGACGTGCGGTACATGGTGGGGGTGGTACCGGACTCGGACGGGTTGACGCGGGCTGCTGAGCTGGGGTTGGAGACCTCGGCCGAGGGGGTGGACTGGTTGTTGGCGCGGCCGGTGTTGCCGGATTTGGTGTTCGAGGCGACGTCGGCGAAGGCCCATGTCGCCAACGCGCCGCGGTATGCCGAAGCCGGGATCACCGCGGTGGACCTGACGCCCGCGGCGCTGGGGCCGTTCACGTGCCCGGTGGTGAACATTTCCGACCAACTCGATGCCTCGAACGTCAACATGATCTCGTGCGGCGGGCAGGCCACGATCCCGATCGTGCGCGCGGTGAGCCGGGTGACGCCGGTGCCGTACGCCGAGATCGTCGCTTCGGTGTCGTCACGCTCGGCTGGTCCGGGCACGCGGGCGAACATCGACGAGTTCACGGTGACCACCGCGGCCGGGATCGAGCGGGTCGGCGGTGCGGCCAAGGGTAAGGCGATCATCATCATCAACCCGGTCGAGCCGCCGATGATCATGCGGGACACGGTGTTCTGCGCGATCGACCCGGACGCCGACCGTGACGCCGTCACCGAGTCGATCCACCGGATGGTGCGCGATGTGCAGGTCTATGTGCCCGGCTACCGGCTCAAGGCCGAACCGCAGTACGACGACCCCCGCCCGGGCTGGAACGGGCGGGCGCGCGTGGCGGTGTTCCTGGAGGTCGCGGGCAACGGGGATTACCTGCCCACCTATGCGGGCAACCTCGACATCATGACGGCCGCGGCCGCGCGGGTCGGCGAACTGCTGGGCGAGCGGATCGTGCGTTCCCGTTCGGAGGTGAGTGTCTGATGGGCGGGTGGGACGACATCGAGCGTGACGTGCGCATCGTCGACACCACGCTGCGGGACGGCAGCCACGCGATGGCGCACCAGTTCACCGAGAGCCAGGTGCGCGACACCGTGCGCGCGCTGGACGGCGCGGGGGTGTCGCTGATCGAGGTCAGCCACGGTGACGGGCTCGGCGGGTCGACGTTCAACTATGGGTTCTCGGCGACCGACGAGCGCATGCTGATCGCGGCCGCGGTCGACGAAGCCCGCCACGCCAAGATCGCGGTGCTCATGCTGCCCGGGCTGGCCACGGTGACCGATCTCACCGTGGCGGCGGACCTGGGTGCGGGCGCGGTCCGCATCGCCACGCACTGCACCGAGGCCGAGGTGTCGATCCAGCACTTCCAGGCCGCCCGCAAGCTGGGGCTGGAGACCGTCGGGTTCCTGATGCTCTCGCACATGTCCACCCCCGAAGCGCTGGCCAAACAGGGCCGCATCATGGTCGACGCCGGTTGCCAGTGCGTCTACGTCGTCGACTCGGCGGGCGCGCTGATCCTGGAAGATGCCGCCGAGCGCATCGCGGCGCTGGTCGCGGAGTTCGGCGGCCAGGACGGTGAGGCCCAGGTCGGCTATCACGGCCACCAGAACCTGAGCTTCGGGGTGGCGAACTCGGTGCTGGCCTATCGGGCGGGGGCGCGCCAGATCGACGGCTCGTTAGCCGCACTCGGCGCGGGCGCGGGCAATTCGCCCACCGAGGTGCTCGCCGCCACCTTCGATCGCATCGGCGTCGTCACCGGTGTCGACAAGGACGCCCTGATGGCGGCCGCCGAGGACGTGGTCAAGCCCTACATCACCCGGCTACCCGTGATGGACCGATCCTCCATCGTGCAAGGCTTCGCCGGCGTCTACTCGTCGTTCCTGCTGCATGCCGAACGGGCCGCCGAGCGCTACGGCGTGCCCGCCCACGAGATCCTGTATCGCTGCGGCGAACGGCGCTACGTCGGCGGCCAGGAAGACATGATCATCAACATCGCGCTCGAAATCGCCGCGGAAAATGAGCCCGTACCAGCTGGTGCGTGATTCGCACTGCGAGGGCTATTCATAAGTCGGTCGGCGGGGCCGCCCGAAGTAGCTGCAGCGCGTAGCGCCTCGATGGGGGGTGGTGGCCGGGCGACGGGAGGGGGGCTCGCGACGGCCGGCTCCAGGTGAGGGCCGATACTCAGGCGAGACTCCAGATGAGTAGCCCGACTTTTGAATAAGACACTGCGGTGACGGGTGGGCCGAAGGGCCCATTCGGTGCGTATTTGGCACCTGGGGAGTCCTTCGGCTCCCTTGACAGGCTCGGAGGTAGGTTGGCGGCTATGGCACCCGAGATGACGCAAGAGCAGGATCGGCAGCGAGTCTTGGTGACTGGTGGCTGCGGTTTCATCGGCCGCGCCGTGGTGACCGCATTCCGCCGGCGAGGGACGAACGTGACCGTCGTGGACCGTGAGCCGCCATCGGAGAAAATCGAAGGCGTCACCTACGTCCAGGGCGAGCTCGCCGACGCCGGCGTACGCGAAGCCGCCGTTCTCCCCGGCACGGACGGCATCGTCCACCTGGCAGCGCTGACCTCGGTGCTCCGCTCGGTGGAGCAGCCTACGCAGACCTATGCCGACAACGTCGCCGTCACGCAGGAGCTGCTGGAGCTGGCCAGGGTCCGCGAGGTAGGCCGGTTCCTGCTGGCGTCGACGAACGCCGTCGTGGGCGACATCGGCACCGCGACCATCACCGAGGACCTGCCGCTGGCGCCGCTCACGCCCTACGGCGCGACGAAGGCAGCTTGCGAGATGCTGCTCGCGGGCTATGCGGGTGCCTACGGCATGACGACGTGCGCACTCCGGTTCACCAACGTCTACGGCCCGGGAATGTCGCACAAGGACAGCTTCGTGCCGAGGATGATGCGCGCCGCCCTGACCGGCGAGGGAGTGCGCGTCTACGGCGACGGCGAGCAGCGCCGCGACCTGGTGCATGTCGACGATGTCGTCGGCGGGACCCTCGCCGCGTGGGACAGTGGGTACACCGGCCGCGCCATCATCGGCTCCGGCCGGTCGGTGTCGGTGCTGGAGATGATCGAAACGGTCCGTGAGGTGACCGGCCGCGCGCTGCCGGCGGAGCATGTGCCCGCGCCGGGCGGCGAGATGCCCGCCGTCGTGGTCGATGTCTCGCGCAGCGCGGAGACCATCGGCTACAAGCCGTCGGTCGGTCTCACCGAGGGGTTGACGAGCGCATGGCGGTACTTCCTCGACCAGGAGGGGCAGGTGGGGGCGGCATGAGCGCACGCTTGGCGCCGTATCCCGACGACGTCGACCAGGCCGCGGTACGCGAGTTCCACGCCCGCTACGGGCAGCCGGAGCTGTCGCAGCTGGTCGTGGTGATCGCCGCGTACAACGAGGAGGCAGGTATCGGGCAGGTGCTCGCCGACATGCCGGAGAAGTGTGGCGAGTTCGTGGTCGACGTACTGGTCGTCGTCGACGGCGCGTCGGATAACACCGCCGCGGTCGCCGCCGAGAACGGCGCCTACACCTGTGTGGCCGCCCGCAACCGCGGCCAGGGCGCCGCGCTACGGCTCGGGTACCGGCTGGCCGCCGAATGCGGCGCGCGCTACATCGTGACCACGGACGCGGACGGCCAGTACGACAACGCGGAACTCGACAAGCTCCTCGACCCGATCCTCGACGACGAAGCCGACTTCGTGACCGGCTCGCGGCGGCTGGGGCACGAGGAGGCCGCCGACCGGGTCCGCTGGCTCGGCGTGCGGGTGTTCGCCGCGCTGGCCTCCGTGCTGACCCTGCGCCGGATCACCGACACCTCGTTCGGCTTCCGCGCCATGCGTGCGGAGCTGGTTTGTTCGGTGACGTTGACGGAGCCGCAGTACCAGTCGTCGGAACTGCTGCTCGGCGTGCTGGCCCGTGGCGCGCGCCTGCTCGAGGTTCCGATGACGATGCGACTGCGCGGTACCGGTTCGACCAAGAAGGGGCGCAGCCTGGTGTACGGCTCCAACTACGCCAGGGTCATGCTCGGGACGTGGGTCAGGGAGTTTCTGCTCCGTGCCCTCCGTGCCGGGCGAAGATGATCCGGTCGAACAGCAGGAACTTCAGCACGAACATGAGGCCGTAGGTCCCCAGGAAGGCCGCTCCGACCAGGATGACCTGCCACGTGTGCGAGTCGATGTTGGCGAGGACCCACTTGTCGGCCAGCGTCGTGGCGAGGATGGCGGTCAACGCGGTGACGATGGTGATCACGGCGTAGGGGAGTGTTTCGCGAACCGCGTCGGGCTTGTCCCTGCGTCCCCAGGCCCAGCGCCGGTTCATCAGGTAGTTCGGCACGGCACCGGCGACGAACGCGACCACGCTCGCGATGACGGGCAGCGCTCCGAACCAGTAGGTGACGACGAAGACCAGCTCGCTGAGCACGCCCGCGATGACCGACGCAGCGGTGTAGCGGCCCCAAAGCGTGACCCGCTTCCGGCGCTCGGGGCTCAACGTCAGCACCGCGCTCATCCAGGCCGGTCCGTCCGTGGCTTACGGGCGACGCACAGCACCGACTGGCCGAACGGCGGGCGGATGAAGCGCTCGATAGCGCGCGTCACGGGAACCACGAACCGATCGTAGACGGCGACCAGCTTCGGGTTGGGAGCGCCGGTGCCACCCTTGCGGACCGTGAGCCACCAGGCTATTCCGCCCAGCAGGTTCACCGGTTTGACCAGCTCGAGATCCAGCCCCGCCCGCCGGACCGTGTCGGCCAGCGTGGTGGGGGTGTAGCGCCGGACGTGGCCGACCTTGCGGTCGAAGTCACCGTAGAGCTGCTGGTAGCCGGGGACCCAGAGCACAATGCTGCCGCCTGGCTCGACGAGCTCGGCCAACGACCGCAATGCACCGGCGTCGTCGTCGATGTGCTCGAGCACGTTGATCGACACCACCGACTCGACCGGCTTGCCGATCTCGAGTTGCTCGTCGAGATCGAGTTGGCGGACCTCGACCTCGGTGCGGTCGCCGAAGGTCTGTCGCATCGCGGCCACGGCGCCAGGATCGACGTCGGTGACGATGAGGCGCTCCAGCGAGTGGAACTGGCTCGCGAATTCACCGAGGCCCGCGCCGACCTCGAGTACCGAGGCGCCGCAGTGCGGGGAGATGAGGTCGTACTGGAAGCGGCGGTACCGGGGCTGCTGGCTGGCACCTTCCAGTGAGCGGCCGGTGGCCCCGGAGAATGCGCCAGACTTGTCCTCCATATACCTTTCACTCCCTAGTTTTGCGCGTTCATCCTGAATTTTTTACGGCCGCTTTGCCATGTTTCACTTCTGGGGCCTCAATCAATAGCATCGGGGTCTAACCTCGGTGCCGTTGGGTACCCCGAATTGCCGAGCATCACGCGGCGGCCAAGATCAACGAAAGCGAGCCACTTTGCGAGTCCTTGTCCTTGGAGGAGACGGCTACCTTGGTTGGCCGACAGCCTTGCACCTATCTGACAGCGGCCACGATACGGCCGTACTCGACAACTTCGCGCGCCGGTCGTACGACGAGGAGCTGGGCGTCTGCAGCCTGGCCCCGATCGAGGACCTCGACGTGCGGACTCAAGCGTGGCAGGAGGTATCGGGCAAGCTCATCGAATCATATGTCGGCGACCTGCTCGACGCGGACTTCGTCTACGAGACCATTCGCGCATTCCGGCCCGACGCCGTCGTGCATTTCGCGGAACAGCGCGCCGCGCCGTATTCCATGATCGATCGCGCGCACGCCGTGTACACACAGCACAACAACGTCATCGGCAACCTCAACCTGTTGTACGCGATCGCCGAGATCGACCCCGAGATCCATCTGGTCAAGCTCGGCACGATGGGGGAGTACGGCACCCCCAACATCGACATCGAGGAGGGCTGGCTCGACATCGAGCACAAGGGGCGCACCGACCGCGTCCTCTACCCGAAGCGCCCGGGGTCGATCTATCACCTGTCCAAGGTGCACGACTCGCACAACATCGAGTTCGCCTGCCGCGTCTGGTCCCTGCGCGCCACCGACCTGAACCAAGGCGTGGTCTACGGGCAGCAGACCCCGCAGACCGCGATGGACCCCAGGCTCGCCACC
Organism: Actinophytocola sp.; assembly: GCA_009379975.1. Lineage (GTDB taxonomy): Bacteria > Actinomycetota > Actinomycetes > Mycobacteriales > Pseudonocardiaceae > WHSS01. The sequence goes on from WHSS01000057.1 coordinate 7,331, forward strand.
CGGTTCGACTACGACGGCGTGTTCGGCACCGTGCTGAACCGGTTCGTGATCCAGGCCGTCCTCGGCCAGCCGCTGACCGTCTACGGGACCGGTGGGCAGACCAGGGGCCTGATCGACATCAGGGACACCGTCGAATGCATCCGCCTCGCGGTGGAGAACCCGGCGGACGCGGGCGAGTTCCGCGTGTTCAACCAGATGACCGAGAGCATGTCGGTGCGCGAGATCGCGAAGGTCGTTGCCGACGAGTTCCCCGGCCCGGTCCAGATCGAGAACCTGGAGAACCCGCGCGTCGAGCTGCCTGAGCACTACTACAACGTGATGCACACCGGGTTGGAGGAGCTCGGTCTGAAGCCGCACCTGCTGTCGGATACCTTGATCGAGTCGATGTTCGGCATAGTCGAAGCCAACAAGCATCGAGTCGATGTGAACAAGCTCTATCCCGGAGTGCGGTGGACCCCGACCAGCAACGCGTAGGAGGGCTATTCACAAGTCTGCGGACGGGGCCGCCCGGAGGGTGGTCGCGGGCGCAGACTCCGAGGTGAGGCACGGGATGTCGGTGACGAACACGTGTGAATAGTCCGACTTATGAATAAGACACTAGCTACCCGAGAACGGCGTTTCGACGGCGCGGTGTCCTGGTTGAGGACACTGCGCCGTCGATGCGCCCGGCACTGGCTGCTCGTCACACTGCTGGCCGTCGGCGGCGTGTTGCGGTTGTTCTCGTGGCTCGCCTACCAGCCGGCGCTGCTGTTCGGCGACTCGTTCCGGTACCTGAACAACATCGGCGACTTCAATCCGGCGGGCCTGCATCCGATCGGCTACAACCTGTTCGTGCTCGCGCCTGCCCTGGCGTTGGACGGCCTTGAGCTGGTCACGGCGCTGCAGCATCTCGCGGTGATGGCCGCCTCGGTGGGGATCTACGCGCTCGCTCTGCGCTATGGCGCCCCCAGGTGGCTGGCCGCGCTGGCCGCCGCGCCGTTGCTGCTCGACGCCTACCAAGTCCAGATCGAGCAGCTGATCATGGCGGACGCGTGGCAGCAGGTGTTCCTGGTTGGTCTGCTGTGGCTGTTGCTCGCCAAGGGGGCGCCCAACCCGCGTCGCGCCGCATTGGCGGGGTTGCTGCTCGGCATCGCGGTGGTGTTCCGGCTGATCGCGGGTTCGCTGGTGCTTCCGTTGCTGGGCTACCTGCTGATCGCGGGGGGCGCGTGGCGGATGCTGGGCACCTGGCAGGCCTGGCGGACGATCGCGACGCGCTCGCTCGCGTTCCTCGCGCTGTTCGGGGTTGTCGTCGCCGGTTACGGCGCGTACTTCCATGCCGAGACCGGCAAGTGGGGCCTGAGCAGGACGACGGGGAACGTGCTGTACGGCAGGGCGGCCGTCGTGGCCGACTGCGATCGGCTCGAACTTGATCGTGTGCTGCGTCTCGCCTGCCCGGACGAGCCACGCGAGGAGCGCAAGAAGATCGACAGCTACGCCCATCGCGCGGCCGACGAGGAATGGATGGCGCGCTTCCCGCCCGACGTCGACATCACCGCCGTGCAGGAATCGTTCGGCTGGGCGGTCATCCGGGGTCAGCCGCTGGACTTCGCCGGCGCGGTCGCGGTGGACTTCCTCAAGGGGTTCCGGCCCATCCGGGTCGACTCGCCCGGGGACGTCACCATCGACCGATGGCAGTTCACGCGCGACTATCAGTACTACGCGCATCCCGAACTGAGCACTGAGGCAGCGCTGAGATACAGCGGCGAGGCACCGTCGTCCATCCCCGTGCTTGGCAGCTTCCTGCGGGGGTATCAGCTGGGCGGCGGGTACATGCCGGGCACGGCGCTCGGCCTGCTCGGGGTGGTCGCGCTCCTCGCCGCATTCGGGCTGGGTAAGGCCCGTCGCAGCGGTATCCGGTCGGCGATCCTGCTCCCGGTGGGCATGGCTTTCACCATCCTGCTGGCGTCGGCCGCGTTCGAGTTCTCGTGGCGCTACCAGCTACCGGGCCTCGTCCTACTGCCGCTGGCCGGAGTCCTGGGCATCACCGCGCTGCGAGTTCGTGAGTGATTGGCCGTGCTCCGGCACGGTTTTTCACTCACGAGGCTATGGCGGCCAGTGCTTCGTCCCATCGCGCCCGCTTACCGATCATCTGGCGTAGCTTCATCACCGCTCGGCGCTGGTTGAGACCGAGTGCGCCGATCACCAGGTCGTCACGCCGGTACAGCGCCAGGAAGCTGTCGGACGCCAGGTCACCGGAGACTACGGCGATCTCGTCCGCTTCCGGCACCCCGACGAACTGGATCCTGCTGTCGTAGAGGTCCGACCAGAAGTACGGCACCGTGGCGCACTCTTTGGCCTCGGCCGGGCGGATCGCGTTGCGCGCGGCGAGCATGCCTTGTTCGGCCGCGGTCGTCCAGTGTTCGAGGCGCATCTGCTGGCCGAACAGCGGATTCGGCCACCGCGCGACGTCGCCTGCCGCGTAGACGCCGGGTGCGTCGGTGGCCAGGTTCTCGTCGCAGACCACGCCGTCGTCGACGCGCAGTCCTGATCCTTCGAGCCACCCGGTCTCCGGAGTCACGCCGACGCCGACGATGACCAGGTCGGCAGGCAGCGTTGTCCCGTCGGTGAGACGCACACCTTCGACGCTCTCGGTCCCTTCGATCGACTCGACGCCCGCTCCGCAGCGGACGAGCGTGCCGTTGCGTTCGTGCAACGCCGAGCAGGCGGCACCCAACCGCTCGCCGACCGCGCGGACGAGCGGCACCGGTGCGGCTTCGACGACGGTGACGTCCGCGCCCCGGCGCCGGGCCGAGCACGCGACCTCGGAACCGATGAACCCGGCGCCGATGACCACGACGCGAACCCCGGGCGCCAGCTTGGCGCGGATCGCCGAGGCGTCGTCGATTCCGCGCAGCGTGTGCACACCCCGCAGATCGGGCGCGCCTCGCAGGTTACGTGCCGTGGCCCCGGTGGCCAGCACGGCGGCGGTGTAGGAGACCTCCTCGTCGCCGACGGCCACGACCCGTTCGCCGGGGAGCAGCGCGGTGGCCGGAGTACCGAGCCGCAGGTCGACGCCGAGGTCCGAGCGCAGGGCTTCCTCTGCCCGGAAGTACGCCGGTTCCGCGTCGGTGGTGAGGAACTCCTTCGACAGCGGCGGTCGATCGTAAGGCAGGTGCGGTTCCGCGCCGATGAGCGTGATCTTCCCGGCGAAGCCCTTCCGGCGCGCGGCCTCGACCGCACGCAGCCCGGCAAGGGATGCGCCCACGACGACGAGGCGCTCTTCGGTCACCTTTCCAGCCGCAGCGCCTGGGTGGGGCACTGGTCGACGGCGTCTTCCAGGTCTTGCCGGTCTTCCTCGGTGAACTCCTCGGTGAGCAGGTGCGCGATGCCGTCGTCGCCGACCTCGAAGATGTCCGGCCGGATGCCTTCGCAGACTCCGTGGCCGGTGCAGACGTCGGTATCGATGTGCATCTTCATAACGCTCCTTCGCGGTGGTGACAGGGGTCTTATTCATATGTCGGGCTCTTCACCGTCTCAGGTCACCCTAATCTGGCATCTCACCTGCAGTCGGTCGTCGCGACCACCCTCCGGGCGGCCCCTCCGGCCGACTTGTGAATAGCCCTCCAGCTCGCGGGGATGCTTCACCTCTATTGTGGCGCGGCTTCCGGCGCGAGCACCGCCGTGACACTACCGAGCGCGCCCATGTCCGAAACCACGGTGTCACCCGCCGCGACGGGCGCGGCGCGGGTCATCGAGCCCGGAAGCACGACGTGGCCGGGCTCCAGCGCGATGTCCAGCGGGCCGAGCGTGTTCGCGAGCCAGACCAGTGCGTTGATGGGTGAGCCGAGTACCGCGCCGCCCGCCCCGGTGGCGCGCAGTTCGCCGTTGATGTGGAAGGTGCAGCCCGCGGTCCGCAGGTCCAGCGCGTCGAGCCGGGTCGGTTTGCTGCCCAGCACCACGCCGCTGGAGGACGCGTTGTCGGCGATGGTGTCCACGATGGAGATCCGCCAGTCGGTGATCCGGGAGTCCACGATCTCCAGTGCGGGGACCACGAACTCCACCGCGCGCATCGCGTCGGCCACCGTGACGCCGGGGCCGCGCAGTTCGCCGCCGAGTACGAAGGCGATCTCCGGCTCGATCCGCGGCTGTAGGAAGCCACCCACGTCGAACGGGAGGTGTTCCAGGTGGAACATGTCGCTGAGCAGATGCCCGTAGTCGGGCTGGTGCACTCCCATTTGCCGCTGCATCGCCAGGGACGAGAGCCCGACCTTGTGACCCTTGATCGTCGCGCCGCCGGCCAGCCAGTGACGTACCTGTTCCTGCTGGATCCGGTACGCATCGGTGATATCGGCGTCGGGGAACTCGTCGATGATCGGGTCCATCGGGACGCGGGTCCGGTAGGCGTCGCGGAGCTTGCCCGCCGCGTGCGAGATGGCCTCGGCCTCCATGTGTTCCTCCGTTGTCGGCGTGGTGAGGGTGCGGACCCGGTCGCCGCTATACTAGAACACGTTCCACTTTGGGGGTAGTTCGCTGCCGGGCACGCAAGCAGCGGGGAGCCCAAGGTGGCCCCGGGTGCCATGTAGGCGCCCCATGGCACCTTCGTGCCGCCGCGAAGCCCGTCAACCCATCGGGCGCGCGAGCACGGTGGTCAGCAGCCGGTGCACCAGCGCGTGGTCACGCACGTCGTGCAAGCGGTAGTCCTGCCCGATGACGGTGTAGGACTCCTCGGCGCCCACGTACCGGATCGCCAGCTCGAGGGTGCCGTCCTCGTCGCAAGTGCTCCGTAGCTCCAGCTCGCCGGAGATGACGCCCACCTCATTGGTCATCACGCCATCCGGCGAGGCGTTGAACGTGGTGATCAGCTCGCCCATAGCCCTCAGTAGTAGCACCGGTTGAGCATGTCCTGCAGCGCGGACTTCTCCGCGGACTGCACCGCGAGGTGCCACTTGTACTTGGTGCGGATCACCATCTTGCTGTAGATGAACCAGCCCGACGTCCGGCTCGGCCGCCACGATGCGGCGTCGCGGTCGCCCTTCGAGCTGTTCGAGCTGACGGTCACCGCGATGAGCTCCGGGCCGTTGAGGTCGTTGGCGAAGGCCCGGCGCCGGTCGGTGGTCCAGCTGCTCGCCCCGGAGCGCCACGCTTCGGCGAGCGCGACGATGTGGTCGATGCTGACCTCGCTCGGCGAGTACTTCGTCACCCCGTCGTAGGTGCTGTACCAGCTGCCCGACGTCGGATAACAGGCGGTGTTGACCGTGACGTTCGAGCCGTCCCGCTTGAGCACCGTCTCGCGCGTGTTGCAGTTGCCGGAGATGCCGATCCAGTGCGGGAACTTGTCGCGCGAGTAGCCGGTCATCGACCACTCGCCGCGGTGGTAACGGATGAATCTCGGTTTCGGTGTGACCGATGCATCACTCCATAGAAGTGACGCAGGTGTGCGGCGGATCAGAACCCGCGCACCAGCTCACTTCACCCAAGGAGGAACGAATGGCGATCAGACTGCGCCGCGCGACAGCGGCATCCAGTCGGGGGAAGCCGGCATCGAAGTCCCGGCACGTAACCCTCGCGCGCCGCGGCCTTGCGCTCGGCGCCATGGCGACGCTCGTGTTGACATCGACCGCGCTGGCGCACCCCGACCACGGCGACCGCGGCGGCGGAGAATTCGGCGATGTCGCGCCTTACTCGGACAAGGCGCAGCACGGCGGCCAGTCCGATCACCTGCCCGCGGTGAACAAGAACGTCGACCTGATCGGCAAGGGTGAGGTGAGCTCGCCTGGCGGAGGAGCTCCCCGCGGCAGGATCGCCGACGTTTCTGCCTACGGCGATTACGCGTACCTGACCTCCTGCCAGCGCGACAACTGCCTCGGCGGCGGCGCGTGGATCATGGACATCAGCGATCCGGCGAACCCGGCCGAGATCGACTTCCTGCCGACAACCGACGGCAACTACGCCGGTGAGGGCTCGCAGGTCATCGACGTCGAGCAGGGCCCGTACGCGGGCAAGCAGCTCTTCATTCACCAGAACGAGACTTGCCCCGGCAACGGTGCCGAGCTCGCCGAAGCGACCGGCAAGGACCGCTATCTCGGCGGCATCAACATCTGGGATGTCACCGACCCCACCAACCCGGTTCTGGTCAACGACACGCTCGACCTGTGGGACCTGTTCGGTGTGCAGCAGGAATCGCCCGCCAGTCTGACCCAGGTCTTCAACCACGACATGATGGTCTACCGCAAGGCCAACCGGTACGTCATGAACGTGAACTACTGGGACGGCGGTTACGTGCTGCTCGACGTCACCGACCCCACTCCCGGCAACGTCTCGCTGATCGCCGAGACCGACTACGCCGAGCTGGATGAGGAGCAACTCAAGCGCGGCAACGAGGTCGCTCCGGAGGGCAACGCACACCAGTCGGAGTTCTCGCCGAACTTCAACTACCTGATCGGCACCGACGAGGACTTCGCGCCGTACGGCGTCGGGGAGTTCCTCATCACCACCGGTGACAACGCGGGCGAGTACCCGTCCGTCGGCGTCGGTGGTGCCGCTCCGGTGGCGCAGCTCGACGACCTCAAGCTCAACGGCCCGACCGTCTACGTCGGCTACGCCTGCCCCGATTCGGCGGACCTGCCGGCGTTCGACAGCCTCGGCATCGACCTCGAGGAAGGCGAAGAGGCCATCGCGGTGATCCAGCGTGGTCCGGTGGGCGACCCGAGCGCACCGGAAGACGCGTGCTTCCCGGGCCAGAAGGCCGACCGCGCCATGGAGGCCGGTTACGACGCGGTGGTCTTCGTCGATCACCACGCCAGCCACAACAACAACCCGGACCAGCCCTTCTGTGGCTCGGGTGCCTTCACGCAGCCGGTCGTCGCGGTGTGCACCACGCACACGGCGCTGCACCACCTGTTCGACAGCACGCCGGATTACTCGGTGCCGTACGTGCCCGGCAACGAGCCGCAGATCGGCGACGTGGGCCACAAGGTCGACGTGAGCGCGGTGTTCAACGGCTGGGGCTACGTCCGGCTGTTCCGCACGGACGTCCCCGGTGAGGTCGGTCAGCGCGGTTCCATGACCCAGGTTGACACGTTCGCGGTCGAGGAGTCGCAGTCCGAGGAGTTCGCCATCGGCTTCGGCGACCTCTCGGTGCACGAAGTCGCGATGGACCCGCGGCCGGGTTCGAAGCTGGCCTACCTGTCCTACTACGCGGCGGGGCTGCGGGTGCTGGAGTACGGGCCCAAGGGTCTGAAGGAGGTTGGTGCCTTCATCGATGAGGGTGGCAACAACTTCTGGGGCGTCGAGGTGCACGAGCATCGCCAACGGCGAGACCTACGTGCTCGCCAGCGACCGTGATCACGGCCTGTACATCTTCCAGTACACCGGGAAGATCGCGGGCCGGCGCCACCGAGCGCTCGCCGTGGTGTGGCAGGCTCGCGGGCATGGGTTTGTTCACCGTCGCGGAAGCTCGCGCCGAGCTGGCACGGCTGCGGCCGGTCATCGACGAGGTCATCGCGCTGCGGGCGGACGCGGCGGAGCTGGCGCTCTCGGTGCGGCCGGGCGGCGTGCCGACCGAGCTGGGCGGGCTCGCCGAGTTCAAGGCCGCGCAGGCGCGGCTGGACGAGCTGATCACCGAAATCCAGCAGAGCGGTGTCGAGATCAAGGGCTTCGCGCCACTGCTGCTCGACTTCCCGGCCGATCTCGACGACGTGCCGGTGCTGCTGTGCTGGCTGGAGGGCGACGAGGAGCTCGGCTGGTACCACCGGCAAGATCTCGGATTCGCGGGGCGGAGGCGGCTGCCGTAGCCTTGAGTGAACGTGACACCGGCCTGAACTATCGGTTGGCGGATGGCTCCTACGGTTCCGAGCGTGGCGTGCCACAGCGAGTTTCTTGGCGAATGGACCAGAGTTCCAGGTATATCAGCGTCCGGGAGTCTTATCGATGGTTCACGTAGCGCGTAGACCCCCGGCTTCAGCCGTGGGGAGGACGTCAAGAACTATCTCCGCTGGCCGGAGATCTCGCTGACCGAGGATGAGCGTCGGGTGGTCGTCGAGTCCGTCGTCCGGCTCGTCGTGAGCCACCTGGTCATGCCGCTGGCGTCGGCGGACGAAGTAGCGAGTCAGATCGCGTGGCTCGTCACCCGGATCATCGATCTGCCGGCGCGGCAAGACATTTCGAACCGCTAACCTTCGTCGCTCGATCCGCCGATACCGCGGCGATGCTGCGCCATACTCCTCATCATGAACGACGAGATGATCAGCAGGAGAGGACAAGCGGGCCCGCGGATACCGCGAAGAGCCGCGATGCTCGGCACCGGCGCCGTCGGCATTGTTGCCGTCACCGGCCTCGCAGGCTGCGGCGAATCGTCCGAGGAAGGCGGGCCGGCGCCAGGCACCGTGCTCGGCTCCTCCGATGAAGTGCCGGTCGGCGGCGGGGTCGTCTTCGCCGACGAGCGGGTGGTCGTCACGCAGCCGGTCGACGGCGAGTTCGCCGGCTTCACCGCGGTGTGCACCCACCAGGGATGCGTGGTCGACAACGTCGGCGGCGGCACCATCAACTGCAAATGCCACGGCAGCAAGTTCCAGATCGCCGACGGCCAGGTCGCGAACGGCCCGGCGGAGAAGCCGCTCGCCGAGCAAGCGATCGAGGTCAACGACAACGGCGACCTCGTCGTGGGCTGATCACCGCACCGGCCGCAGCATCGAGTTGAGATAGACGACGCGTTCGCCGAACTTCTCGTCGATGGCGCTCCGGAGCTCGTCGGTTTCGAGCCAGGTCCCGGCAACGATGATCCTGGCTGTCTCGTCGATGTGGGAGCCGAAGACCAGCTCGAAGTCTTCGTGCAGGCGTCGCTGGATATCTCGCAATTCCGGCATGGGGAGTTCCGTCGACCAGTCGGGGGACTCCGGTGTCACCGGTTCCTGCTCGCGCGCCGGGCGCGCGGGCTCGACGAGCGTGAAGCGTTCACCGTCCCAGGTGCCGATCATGGTGTAGTTGCCCCAACGGGTGCCCGCCGCCGATTCGGACGGCACGGTTTCGAAGTCCCAGCCGATGATGTCGGGCCCGCCACATTGCGGCGGCAAGGACTCTGCCACCGCGCCGCACAACTGCGGTCCGTGCTTGCCGTCCTCCAACACGGTGGCGGTGACCTGGTAGCGGCGTGCTACGTCGAGCTCCGTGTCGTCCGCGGGAGTTGCCGTCACGGGCGACGCGCAAGCCGTAGCCACCAGCACCCCTGCCAGTAGCGGCACTGCCGATAGTCGCCGGGCACTGGTACGCATGGCCTCTCCCCTCCGGTGCGAACTCGAACCTGCTTCAAGGACGGGGATCACCGCGGTGAGGTTGCATCGGACACTGACCGTTGTGACATGCGACGTCCGATAATCGCTGGCGGCGGGAGTCCCCGCTCAGGCACTGTGGACCTCGTGCCCTCACCCTCCCCCGATCGTCGTGCGCTGCTCGCTGCCGGTGTGACCGTGCTGCTGTGGGCTTCGGCCTTCGTTTCCATCCGAAGCGCGGGACATCATTACGACCCGGGCGCGCTGGCGCTCGGCAGGCTGCTTGCCGGCTCGGCCGTCCTCGGCACGATCTTGCTGATCCGGCGCGAAGGCTTGCCGCCGCGGGCCGCATGGCCCGGGATCATCGGTTCGGGGATCCTGTGGTTCGGCGTCTACATGGTCGCGCTGAACTGGGGTGAGCGAGAGGTCGACGCGGGCACCGCGGCGATGGTGGTCAACGTCGGCCCTATCGTGATCGCACTGCTCGGTGGCTGGCTGCTCAAAGAGGGGCTCCCGCCGCGACTGCTCACCGGCATGGCGGTGGCCTTCGTCGGTGCGGTCGTGGTCGGGTTCTCGATGTCCGGCGGCGGTACCGGGTCGGTACTCGGGGTGCTGCTGTGCCTGCTGGCCGCGTTCACCTTCGGGATGGGTGTCGTGCTGCAGAAGCCGGCGCTCCAGTGCGCTTCCGCGTTCCAGGTGACCACTTTCGGCTGCTTCGTCGGGGCCATAGCCTGCCTGCCGTTCTCGGGGCAACTGCTCTCGCAAGTGGCCGACGCGCCCGCCTCGGCCACCCTCAACATGATCTACCTCGGCGTCTTCCCGACCGCGCTCGCCTTCACCACATGGGCGTATGCCCTGGCCAGGACGACCGCGGGCAAGATGGGCGCGACCACCTATGTGGTGCCGACCATGGTCGTGCTGATGTCCTGGGCGGTGCTCGACGAGGTTCCCGGCTGGCTCACCCTGACCGGAGGCGCGCTGTGCCTCGCCGGGGTCGCCATCACGCGCTCGCGCAGGCGTACACCGGCGCCTGCCGCGGTGGTGCCCGCCCTCGTCGAGACGGCCGACTGACTCCGGCGCTAGAGCGTCAGCTCGGTCCCGTCGACGGGGATGTCCGCCCCGGCGGCGCGCACCTCGGCGTAGGCCGCTGATGTGGTGTCGAGCGCCGGGTTGGTGTTGTTGAGGTGGGTGTAGGCCCACCGCACGCCAGGGTGACGCCGAAGCCGGCCGAGGCTGCCGTCATCGCCCGCCATCGGGATATGGCCCATCCGGCGTTGGGCGCCCTGCGAAACCCCGCTCGCGGTGGCGCCCGCCATCTCGTCCGGCGAGTAGAACGTGCCGTCGATGAGGGCGTAGCTGGCGCCGGTGACGAATTCGTCGAAGCCGTCCGGCCACGTCGCGAGGCACGGCGCGTAGACGAGGACGCCGCCGGTCGCCGGGTCCTCGATCCGGTAAGCGACGACCCACGGGCCTTCGATGTCCAGTTCGCGGGCGTACTTCGGCCGCTTGTCACCGACCGGCAGCACCCGCACCCGCAGGCCCTCGGTCTCGAAGCCGCTGCCCGCGATCCGCCAGTCCCAGCCGCCGTAAGCGCCCGTGATGCCCTGGATCGGGAGGCCGGATCTCAGTGCTCGCAGTGCCGCACCGGGCGCGAAGACCCGCAGCCCGGCGGCGGCTTCGCGCAGCATGAGTAAGCCGAGCGTGTGATCCAGTTCGGCGTCGGTGAGCAGTGCGGCCTTGATCGGCGTCTGCCGTGGTCCGGGACCCGCCGCGAGCGCGGGCGTGCCGATGATCTGGCTTCGGATGTCGGGGGAGGCGTTGAGCAGCAGCCAGTTGCCGCCGTCCGCGCTGACCGCGACGCAGTCCTGGCTCCTCGGCGGGCAGTTCTCGCCCACTCGGGCGCACATCGCACAGGCGCAGTTCCACTGCGGGTAGCCGCCGCCCGCCGCGGTGCCGAGCAGGATGACCTTCACCGCGCCCGCTCCACCGGCCCGCGCATGGCGAACGCCGGCTCGCCGCCGTCCGCGGCCAGGATGTCGTCGACCAGCTGGCGCTGTGGCGACTTGCCGCACACCGGGTCAGTTGCCGCGGCGTCCCCGGTCAGCAGGAACGCCTGACAGCGGCAGCCGCCGAAGTCCTTCCCGCGCAGCTCGCACGACCGGCACGGTTCTTGCATCCAGTCCTCCCCCCGGAAGGCGTTGAACGAGGCGGAGTCGTACCAGATCTCGGCAAGCGGAGTGTCCCGCACGTTGTCGAGCTCAAGCGTGGTGATCGCCGTCGCCGCCGGGCAGGGCAGCACGTCGCCGTTGGGGGCGAGCGTGAACTGCCGGGCGCCCCACCCGTGCATGCACGGCTTCGGGTAGGCCTCGTGGTAGTCGTTGATGACGTAGACGATCTCCATGTGGCCGCGCACCCGTTCGGTCGCCGCTCGTACGATCGGCTCCGCCGCGTCGAGCTGCTCTCGGGTGGGCATCAGGGCGTCGCGGTTACGCAGCGCCCAGCCGTAATACTGGGTATTCGCCAGTTCGAGGCGGTCGGCGCCCATCCGCTCGGCGAGCGCGATGATGTCAGCCAACTCGTCGTGGTTGGCGCGATGCAGCACCACGTTCACCGACAGCGGCAACCCTGCGGCCCGCACCAGTTCGGCGGCGGCGATCTTGTGCTCGTGCGCCCGCGTGCCGGCGATGAGGTTGGCGGTCTGCTGCGACGCTCCCTGCACCGAGAGCTGGACGTGGGCCAGACCCCGCTCGGCCAGGTCGGTCATCCGCGACTCGGTCAGCCCGAGCCCGCTGGTGACCAGGTTGACGTAGCAACCGAGGCCGTTGGCGTGCGAAACCAGCTCGGGCAGGTCGTGGCGGGCGAGCGGTTCGCCGCCGGAGAGGTGAACCTGCAGGACCCCCAGCTCGCGGGCCTGGGTCAGCACCGAGAGCCATTCGGCGGTGGTGAGCTCGTTGTGCTTGGCGATGAGTTCGAGCGGGTTCGAGCAGTACGGGCAATGCAGCGGGCAGCGATGGGTGAGTTCGGCGAGCATTCCCAGCGGCGGCTCGGCGCTCATGACACTGCCAGCTCTGGGACCTTCGCCCCACCATCGCTGGGCCGCATGGCGACGCTCCCAACCCCTCATCGAAACTCCAGTACCCGCCGGTCGGCGAGCCGGTTGACGATGTCGGCGACGTCCTGCTCGCGCACGCCGTCGTAGCGCTCGCGCAGTGCCAAGGCGATCTCGGCGACGGTCAACTTGCCGATGCAGAGTTCGAGCACGGCGACCGCAGTCGAGTTGGGCACGAGCACGCCCTCGGGAAAGAGCAGCACGTGCGCGCCTCGCGTCTTGTCGTAGCTCAAGCGCACACCTCGACGGAGCATCGGCTTGCTCATAGCTTTTGACCCGCGCGCTCGATGGCGTCCAGCATCGACCACAGCACATCGCATTTGAAGCTCAGCGCGTCGATCGCGGCTTGCTGCTGCTCGCGGGTCTTGCTGTAGCGCAGCACGATGTCGAGCGTCGCTTCGCCCTCGCCGGAGACCGCGTCGATGCGCTTGGTGAAGTACGAGAGATCATCCTGGCGGATCCAGTCGTAGTGGGCGAGCATGTCGCTGACCCGCTTGCGCATCAGGTGACCGGAGAACATCTCGGTCAGCCCCGATGCGACCGCGGCCACCCACGGTTGCGTCCTGGCGAACGAGACGTAGGCATCGACCGCGAACCGGACGCCGGGCGCGAGATGGCGCTCGTCGAGCACTTCCTCGCGGTGCAGCCCGACCGCCTCACACAGCCGCAGCCACTTCTCCGCGCCGCCATCGCCCTCGTGGCGCCCGTCGTGGTAGACGATCCGGTCGAGCCACTGCCTGCGGATCTCGGGCACCGGGCAGTTGCTGATGATCGCCGCGTCCTTCTGCGGCAGCATCTTCTGGTAGTACCAGCGGTTGGCCGCCCACATCCGCAGCTCGTGCTCGGACAGGCTGCCGTCGTGCAGCCGGTGGTGGAACGGGTGTGCTCCCCAGTAGCGATGGGAAAGGCCGCGCAGTGCCGCGAGGAAATCCTGCTCGCTGAGCGCGGTGTCTTCGAGGGCCATAGCGGGATTCTCACTCCTGCGCCGACGGCCGTGCCCGGCGGGGACCCTCATGGGGCCCCGCCGGGCACGAGAGCGTCACTCCATGCGGGCGACGTACGCGGTTACTTCCATCGGGGTGTCGTACTCGACGAAGTCCGGAGTAACCCAGATCTCGCGCTGGGGGGTCTCCACCATGCAGAACTCCTCAGTTTCACGTTGCCCCGCGGCGCCCGGGCCGGGCGTCGCGGGATGACACCATCTCTGGCGGGACCAGCTGGACACCGGCCACCGGCGGATCGTAACGGCCAACACCGCGGTGCCGCAGTCCCCACGGCGGTTACTGTTGTCATCGATGACTGAACACGCCGGAACGCCTCAGATCGCTGGGCTGCTGCTCGCCGCGGGCGAGGGTAGCCGGCTGGGGCGAGCGAAGGCGCTAGTCGAGTTCGACGGGAAACTGCTGGTCGAGCGTGGTGTCGGCGTGCTCGCCGACGGCGGCTGCGATGCCGTGCACGTCGTGCTGGGTGCCGAGCGGGATCAGGTGGCCGTGCGGGCCGATCTGGCCGGAGCGCTGGTGGTGGACAACCCGGACTGGGCAGGCGGTATGGCGTCCTCGTTGCGCGCCGGGCTGGCGTCACTACCCGCGGAGGTGGACGCCGTCGTGGTGGCGCTGGTCGACCAGCCGCTCATCGGGGCGGACGTGGTGCGCAGGCTGCGCTCCGCCTGCCAGGCCGGTGCGCGCGTCGCCGTCGCCACCTATCACGGCAAGCGGCGCAACCCGGTGCTGCTGGGCCGCCAGGTGTGGCCCGAGGTCATCGCCGCTACGCACGACGATGTCGGCGCGCGGGCGTATCTCACGCGGCACCCGGAGGAGATCACCGACGTCGAATGCGCCGATATCGCCGACCCTTCCGACGTCGACACCGCGGCCGACCTGCGGCGGGTCAGGTCGGCGTTGTCGTCGAGCCGGTCGTCGAGCCGGTCGCCGAACGCTGACCGACGACCAGCCGGATGACGTCGGTCAGCACCGAAGCGGAGATGGTCGGGTCGATCGCGCGCTGGATACCCAGGCCGATGCCGAGGCTGAGCAACGCCGTCGCGATGTCCCCGGCGGGCATGGGCACCTCGATGCCCAACTCCTCGCCGTTCGCCGTGACCAGCGACGCGATCAGGTCCCGGATGACCTTGTCCCGGCTCGCCAGTTCGGCGCACAGCCGCTCGTCACGGCGGGCGTTGACCGCGAACTCGACTTCCAGCGCCGTCCAGGCCTGATCGCCGATGTGGCGCTCGGCCCACTCCTCGAACTTCGTCAGCCGTTCCTCGAGCGTCCGCGTGCCGGAGATGACCTCCACGATGCGGGCCGTCTGTTCCGCGTGGATCGCGTCGAGGACCGCTAGGCAGAGCTCGTTCTTGTTGCGGAAGTTGGAGTAGACCGCGCCCTTGGAGTAGCCGGCGGCGTCGGCCACCCGCTCCAGGGACGTCGGGCCGTATCCGTCGCGCAGAAACAACTCCTTGGCGGTCGCCACCAATTGTTCGCGGGTGCGAGCCTGGCTTTCGGCTCGGCTCAGACGGGGCATGCGGTCAACTCTATCCAGCAGGTTTCACCGAGGTTGAGATACTTCTAGTATCCCGATATCAACAGTATCCGCGGGATCCCGGCGGGGTGCATGGAGGCTAAGGCCGCCTGCCCAGGAAGGCGACGAGCCGGTCGGCCGCGCCGGACTGCGGTGGCGGCGCGATGGCTGCCCCGAAGCGGCCCGGCCGGTCGGCTTCGTCGACGAGCAGGGGCGCCAGGGTGAACAGCTCCTCCGCGAGCTCCTTCGGCAGACCCCGCCCGCCGCGGGCCTGTGCGACATCCCAGGCGTGCACGGCGACCTCGAGCGCTCCGGTGCTGGCCACGACGGCCGTGGTGATCGGGCAGCCCGCCACCGACACCACCGCACGGTCATCGGCGTTCGTCCACGCGCCGAGCAGGCCGCCGGCCCGCTCGCGCCAGAGGGTGGCCGGATCGCCCGCCGCGGCGACCGGGACCAGGCCGACGTCTCCGGTGTCGGCGGCTTCGTGCAGCGCGAGCAAGGAGTCGTTCATATGCCGCAGCAACGAACCGAGGTCCCACCCGGTGCAGGGAGTCGCGCAGGCGTAC
>WHSS01000249.1 GCA_009379975.1 Actinophytocola sp.
CCAATACACGTATGCGTCGCCCTCGACATAGCCGAGCGAACTCGCCAGTTCACCTGCCGCTTCGATATCCACCAAGGCGGCTTCCGGTTTTCCCGCGAAGACCAGCGCGTGACCGCGAGTGCAGCGCGGTGTGAGGATTCGAAGCAGGTTCCCGGAATCTCTGAAGAGCTGCGCGACTTGCTCGAACGCGTCGATGGCGGCGTCGATCTCACCGTCGAGGAACACGCCCATCGCTCGCCCATCGAGAATGTCCGCAACGCCGCGTGCGTCGCCGATCCGCTCGAAAAGCGAGAGCGCCTCGTCATAGCGTTGCTGCGCGCGAGCGCGCCGTTCCAGGTCCATGTCGATGATCGCACCCGCGGCCAGCGCTTTCGCCCGCGCGGCGGAGTCGGTTCCGGCCTCGGCCAGCGCGAGCTCGATGAGGTTGGCGGCTCGCAGGAGATCGTCGGAACCGGACGACACTCCGGCCAGCCGGGTGAGCAGGCGAGCGCGGATGGGCGCCCTCGGTGCGGAGGTGAGCGCGGCGCGGAGGTCATCACGGGCGCCCGCGAGCCGGCCCGTTCTCGCCCTGGTTACCGCGCGCACCTCCAGGAGCTCCGCGCGAACCGCGCCACCGGGGTCCATCTCGAGACCCGCCTCGGCCAGTTGCTCGGCCTCCCGGTCGGCGAAGCGGTCAAGCTGGTGCCGCGCGCCCTGGGCATAAGCGATCGTCGCCGCTGGACGATCGCCTGCTCCGGCGAGGTGCCATGCCCGCTCACCGTGGTGCCGGTGCTGCCTGTGCTGTCTGTGCTGTCGGAGGCGAGTGCCGCCGCCAGCAGCTTGTGCAGCCGGGCCTTCTCGACCGGTGCCAATGCTTCACGGACGGTCTCCGCGACGAGATCGTGGTAGGTGCCGAAGCCACGCTGACCGTGGCTGATGAGCTCGGCGTCCGCCAGCAGGCGCAGCCCTTCGGTCACCGTATCCACCGACGCACCGCACGCGTCGGCGAGCAGTGCGAGTAATCCGAGCAGGTCGCGAGCGGTGTCGGTCTGCCGTTCCACGCGTAGCAGGATCGAGCGCCTTCTGCCCACCCCGCAACAACCGTGCGTGTAGCTGCTCGGCTTCGGCTGACGGGTCAATGCCGAGATCCTCAGCGAGGCGTTTCCGGAGCCGCCGATACGCGGCGAGGGCGGCGGCCTGATCCCCGCTCTGCGCGAGGGAAGTGATCAGCAGCAGGTGTGCCGGTTCGCGAAGCGGGGCCGCCACGACCGCGTCCTCGGCCAGCTCGACCGCCCTTCGCGCCCTTCCCGCACGTAGTGCCGCGGCCGCACCGATCTCGAGACACTCCTGATGCGCCCGCACCAGGCGGTCGCGATGCGGGTGCGCCCAGTCCGCGTCGGCGTCCTCCGCCCACGCGGCGGGCACGGTTGACCAGGACGTTCAGGTTGGCATCGGGATCAGCGGGCGCCCAGGAACCGGATCAGCTGCCGGGTCAGCCTGCCGCCGAAACGCCCGGCGTCGATCGCGGCTGCCCGCAAGGCCGCCGCGGACGCCGGTGTCGGCGAGCGCTGCACGTTCGAAGTCGCCACCGCGAAGGAGTACTCCGGCCAGGGCTACGACCTGGTGACGTTCTTCGACTGCCTGCACGACATCGGCGACCCGGTCGGCGCGGCCGCGCACGTGCGGGAATCCCTTGTCGAGGACGGCACCTGGATGATCGTGGAACCGAACGCGGGAGATCACCTCGAGGACAACCTCAACCCGGTCGGCCGCATCTTCTACTCGGCGTCCACGTTGATCTGCGTTCCCGCGTCGAAGAGCCAGGAGGTCGGCCTTGCCCTCGGCGCGCAGGCGGGTGAGGCCCGCATCCGCGACTCGTCAAGCGCGCGGGCTTCACCCGGTTCCGGCGCGCCACCGAGGCTCCGTTCAACATCGTCTACGAAGCGCGGCCGTAGCCATCGCGCTCACCTCCGGGGCGAGGGTACGGTCTCCCCCCGGTGGGAGGGTCAAGCGCGTGGCGCGGACCGGGGGTCGGTTCGCCGAAAGTCCGCTTCGCCATGAAGCTCGGTGAGTTACGGGATGAGACGTTTACTCCACAACGCCGGGCATGACCGCGGATATGCCTGCTTCGGCTGCCGCCGTCGCCAACCGATCGTCGTAGGTCAGCACGGCATTCAGTTCCGTGCCAAGGACCCGAGCGGTTGCCAGATGGATAGCGTCGAGCGAGCGGAGTGACCGATTCGGTTCGTTCATCGCCGCATCGACGATGTCGTCATCAATGGAGATCACGTCGAAGGCGGTCAGCAAATCACGCGCATCCGGCAAAAGCGCGGGCATCACCCGGTTCACCGCACGCATTACTTCGATCCGCAGCAACGCCGAACTCACCCATGAAGCATCAGCGTTCGAGTCGTAGAAGTCCGCGAAGTCGCTCGAGTATTCCTCCTCGCGCAGCAGCTTGAGCGCTGCCGATGTGTCGACGTAATAGAGACTCACCAGCGTTCCTCGGCGCGGAGATCAGCGAGAGCATCACTCAAGACATCCGTTCCGTCGCCGGCTCGCATCCGCGGCCGATACCCTGGCCGGGTCGCCCGCCGAAGTCGTCCTGACTCGGCAAGTCGAGCAAGCGCGACACTGGGCGCCCGATCCTGAACCGGCACCAAGCGGGCAATGAGGCGACCATGCTCTGTCACGTCGATAGTCTCCCCATGTCGTACTCGGGCTAGCACCTCACCGGTGTTATGGCGCAGTTCCCGAAGGCCAACCGCGTGTTCGTTCATCATCGCATGAATGTATCACAAATTTGTGACACATGCATGCCGCGAAGTTCCTCGACGATCCGCGCAAGCGCGTCTCGATGCTCGGGCTGAACGAGCCCGCCGTCGGAGCCGAAGGCGTCATTCGCCTGACCGACCGCCAGTTTCCGGTCGCCAACGTGAGCACCGATGGTCTTGAGTATCTTGCGCAGTTCGGCTTGCGCCCACACGGCCCCGAACAGGCCGGTGGATGCTCCGATGACCGCGACGGGCTTATCGCGCAGCGAGTTGCCGGGAAACGGGCGTGACACCCAGTCCAGTGCGTTCTTCAGCTGCCCCGGCACCGAAGCGTTGTATTCGGGCGTCGCGATCAGCACACCGTCGGCCGCTCCGACGGCTTCCCTGAGCGCGGCCACCGCTTCGGATACCGCGTGATCCTCGCTGTACGGCGGGATATCGGCGAGCTCATGGAATACGTCCAGCGTGGCGGTCGCCGGCAACTCGCGCGCAGCGGCCGTGAGTAACCTGCGGTTGTACGAGTCGCGCCGGAGACTGCCGGACAGGCCGAGAATCCTCATGACCATCAGGCCTCCTTGACCAGTTCGAGACTCGCGGTGAGCTCCACGAGATTTCCGAGCGCGTCACCACCGCCGGGGAGCGGCGCCTGCCAGTCCATCCCCCAGTCCCGGCGATCGATGGTGGTGGTGGTGGTGGTGAATTCCAGCGCGGCGCGGATGGATCCGAACGGGTCCTCGATCGGCGATTGGTAGCGCCCTGTCGCGGCGACCGGGCGGGTAACGCCGCGCAGTGTCAACTCACCCCGGTGTTCGAGCTGACCGGTTCGGCCTTGGGCGTCACCGGAGTCGTGGTGGCCGAGATCTTGCTCGGACCCGCGGCGAGCCGGATTCGTCTTCGGACCGTTCGTGCTCCGCGGCCTCGTCGACACCGTCTTGGCGACGATCCGGAGCTTCCCCGTCGCGGTCGGCGCCCTTGGCGCCTACGGGCTCGGCACCTCCACCGGCATGGTCAGGGTTTGAGCACGACCTTGGAGTAGCCCCGTTCCCGGTTGTCGAAGCGCTCGTAGGCCTCCGGCGCGTCCTCCAGCGGCAGCCGCTTGGAGACCACGAAACTCGGCGTGGCGCGGCCTTCGATGATGAGATCGCGTAACTGCCGGTTATACGCCTTGACGTTGGCTTGGCCGCTGCCCATGCGCAGGCCCTTTTCAAAGTAGGAGCCCATGTCGATCAGCAGCCTGCCATGCTTGGCGTCTTCGCTGGGCGCGCCCGGGTCCTCCGGCAGGTACAGGCCGACGACACCGATCGTGCCGGTGGGACGCACGGTGGCGATGAGGTCGTTGAGCACTACGGCGGGCTGCTCTTCCCCTTCGGCGACCGTCGCCTGGTAGCCCACCGCGTCGATGCCGTTGTCGGTGCCGCCGTCGGTGCGCTCCGCGATCTGCTCCGGCGCACTGCCCTCGGTGAAGTCGATGGGCACCGCGCCGATGTCCGCCGCCAGCCCGAGCCGCTCGGGTATCTTGTCTACCACGAAAACCTGGGCCGCACCGCGCAACATCGCCGAATAGGCCGTCATCAGCCCGACCGGTCCGGCGCCATAGACCGCCACAGTCTCCCCCGGCGACACCTCAGCGAGCTCCGTCGCGTGGTAGCCGGTCGGAAAGATGTCGGCCAGCATCGCGAAGTCGTCCTCATGCTCATCCCCCGGCGGCAACGGCAAACAGTTGAAGTCCGCGAAGGGCACCCGCAGGTACTCGGCCTGGCCACCCTTGTACGGACCCATGCCGACATACCCGTACGCGCCGCCCGCCGATCCCGGGTTGACGGTGAGACAGAACCCGGTGTTGCCCGCAAGGCAGTTCCGGCAGAAACCGCAGGCGACATTGAACGGCATGCTCACCCGGTCGCCCTCGCGAATGCTGGTCACTCCGGACCCGGTCTGCTCGACGATGCCCATGTTCTCGTGACCGAACACGATGCCGGGCTCGGCGACCGTGCGGCCCTCATACATGTGCAGGTCAGAACCACAGATCGCGCTCGAGGTAATCCGCACGATCACATCGGTCGGCTGCTCCACCCGCGGCTCGTCGACCTGCTTCACGGCCACGTCGTTCGGGCCTTCGTATACCACTGCCTTCACGACCAAACCCTCCTTCGTCGTCTGCCGTCGTGCACTGGTGCCCCCCGGGTACCCAGGTGTGCGGCGATCACCACAACTGGCATTCGGCTGACAACGGCTTCACGAGTCGGGTCGTAGGTCAACTCCCCGCTATGGTGCAGGCAGGGCGAGCAGGCCCCGGGCGACCTCAATCAGGTCCTCGCCCATCACGTCGGGCTTTTCGAAGATTTCCGGGAAATGAGTCTCCAGCCGGCCCGCCCAGCCGGTGGTGAGACCGGCGCGCCGGGCACCATGGCAGTCCCAGGCGTGCACCGCGACCATGGCCACTTCCTCCGCCGGCCTGCCGAGCCGCCGCAGCGCGTGCGCGTAGACCTCCCCCGCGGGCTTCCACAACCGCACGTCCTCGACGCTGATGACCTCATCGACGAAACGATCCAGTGTCGTGCGTGTCAGGAAGTCCTGAGTGGAATCGGCCGGCCCGTTGGTCAGACACACGAGGGAGATTCCCGCCCCGGCCAGCATCCGCATCGCCGACTCGGCGTCGGGTTGCTCGTGCGCCTCGGCGAAGCCGGCCATCACATGCTCGACAGCGTCGTCACTGATGTCCCCGGAAGCAAGGGTCCGCAAGCCACTCGCCGCCAGCACGGGAAATCGCACGTAGTCCCCGGCCAGCGTCAGCGCCATACCGTCGCGGAGGATACGGTCGAACCACCGTTCCAGAATGGAGCCGGGCAGCCCAGCCACTGACAGGCGCTCACGCATAGATTCCAGCGACATCAGCGTCTGGACCACGTCAAAGGCGACCACTTGAGGACGGCTGGGCATTGAGGCCTCCTGGTTCATGGGCTTGTCGTCATACGTCCAGGGCATCGAGCCCGATGTGATTTGTGTAGCGGCACAGCGTCTTCGCCGCAACACCGGCGAGGATGGTGACACGAGCCAGGTGTTCACCCGGAATGGCTACCACTAGTCACCTGCCCGATCGTATAAGTGCTTGCACAAAATAGTCGGATGTTGATCACATAAATGTGCTGGTATTTGTCGTTGCCGGTTGGTAGTATCGAACATGTGATCGATCCGATCAGTCCTGCTGTGTCCGGTGCCGAGTGGTGGCGCCAGGACAAGACCGAGCTGGTCGCCGCGCTGCGCGAACGCGAGAGCGGGATGCGTCGGCTGCAGGCTGAGACGTA
>WHSS01000267.1 GCA_009379975.1 Actinophytocola sp.
GGTTACGTCAGGGCAGCAGGTGTTGCAAGGCGCTGCCCATGACGGCGTTGCGGGTGGCGCCGTCGCTGATGCCTTCGAAACCGAAGCCAAGGTAGAGCGTGTCCTCGGTGGCGACGGCGGCACCTTCGGGGAAGCCCCCGGCGGTGGTCCGTTCGAAGTTGTTCGGGTTCGGCGAACTGCCCTCCGGCGGCCCGGTGATCTCCCAGCCGTCGAGGCCCGCTTCGAAGTCGGTGTCACCGTCACCGGCAGGGGTGGCGATGTCGTCGAGGAACACCCCGAGCCCTTGCACCGACCAGTCGCTGATATACGCGATCGAAATCTCGACATCCTGGCCCGCGTAGTCCGCCAGATCGACGCGCCACTGCTGCCAGCCGCCGGAGCCACCGGAAGCGGCATGCCATTCGCCGGTGGTGCCCGCCGGGTCACAGCTGCCGTCTGGGTTCAGCGTCTGGTAGTGATCCAGGTGCGGATGCAGCTCGCGCCAGCCCGAGCTGCAGCTGTCCCCGGGAGCCTGACTGGTGTGCCCGTTGAGGTCGGGCAGCGTCGTCCAGTCGTCCTGGCCGGCGGTCCTGGCCTCGACGGCAAGGTGATCCCAGTCCGCCTCGGTGTTGTACGAGGTCCAGAACGACAGCTCGCCGCCGTCGGCAGGCACGCTGACGGTGCGTGTCAACCGCTTGTAGGAGACGTCGCCGATCTGCGAGTAGACGTAGTGCTCGCCGCTGTGCGGGTCGAACGGCCCACCCGGCCGGTCGTACTTCGCGGCCGCCCAGCTCTCGAACTGCGGGAACTGCTCGACCGGGAGCAGGCCGCTGGTGGTGATGAACGAGGACGCGGTGTCCTGGTTCTGTGCGCTGTCGGCACCGTTGAGCGACCACGACTGGCCGTCGAAGGGCTCACCCGACCCGACGACGTCGTACGCTTCGCCGGTCTCCGGGTTGATTCCCGCGTCGAGATTGGCGATCCCCGCGCCGAACCAGTACTGGAGCACGTCGCCCATCACGTCACCGGAGCCGGGAAGCGGGCGGCACCCCGGCGCCACGGCCGGATCGGAGCATTGAGCGTTGTTGAACGGGTCGTACATCTGCGTACCGACGTTGGTGGTGTACTGCTGCCCGGCCCACTTGCCGGTGTAGAGCACGCGGCCGCCCTCGTTGAGGTAGTCGCGCACCGCCAGCAGTTCGGTCATCGCGAGACTGGAGGCGTTGCCGGGACCCCAGCCGGCCTCCCGTGTGACGATGTCGTCGCCGGTGTACCAGATCACCGCGTCGTAGTGGGCCAGCACACCCAGCGGATCCGGTGCCGTGCGGCCCTTGGCGTCGACGTCGTACACGTCATGGCCCACACCGTTGGCGTCGAGCGCTTCGGTGTAGTACTCGAGGTACTGCGGTCCGGCGGGCAGGTTCGGGGACGCCCCGGTGTAGTCCTCCGCCGCCATCACCAGCACCGGGTCGCCGGACTCGGAGACCGCGTCGTAGGTGAACGACTCGCTCTGCTCGCCGCCGCCGGTGAACCACACCTCGACGCTGTCGCCAGGATCGGTGCCGGTCACTTCACCGCTGACGACCTGGTAGTACTCGGCATTGCCGACGCCGTAGGTCTCGCCGCCGGTCCATTCACCGGTCGGCTTCGTCTGTACGTCGCCGCCGTTGACGCGGTAGTTGAGCGTGACATCACCGAGGCTCTTCTTGGCGAGGACGCGCACCTCCTGCGGGTCGCCGTACGACTCGTCGAAGGTGAAGTCGAACATCGACAGCGGAGTGTTCTCCTGGTCGATCTCGGCCTGGGTCAGGTAGAACGGGTCGACCGAGACGTCCACCGGTGATTCGGGGTTCTCCGGGTCGGTCGCCGACTTCGCCAGCCCGAGGGAGAACGGCAGCGTCTTCTGGAACTCCGCCTGGATGAGCGTCTCGTCGTCGGGGAAGACGAAGCCGCTGCCCGGCGTGCCCTCGCCGAGCTCCGGTGTGAACGCGATGGTGCCGTTGTTCACGTCGGCGTAGTCGGTGGTCTCACCGTTGGTGACGTAGAGCTCGTCGGAACTGATACCGGGGTCGAAGCCCTCGATGGCCGGTTTTTCGTCCGTGCCCGCCATCGCCACGTAGAGCGGGTTGTCCGCGTCCGGCGTGCCGATCTGCCAGCCCTGCGGGTAGAGGATCCACTCGCCGAAGGAGTGCCAGTTGGACTGGAACTTCGGCTTGACGCTGTCGAGCAAGCCCTGCATCGCGACGGTTTCCGGTTCGGATGCGGGGGAGGGTCCGCGGTAGGTCTGGCTCGCGAACTGCGAAGAGGATCCTTCTTCGTCGTAGCCGAAGTGCTCGTCGAAGTTGCGGTTCGGGTCCACGCCATCGGCGGACGAGACCTGCCCGTCGCCGTCGTTGTCGCGCAGGTTCTTCCGCCAGAGCCGCTCGTTGTCGAAGGTGTACTGGTAGCCGTCCGGGTTCGCGACGAGGACGAACCACAGCTCGGTGCTCTTCAGCAGGTTCTTGATCTCCTTGTCGTTGGCCCGCCACCGGTCGATGAAGTGGTGCAGCGTGCGGCGGTTGACCTCGGTGCTGATCCACTCCCGCGCGTGCTGGGTCGCCGAGTACAGCACCGCCGGACGGGACCCGTCAGGGACTTCGCGGGCGCTCTGGGTCAGCTTCAGCCCGATGATCTCCCTGCCCTGGTGACTCGTGCCGAGCACCTTGAGCTTGGCCAGCTGCGGATTCTTCTTGGCGATGTCATACAGCTCGTCCCGGATGCCGCCCGGTTCGTCCCACGACCGCCAGACGTCATATCCGTTGGCCGCCTGCGCCTCGGCGAGTTGCTTGGACGACTTGCCGTCCCTGTTGCGCTTCACCTCGAGCTTGACGCCACGCTGCTCGAGCCGGTCGCGTTGCTCGTCATCCAGCACGACATCGAGCTCCATCCGCGACCCGACATGACGGGTCGCGATGATGTCGTGTTCCTGCCGGGCAAGCTCATCCGCTTCGGCGGAGGTCACCTCCGCGGTATAGACATCGAGCTCGCCTTGCGGCTGTTCCGCTTGCGCGGGTGCCGCCACGGCGATAGCCGCGACGAGTAGTGAAGACGCGATGACCACTGGCAGTTTCACAGCGATACCCCTCATTCGTTCGGGTGACCCAGGCCGATCAGGGAGACTACGCCTAGCGTGACGACAGTCACATAGTCGAAACAGTTTCGTTATTAGGGCGTACGCCAATCATCCGTATGTATGCCGCGTTCCGTACAGACTGTGACGGGTGGGCTGGATCGATCACTCCGAGGACCAACGCGGGTATCTTCACGCTCATGGCGACGTTGGTGACTTTTCATGCCCATCCGGACGACGAATGCATCGGATGCGGCGGGGTGATGCGCAAGGCGTACGAGGAGGGCCACCGCGTGGTGCTCGTCGTGGCGACCAGGGGTGAACTGGGTGAGGTGCCCGACGGGTTCCTCGATGAGGGCGAAGAGTTGTGGCAGCGCCGGGTTGCCGAAACCCATGCCTCCGCCGAGATCTTGGGCGTGGCGCGGGTCGAGTTCCTCGGTTACCGGGACTCGGGGATGCGAGACACCGAGGCGAACTCCGCACCCGGCTCGTTCTGGACGGCTCCGGTGGAGGAAGCCGCCGAGAAGCTCGCGGAGATCCTGCGCGAGGAACAGGCCGAGGTGTTGACCACCTACGACGACAACGGGGGCTACGGGCATCCGGACCACATTCAGGTGCACCGGGTCGGCAAGCGGGCGGCCGAACTCGCGGGCACGCCGCGGGTGTATCAGGGCACGATCAACCGCGATCTGGCGCTGCGGGCGATGGCCGAGTTCGCCGAGCGGGAAGACGCCGAGGAGGCCGGGACCAGCGACGTCGAGGCGCAGGAAGATTTCGGCAAGCCGGAGTCGGTGATCACCGCGGCGGTCGACGTCGCCGACTACCTGCAGTACAAGCGAAAGGCCATGCGCGCGCACGCGAGCCAGATCAGCGAGCAGTCGTTCTTCCTTGCCATGCCGGACGATGCCTTCGCCACCGTGTTTGGCACCGAGTGGTTCATCCGTGACGGCCAGGGACCCGGTATCACCGAAACCGACCTGATGCGCGGTCTTTGAGGTTTCGGCTCTCGTCGTCTGGGAATTCCGTAACCTGCTCGGCGGCCATTCGTTTGGCCAAGCGACGGGAATTCCCACCTTCCGGGGCGGGGGTGTGGCGGTTCTTTCCCGGCAGAGGCGATCACCCATCCGGAGGATCCCTCCCTTCCCTGCGCGCCCCATGGAGATGGCAGATGAATTTCAGAAGGATCTTCGTGGCGCTCGCCGCTACCGCGGTGATGCTCACGGCAGGCGTGGCCGCCCATGCGGCGGCGCCCGGACTACCCGGCCCCCTCGCTGATCCGTTCGCCGGAGCCACGGTCACCGAACTGATCGCCCCGAAGCCGAGTTGGTACACCGATGCCTTGCACGCGAAGGCCGTCGCGGCCGCGGAGAAGGGCGAAGGCATCGCGATTCCCGACGGCGTCGATTACCCGGCCAGTGGCCTTGCCTTCACCGGGATCCGGCCGGGCGCGTGGATCATCGCACCTGCGGGCTGCACGACGAACTTCGTCTTCGGTAGCGCGGGTAACTACTCGATCGGCACCGCGGGGCATTGTGCGGAAGTCGGCGACGAGGTCACCCTCATCGCGGCGCCGGGAGTGCTGATGGTCATCGGCAAGACGGTCAAGAGCGTCGACAACGGTGTCGGTGACGACTTCGCGCTGATCGACATCTACCCCGAGATGCAGCAATACGTGAACTCGTCGATGACCTACTTCGGCGGACCGACGTCGGTGGGCAGCCCGCAGTTCGGCGATGTGGTCGAGCACGCCGGTCACGGCCTGGTCATCGGCACGGGCGGCACGCCGCGTGCGGGTGTGGTGGTCTACCGCGGTCCTGGTGACGACGACCGTGGCGACGCATTCGCGTGGGACGGCGCCGCGTCTCCCGGCGACTCCGGTTCCGCGGTCCGGCTCGCGACCGGTGAGGCGGCGGGCGACCTGACCCATCTCGTCGTCGGCGGCCCGTACGTGCCGGGCGTGGTCGCGGGAACGTCGATCGAGCGCATGCTGCGGATCGCGGGTAAGTCGCTGGCGACCGCACCCAACGTGCCGGACCCGCTCTACTAGTAGTGTGTCGTTGCTGAGGTTGGGGGTGGGGTCGGTTGAGACTGGTCTTGGCAGGATTTCTTCCCCGATCTGCCAGACGAGGACCTGTGCTCCCGATGCCCAGAGAGAAGAAGCACGTTGTAGCCCTGATCGGTAC